>NZ_JBEOUL010000011.1:0-190131 GCF_040304075.1 Kitasatospora sp. NPDC094015
GCCGCGAGATCGGCGACACCACCACCCTCGCCGACACCACCGTCATGAACCTCATCCAGGCCCAACTCCCCACCACCGACAGCAAGAGCTGACCCACCACCACCACCACCACCCGGCCGGCCCCCGCACCACCCCACGCGAGGGCCGGCCGCGTGCTGCCGCCGTCACCCGGCTCCGGCCCCGCCCCCGTCCTCGTCCCCGGCCCCGCCCTCGGCGCCGAGCGCCGCGGCCAGCTCCGGGCGGCCGCCGATCCCCAACTTCCCGTACGTGTTGGTCAGGTGGACCTCGACGGTGCGCAGCCCGACGAACAGCTGCTGGGCGATCTCCCGGTTGGTCAGGCCCTGGGCGGCCAGCGCGGACACCCGCCGCTCGGTCGGGGTCAGTGCGGCCACGCCGCTGAAGGTCCGGGTGCGCGGCCGGTCGCCGATGGCCCGCAGCTCCGCCAGCGCCCGGTCGGCCACCGCCGTGGCACCGAGCCCGTGCGCCAGGTCGGCGGCCTGCTGGAGGTGTTCCCTCGCCTCGTCGAACCGGCCGGCCCGGCGCGCGTGGGTGCCGAGGTCGGCCAGTGCCTGGGCGTGGCCGAGCGCGGCCGTGGTGCCGGCCAGCAGCTCGACCGCCTGGCGCAGCATGGCCAGCCCCTCCGGGCCGCCGGTGACCGCGCCCGCCACGCGCAGCGCGCCGCCGACGCACTCCGGTACGCCCAGGTCCCGGGCCAGGTCCAGTTCCTCGGCGGCGAGCGTACGGGCCGCCTCGTGCCGGCCCAGCGCCGCCTGGGTCAGCGCCGCCTCGGCCCGCCAGGCCAGGAAGCCGGGGCCCGGCATCGAGCGGGCGGTCATCCGGCGCCCGCAGGCCAGGAAGTCCGCCAGCGCGTCCTGCGGGCGGCCGGACGCGACCAGCAGCCGGCCGCGGACCAGCAGCACGTAGTCGTTGCCCCAGTGGCCGTCCAGGTCACCGTCCAGCCCGGCGTCCCCGAGCTGCGCCGCGGCCTGTGCCGGCAGGCCCTGCTTGACCAGCGAGTCGATCAGGACGGCCTGCGGTGCGACGCAGTAGCTGTTGCGTGGGCCGACCCCGATCTCCGCCAGCGCCCGCAGCGCGGCCTCGGCGTCGGCCCTGGCCTGCGGCACCCGCCCGAGCCGGCTGTGGACCCCGGCCCGGGCGACCCGGGCCCGCGCCCTGGCCAGGGCGGAGCCGCGGGCCAGGGAGGCCGCCACGGCCGCCTCGGCGTGGGCGAGCGCCAGCCCGGCCTGCCCGACGGCGCCGAGCGCGAGGACGGCGGCGAGGTACACCCCCGACCGGTCCTCGACCGGGTGCGGCCCCTCGTCGAGCGCCTGCCGGGCCAGCGCGACCACCCGGGCGGGATCCTCCCCGGCCATCGCGGCCCGCAGGCTGAGCAGGGCGGCCATCGGACGTTCGGCGGCGCCGCCCGCGGCGTCCGCGAGGTCCATGTCCAGCAGCCGGGGCAGCGCGGCGGCGGCCGACCCGGCCCGGCTCAGGGCGGCGAAGGCGTGCTCGGCCTCCAGGTGCAGCGCGCCGGCGGCGTCCTGCGCGCGGACGGCCTCGCTGGTGCTGCTGAGCACCTCCAGGCCGTCGGGGTAGCGGTCGAGCGCGAACAGCGCGCCGGCCAGGGTCCGGGCGGCGCTGGTCCGCTCCTCGGGACGGCGGGAGAGCGCCAGGCCGCGCCGGAGGTGGTCCACGGCGGCCGGCACGCTGGTGGCCAGCTCCGCCTCGCCCCGGGTGATCAGCAGGGTGGCCCGGTCGTCCTCGCCGAGCGGCTCGCGCAGGGCGCGCCGGCTGTAGGCGGCGGCCAGGTCGGGCCGGCCGTCCCGGACGGCGGCGACCGCGGCCCGGCGCAGCACCTCGGCGGTGTCCGGCTCGCCCACCGGGGCGCGCAGCAGGTGCCCGGCGATCCGGTCGAGCGGGGCCTGGCGGGCCGCCAGCAGCCGGGCCGCCCGCAGGTGCAGGTCCTGCCGGGCGCTGGGCACCACCCCGTCGGCGACCGCGGTGGCGAGGGTGGCGCAGACGAACCGCAGGCCGTCCCCGCAGCGCACCATCAGCCCGGCCCGGACCAGCGCGTCGCCGGCGTCGGCGGTGCGGCCCTCGGTCAGCCCGGTGGCCCCGGCGAGCAGTTCGACGGCCGGTGACCCGCCGAGCACGGCCACGGCCTGGGCCACCGCCGCGGCGTCCGGGCCGGTGTTGGCGAGCAGCGTGTAGACGGCGCGGCCGACGTCCGGCGGTACGTGCCGGAGCAGGTCGGCGGCGGTCCGGGCGTCCGGGGCCAGGCCGGCCGAGCGCAGCGAGCGCAGCAACGCGTACAGCAGGAACGGGTTGCCGCCGGTGGCGCGGTGGCACTCGGCGGTGAACGCCGGGTCGGCGGGCGAGCCGAACAGCTCCCGGACGACGGCCGCGGTGTCCTCCGGGCCGAGGCCGCTCAGCGTCAACTGGTGCCGGAACAGCGGCAGGACGGCGCCCAGCTCCTCGTTGTCCGCGGCGGCGCGGCCCGGCCCGAGAGTGGCGATCACCACCACGGGCAGGCTGCCGGCCCGGCGCAGCAGGTAGCGCAGCCAGCGCAGCGAGGGGGCGTCGGCCCACTGGAGGTCGTCGACGACGATCACCAGGCGGCCGGCCGAGGCGAGGTGGACGGCCAGCCAGTACAGGCCGTTCAGGGTGGTCGGGTCGGCGTCGGGGTGGGGACCGGGATCGGCGCCGTCGGCGCCGGGCGCGCCGGCCGGGAGCCAGGGGGCCAGCACCCGCGCCGCGGCGGCCGCGGGCCCGCCGAGCAGGCCGTCCGCCCGGTCCGCGCCGCCCGGGCCGGCCGCCGCGTCGACGGCCAGCCGCTCGAACAGCTGCTTGACCACGCCGAAGGGGTACCCGGCCTCCAGCGCGTCCCCGGAGGCGACCACCACGGTGTCGCCGTCCCGGCGGGCCCGCTCGACGGCGGCCCGCAGGAAGCCGCTCTTGCCGCTGCCGGAGTCGCCGTGCACCAGGACCGCGGTCCCGGTGACCGGCCCGCCGAGCAGCGCGACCAGCCGCTCCAGTTCGCACTCCCGCTCGATCAGCACGTACGCCTCCGATCGGGGCGCCGCACGCCCTGGGCCCACCGGTGGGCGGAACGGGCGATCGAACGCCTGTAGCATCCCCTGGTCGGTTCGGCGGGGTTCGCGGCGTTTGCGCAGGTGGGCAGCGTACGGCGGCACCCGGCCGGGGCGGCGGGGCGGCGAGGCGTCACAACGGTGTCAGCAGGCAAGGTCGTTCGGTGGGCAGGGGATCGGGACACCCGATGGTGCCGGTCCGGTGTCACGCGCCGGTAATTTTCCGGTAGGTCGGAGCACGGCGGGCTCCTCGCAGGTCCGGGCCGGTCCGGACAGCAGGACAGGAGTGGATGTGGACGGACTGCGCATCGCGGTGCTGGGCCCCGTACGGGCCTGGCGCGCCGACCGCGAGCTGGACACCGGCACCGCCCAGCAGCGCGCGGTGCTGGCGGCCCTCGCCCTGCGCGGCGGGCAGGTGGCCTCCGTCCCCGAGCTGGTCGAGGGCCTGTGGGGCTGGGAGCCGCCGGCCAGCGCGGTGGTGGCCCTGCGCAACCACGTCTCCCGGCTGCGGGCGGCGCTGGAGACCGATCCGCGGTCCCCGGCCGTCCTGCTCTCGGTGGCCGGCGGCTACGCGCTGCGGCTCGACGACGGCGCGCTGGACGCGACCCGGGCCGACCGGCTGGCCGCCGAGGCCGGCCGGGCCCGCGCCGACGGCGATCCGGAACGGGCCGTCCGGCTGCTCGCCGAGGCCGCCGCCTGCTGGGACGGCGTCCCGCTCACCGGCGTGCCCGGCGAGTACGCCCGGCGCCAGCGCGACCGGTTGGCCGAACGGCGGCTCGCCCTGCTGGAGACCCGGCTGGAGCTGGAACTCGACCTCGGCCGGCACCTCGGGGCCGTCCCCGAACTCACCGTCCTGGCCGACGAGCACCCGCTGCGCGAGCGGCTGCGCGCGCTCCAGATGACCGCGCTCCACCGCGCCGGCCGGCAGGCCGCCGCACTGGCCGGGTACGAGCGCACCCGCCGCCTGCTGGCCGAGGAGCTGGGCGTCGACCCGGGGCCCGAACTCACCGACCTGCACGGCCGGATGCTGCGCGCCGACCCGGCGCTGGCCGCCCCGCAGCCCGCCCTCGCGGCCATTCCGGCCGCTGCTCCGGCGCTTCCGGTGCCGGCCCAACTCCCCTTCGACGTACCGGACTTCACCGGTCGCTCGGAGGCGGCGGCCGAGCTGGTCCGGCTGCTGGAGCGCCCGGGTGCCACCGTCAGCGCGGTGCACGGCATGGGCGGGGTCGGCAAGACCGCGCTCGCCCTGCACGCCGCGCACCGCACCCTCGACCATTTCCCCGACGGCCAGCTCCACGCCGACCTGCGCGGGGCCGGCGCCGACCCGGCCGACCCGTACGGCATCCAGGAACAGTTCCTGCGCGCGCTCGGCGTGCCGACCGAGAACATCCCGCTGGCCCCGGCGGAGCGGACCTCGCTCTACCGCTCCCGGCTGGCCGGGCGCCGGCTGCTGGTGGTGCTGGACAACGCCGCCGACACCGAGCAGGTCGAGCCGCTGCTGCCCGGCGCCTCGCGGTGCGCGGTGCTGGTCACCGGCCGCACCCCGCTGGTCTGCCTGCCGGTGACCGGCCGGATCGCGCTGGAACCCTTCAGCGAACCCGAGGCGCTGGCCCTGCTGGAGCGGATCGCCGGCCCCGAGCGCCTGCGCCGCGAACCCGAGGCCGCGCTCGGCCTGGTGCGCGCCTGCGGCCTGCTGCCGCTCGCGGTCCGGATCGCCGCCGCCCGGCTGGCCGCCCGCCCGCGCTGGACGGTCGGCGCGCTGGCCGACCGGCTCACCGACCGGGCCCGCCGGCTGGTCGAGCTGGAGGCCGGCAGCCTGGCCGTCGACGCGGCCTTCGAACTCTCGTACACCGCCCTGGAACCGGAGCTGGCCCGCGCCTTCCGCCTGCTCGCCATCCCCGAGCCGGCCACCCTCTCCCCGCCGACCGCCGCCGCCGTCCTCGGCTGCGACGAACGGGCGGCCGAGGACACCCTCGAGGCACTGGCCGACGTCGGCCTGCTGGAGTCCACCGACCCCGGCCGCTACCGGTACCACGACCTGCTGCGGCTGTACGCCCGCCACCGCACCCTGGACACCGACCCGCCGGCCGAGCGGGCCGCCGTGCTGAGCCGGCTCGCCCTGCACCACCAGGCCGGGGTGTGCACCGCACTGCGGCTGGAGCGGCCCTACAGCCGGCTCCCCGACGCACTCGATCCGCGGATCCCCGGCGGCCCGCGCTTCGCCGACCAGGCCGAGGCCCAGCGCTGGGTGGTCTCCGAACTCCCGGCGATGATCCGGGTGGCCACCCAGATCCTGCTGCACCCCACCAGGGAGGTCGCCGCCGCCGACGTCAAGGTCCTCGCGGCGACGCTGGCGGGCCTGCTGCCCTGCACCGACCTCCGGCTGCCCTGGGCCGCCCTGCTGCCCGCCGTCACCGAACTGGTCCGCGCCGCCGAGCTCGGCGGCGACCCCGGGGTGGCGGCCGACGCCTGCACCGTCCTCGCCGTGGCGTACGCGTACACCGGCCGACACCCGCGCGCCCGCGACCTGGCCCTGCGGGCGCAGCGCCACCAGCTCGCCCGGCCCGCGAACACCGTCTTCCCGCAACGCGCCCTGTACACCCTGGGCACCGTCGCGGCCCTCGACCCGGACGGCCGGGACGAGGCGGTGCGCCACTTCGAGGCGGCCCGCGCAGCCTCGCTCCAGGTCGGCGAACCCGGGATGGCCGCGCAGGCCGCGCTCGGCCTCGCCCAGGCCCGGCTCGCCCAGGGCGACCACGCCCGCGCCCTGGAGCACAGCCGTGACTCGCTCGCCCTGTGGCGGGAGGCCGACTGCGCGCTCGGCACCGCGCTCGCCCTGCGCGGCGCCGGGCTCGCACTCAACGGGCTCGGCCGGCACGACGAGGCCGCCGACCGCTACACCGAGGCCCTCGCGGTCTGCGCCGAGCACGGCCTGCACACCCAGCGCGCGCACACCCTGCTCGCCGCCGCCGTCGCCCAGCTGGACGCCGGCCGCCCGGCCGGCGCCCGCGAACTCGGCACCCGGGCCGAGGCGTTGCTCGACGACCTCGGGGACCCGGCGGGGCTGCGCCGGGCGCGGGAGCTGCTGGCCCGGCTCTGAGCGCTCACGGGGCGCGCTGGGCGTCGTGCGCCAGCAGCGCCACGTACAGCGAGGTCAGCTGCTCCAGGTCGGCGAGGTCGATGCCGAGCAGCGCCTCGATGCACTGCAGCCGCCGGTACAGCGCCGGCCGGCTGATGTGCTGCTCCTGCGCCGTCAGCGACTTGTTGCGGCCGGTGCTCAGGTAGCCGCGCAGCAGCTCCAGCAGGTCCGGCCGGTCCAGCAGCGGCCCGAGCTCGCGTTCGATGAACGACTGCAGCTCCGGGTCGTCGCGCAGCAGCCGCACCAGCCCGCGCAGCCGGACGTCCCGCAGCCGCGCGACCGGCCCGGCCGGCGGCCCCGCCAGCGCCGCGTCCGCGACGTGCACCGCCTCCACGAACGAGCGGTGCAGCTCGTCCAGCACCGCGCAGCCGAAGCCCGCCCCGGCCACCGCGACCGCCCCGCGCGCCGCCAGCCGCTCCTGCACCCGCACCACCAGCCGCCGCACCTCGCCCTCGTGGTCGCGCTCCGGCGGCAGGCTCAGCAGTACGGCGACGGCCTCCGGCCGGATCCGGGCCGCCAGCCCCGCCGCACCGTCCGGCCCCTCCTCGGCGAGGCTCCGCTCCACCAGCTCGCGCAGCTCCGGCAGCTCCCCGCGGGCCCGGAACACCACCGGGACGAAGACCCGGCGCCCGGTCGGCAGCCCCGCCGCCCGGAGCCGGGGGAGCAGCTCCTGCGGCCGGGCGGTCCCCGCCGCCAGCTCGGTGAGCAGCGCCTCGGTGGCCTGCTCCTCCCAGCCCAGGCCGCCCTCGCCGAGCAACCGGTGCAGTGCCAGCGCCTCCGCGGCCCGCGCCCCGACCACCCGCGCGGTCTCCGCGCTCCCCGGGTGACCGAACAGCACCAGGTGCCCCCACTGCCGGCCCCTGGCCTCCAGCCGGGCCACCACCCAGCCGTCCGGGCCGAGCGTCACCGGCCCGTTGCCCACCAGCGCGGCCACCTGCCGGGAGACCAGCTCCCAGTCCCGCAGCAGCCCGCCCAGCGCGGCCGGCCCGCCGGCCGAGGCCAGCACCCGGTGCGCCAGGTTGACCACCACCGCCGGACCGCCGCCGTACGCGGCGACCTCCTCCAGCAGCCGCTGCAACGGCACGCCCGCGAGGTTGAGCGCCGCCAGTGCGGCGCCCATCCGGTCCGAGAGGTCCAGCGCGGCGTACCGGCCGTGCAGCAGCCGCGCGTGCACCTCCTCGGTCAGCCGGGCGAACGGCGCCGGGCGGTGCAGCACGATCAGCGGCACCCCGCAGCGCTCCGCCGCCCGCCGCATCGGCTCCGGCGTGGTCCGGAACGCCCGGCCCAGACCGAGCACCACCGCCGCCGCCTCGGCCCGCTGCATCGCCTCCACGTACTCCACCTGCCGGCGCTCGTCGCCCGCCAGCAGCACCCCTGTGGTCAGCACCATCTCCCCGCCGGAGAGCATCACGCCGACGTCGGTCGCCTCCGCCACGTGCAGCCAGCGCACCGGGCGGTCCAGCCGGCCGCGGCCGGCCGCCACCTCGGGCCCGGACGCGGCCACCGGCTCCAGGCCCAGCACGTCCCGCACGGTCAGGCGGCCGTCGTCCACCTGCGCCTCCCCTCGGGGTGATCGTCGGAGTCTATGCCGCCGCCCGGGCCCGCGGTGTGCCCCGGCGCACATTGCCCGCCCCGGGCCGGGGATGACAGAGTGCGACCATGGTCCACCCCACCGTGCCGCCGACCGCGCTCGCGCCCGCCGCCGTCTTCGACTGGCTCGACGAGGCCGCCGAGCTGCGCGCCCGCGCCGGACTCACCCGCACCCTGCGCAGCCGTCCGGCCGAGGACCCGGTGCTCGATCTGGCGAGCAACGACTACCTGGGCCTGGTGCACCACCCGGCCGTCACCGGCGCCGCCGCCGAGGCCGCCCTGCGCTGGGGCGCCGGGGCGACCGGCTCCCGGCTGGTCACCGGCACCACCGCCCTGCACACCGAACTCGAGGACGAACTCGCCGAGTTCTGCGGCTTCGAGGCCGCGCTGGTGTTCTCCTCCGGGTACGCGGCCAACCTCGCCGCGCTCACCGCGCTCACCGACCCGGACACCCTGATCGTCTCCGACGCCTACAACCACGCCTCGCTGATCGACGGCTGCCGGCTGTCCCGCAGCGAGGTCGCCCGCGCCCCGCACGCCGACCCGCAGGCCGTCGGCGCGGCGCTCGCCGCCCGCCACCACCCCCGGGCCCTGGTGGTCAGCGACTCGGTCTTCTCGGTCGACGGCAACGCCGCCCCGCTGACCGGCCTCGCCGCCGCCGCCCGCGCGCACGGCGCCGCCCTGCTGGTGGACGACGCGCACGGCCTCGGCGTGCTCGGCCCGGGCGGCCGCGGCGCGCTCGCCGGGGCGGGCCTCGCGGGGCAGCCGGACACCGTCGCCACCGTGACGCTCTCCAAGTCGCTCGGCTCGCAGGGCGGGGCGGTGCTCGGCCCCCGACGGGTCGTCAGGCACCTCACCGAGACCGCCCGCACCTTCATCTTCGACACCGGACTCGCCCCCGCCGCCGCCGGCGCCGCCCTCGCGGCGCTGCGCCTGCTGCGGGCCGAGCCGCACCGTGCCGACCGGGCCCGCGAGGTGGCCCGCCTGCTGGCGGCCGGCCTCACCGCCGCCGGGCTGCACGCGAGCACCCCGGACGCCGCCGTGGTCTCGGTCCGCGCACCCGGCCCGGAGGCCGCCGTCCGCTGGGCCGCCGACTGCCGGACGGCGGGCCTCGCCGTCGGCTGCTTCCGCCCGCCGTCGGTGCCGGACGGCGTCTCCCGGCTCCGGCTGACGGCCCGCGGCGACCTGACGGACGCCCAGATCGACCGGGCCGTGGCGGTGATCGCCGCCACGGCGCCCTGACGGCCGTCGCTGTCACGGCGCCCTGACGGCCCGTCGCTGCCGCGGCGCCTGAGGGCCCGTCGCTGCCGCGGGCTACCGCACCCCGAGCCGGGTGACCATGGCGAGGGTGTCCGAGTTGAGCCAGTACTCGGCGAACCGGCCGCCCTGGCTGCGGAGGGTGTCCGTGCCGGTGAAGCCGACCACGGTGCCGGGCTCGGCCGTGGCGCCCGGGAAGCCGCCCACGTAGGTGCCGGTGGCCGTCCAGCGCACGGCGGCGTAACGGCCGTCGACCAGCGGCGGGACCTCGACGGTGAAGCGGAGGTCGGGGAAGGCCGTCCGGATGCCGGCGATCCAGCCCACCAGGCCCACCGCGCCCTCGACCTCACTGCCGTCACCGCCGTCGAGCATGGCGGCGTGCACCTGGAAGTCGGGGGTGACGACCTCGCCGGCCCGGTCCAGGTCGCCGTTCCAGAGCCCGACCCAGGCGTCCAGCCGCGCCCGGACGGCGTCGGGGTGCTCGGGAGCGGAGGGCTGCGGGGCGTTCGCGGTGTCGGTCATGGCTGATCCTCTGCGGGGAGCCGGCCCCGGCCGCGGATGGCCGGGGTCGCGTTGCCCGCAGTCTCGTCCGGGGGACTGTCCACTCTCCAGGGCGGACGGCACCGGGGACCGTCCGCCGCTGTCCACCCCTGTCCACCCACCCCTGTCCACCACCGGCGGGCCGGCGGCCGGTCAGCTGGGCTGCCAGAGCTCGATCCGGTTGCCGTCGGGGTCGGTGACCCAGCCGAAGCGGCCGACCCCGTCCATCTCCTGGGTCTCCTCGGCCACGTCCGCGCCCTTGGCGCGCAGCTGCGCCAGCATCGCGTCCAGGTCGCGGACCCGGAAGTTGAGCATCGTCTGCTGGGTGCGGGAGCCGAAGTAGTCCGTCCCGGACTCGAAGGTCGCGAACACCGTCGGGCCGGCCTCCTGGCGCCACAGCCCGTGCTCGTCGGCATCCAGGCCCAGACAGTCGCGGTACCACGCACCCAGCGCCGCCGGGTCGGTCGCCCGCAGGAAGTAACCGCCGATTCCCACCACACGTTCCATGCGGCCCATCCTGCCAGGCCGTGCGTCAGTTCTGCTCGGCGGCGGCCTTCGCCCGAGCGGGTGCGGGTGCGGTGGGTGCGGGCGCCGGAGACGGTGCTGCTGCCGGGGCGCCGGCGGGCCGCCGTCCGCGACCGGCGAGGCGGCAGCCCAGGCAGCCGGTGTGCCCCGCCATGGTGTCCCGCACCCGCCAGTCCCACTGCGCCTCCGGGCGCGGGCCGCTCGGCTTGCCCCACCCCGCCAGGTGCAGCGCCCAGGTGACGAAGGCGCTCAGGGCCACCAGCGCACCGCCGGCCCAGAGGCCCGCCGGCTGCCCGGCGCACATCGCCAGCCCGGCCACCGTGAACCCGACCAGCGCGATCGCGCTGCCGGTCCAGCCGGCGACGGTGTGTCCCATGTCGTGGTGGCCGTGCAGGGCGCTCATCGCTTCCTCCGGGGTATCAGGGCAGACGGATAGGCTGGAGAGACCGTTTATCTCACGAGCTAAGTATCTTAGAGGCTAAGGGGAATTCTGATGGAGGGCAAGCCCCGCCCTGCGGCGACGGCTGCACAGGCGCACGCGGCGATGGACCGGATGATCGCGCTGAGCCACATCGGGCAGCAGGACATGGCCCAGCGCCTGGGTCTGAACATCACCGACCTGACCTGCCTCGGCCACATCATCGGCGCCGCCGACCAGCCGATCACCGCCGGCGACCTCGCCACCCTCGCCGGCCTGACCACCGGCGCCGTCACCGGCGTGATCAACCGCCTGGAGCGCGCCGGCTTCGCCCACCGCCGCCCCGACCCGGCCGACCGCCGCCGGGTCCGGATCGTCCCCGACGCCTCCGCCAACGTCCGGGTGTACGAGCTCTACGAACCCTTCTACCTGAGCCTCGGCGAGCAGTTCGCCGACTACTCACCGGACGAGATCGCCGTCCTGAACGACTGGTTCGCCCGCACCACGGACCTGATGCGCACCCACCTCGACCGCATCCGCACCACCTGAACCCGGCCGGTAGCGGCCCGGGTCGAGGAATTCCGTCCACGGCGATCGGCACCCTGTGACGCCGACGAACGGGCGCCACCGCCATGCCGGGCAGCCGCGCCGATTCGGCTTTCCTGCTGGCCGAGCAGGTCGACGGCCGGTGGCTCCCCTGCTGGGCCGTCAACCTCGTCGCGCCCGGCGAGAGCGCCCCGTCCGGGGCCGTCAGCTTCGTCGACGCGGTCTCGGGAGTCCAGGTCGCCCGCCAGGGCTGAACCAGCACCTCCGTCGTGCCCGTCCGGACGCGGTGGGGTCGACGGCCGGCGGGTCAGTACGCGGACGCGGTGATCCGGATGCCGTCGCTCTCGCCGTCGGACAGGAAGGACGCCAGCGCCTGCCCCTGGTCGGTGACGGCGCTGCGGTCGGCCGCGGAGAGGTGCCGCAGCGGGTTGACGGTCACGGTGCCCGCCTCGACCGTCCAGGTCGCCGCGGCGCGGCCGTCGACCAGGACGAAGCGGGCGCCGGTCACCGACAGGCCGCGGTGGGCGTCGTCGATGATCCGGGTGCGGTCGTGGTAGCCGAGGACCGCGTTGTCGAACGCCGGCAGGAACCGCACCGGCGCAGGCGTGTCGGGGTCGGGTCGGGGCGCGTCGGGCAGGTCGAGCAGTTCCCGGCCGCGCTCGTCGCGGAAGGTCACCAGCTCCGCGCGGATCGCGCCGACCGCCGCCGGCAGCCCGGCCAGCCCGCACCAGGCGCGCAGGTCGGCAGAGGCGGCCGGGCCGAACGCTGCCAGGTAGCGCCGCAGCAGCGCCTGGCCCACCGGGTCGGAACGGTCCGCGGACGGCGGGTCGACCTCGCGACCCAGCCAGGACGAGAGCGGGACGTTGCGCACCCCCGCCTTCGTCCGCCAGAGCCCGCGCGGCGGCAGCTGGCAGACCGGGACGAGGGCGGCGATCACCATCTCACCGAGCGGCCGCGGCCCCGGCCCCGGCCACCGTTCGGCGAGCGCCCGGGCGACCTCGGTCATCGAACGGGGCTCACCGTCGGCCAGCAACGCCCGCCCGGCCGCCGCGAGTTCGTCGAGATCGACCCCGTCCAGCTCGCGGCGGTAGGTGCCGAGGACGCGCTGGCGCAGCATGGTGTCGTGGCGGGCCCGCCAGGCCAGGGCGTCCGTCGCCGTGAGCAGGTGGACGGTGCGGCGCATGAGATGGGTCCGCACCACCTGCCGCCCGGTCAGCAACTCCGAGAAGGTCACCGGGTCGAAGGCGCGCAGCCGCGACCAGAGCCCGACGAACGGCTCCTGCGGCTCCTGCGCCTGGAGGCCGCCGAGGTGCGCGACGGCGTCGAGGGCCGGTAGGTCGGCGCGGTCGAGCAGCAACTGCCGGGCCAGCGTGGCGCGGTTGAGGGACCGGGTGTCGAGAACGGTGCGCATCGTCGGTGCTCGGTCCTTGCTGTCGGGTCGCCGGTCCCTCCGGTTGCTCCCACGATCGCAGGCGAAGCGGCCAGGACGTGACCGCTTCCCCGGGCAGGATGGGTGCCATGCAGAAGACCTCGGCACGCCTGCTCGCGTTGCTCTCGTTGCTCCAGGCGCGCCGCGACTGGCCGGGTGCGCTGCTGGCCGAGCGCCTCGACATCAGCCCGCGCACCGTACGCCGGGACGTCGAGCGCCTGCGCGAGCTCGGCTATCCCGTGACGGCCTTCAAGGGGCCGGACGGCGGGTACCGGCTCGACGCGGGCGCGGAACTGCCCCCGCTGCTGTTCGACGACGACCAGGCCGTCGCCCTCGCCGTCGCCCTCCAGGCCGCCACCACCAGCGGTGCGGGCATCGAGGAGGCCGCCGCACGCGCGCTGCACACCGTCCGGCAGGTCATGCCCGCACGGCTTCGCCACCGCATCGACAGCGTCCGGGTCACCGCCGTCCGGCCGCCCACGGCCCGGCCGGAGCCGCAGGTCGCCGGCGGTGTGCTGGCGGTCCTCGGCGCCGCCGTGCACGCCCGCGAGGTGCTGCGCTTCGACTACGCCTCCGCGGCCGCGGCGGGCACCGCCCGCGAGGAGCGCGCCGGCGTCCCGCCGCGCCGGGTGGAGCCCCATCACCTCGTCACCTGGGG
Source organism: Kitasatospora sp. NPDC094015 (assembly GCF_040304075.1). Classification (NCBI taxonomy): domain Bacteria; kingdom Bacillati; phylum Actinomycetota; class Actinomycetes; order Kitasatosporales; family Streptomycetaceae; genus Kitasatospora; species Kitasatospora sp. NPDC094015. Next base: position 13,192 of record NZ_JBEOUL010000011.1, read on the forward strand.
TGGACGCTGGTACCTCGTCGCGTGGGACCTCGACCGCGCGGACTGGCGCACCTTCCGCGCCGACCGGATCACCCCGCGCACCCCCACCGGGCCCCGCTTCACCGCGCGCGAGCTCCCCGGGGGCGCGGTGGACGCCTTCGTGGCCGGCAGGTTCCGGGGCTCGGACGGCTCCGGCGACTGGCCCTGCCGCGGCGAGGTGATCCTCGACCTGGCCGCCGCGGTGGTCTCCCGCCACGCCCACGACGCGGTCGTCGAGGAGATCGGCCCGAACCGCTGCCGGGTCGTCCTGGGCTCGTGGTCCTGGCCCGGCCTGGCCGCGGCCGTCGGGCGGTTCGACGCCGACATCGAGGTGATCGGCCCACCCGAACTCAGGGCCGCCTTCGCCCACCTGGCCCGCCGCTACGCCGCCGCCGCGGACGGGCCGACCGCGCCGCCTACCGCCTGACGGTTACCTGCCCGCGAGGACCTGCACGGGCACGTTCCTTTCGGGCGGTGGCCGGTCAGCCGGTGGGCAGGGTGAGGTGGCGGGCGAGGGGGTCGTCGCGGCCGGGGGTGAGCAGGACGGGGGCGAGGGCGCGGCACCAGGCGAGCAGGCGGTCGGGGCGGGCGTCGGGGACCACGGCGGTGAGCTCCTCGATCCGGGCGGTGAGCCCGGCGGGGTCGGTGACGCCGTCGACGGCCCAGTCCACCAGGTCGAAGTCCTGGTCGCCGAGGCAGGGGCGCGGGTCGATGGCGACCAGCCGGCCGCCCGGGCCGATCAGCACGTTGCCCGGGTGGAGGTCGCCGTGGACCAGGGCGGCCGGGCCGTCCCCGGCCAGCTCCGCGGCGGCCCGGACGCACCGCTCCGGCACCGCCACGTCCCGCCGCCGCGCCAGGTCGAACAGCAGGGCCGTCCGCTCGGCGAGCCGCGGCAGTCCGGCGGGGGGTTCGACGGGCGTGCGCAGGCCGGCCAGCAGGGCGCCGACCTCGGCCGGCCGCGGGCCGGCCCCGTGCAGGAGCGTGCCGGGCTCGACCTCGGCCAGCAGCAGCGCCCCGGCGTCCGGATCGTCGGCGAGCAGCGTGACCACCGACGGCAGAGCGGCCCAGCACCGCAGGGCCGCCGCCTCCTGGCGGGCGATCAGCGGGTCGGGGGTCAGCTTGAGGCGGACGGTCGCGCCGTCGGCCGCCCGGACGCAGCGGTACACCCGGGCCGTCCCGCCGCCGCCGGCGTCCAGCACCCGCAGGCCCCAGCGCCGCGACAGCTCGGTGACCAGCCCGGGCAGCTCCCGGTGCCAGCCGAGCACGCCCGGCCCGAACCGGCGGACCAGCCGGGCGGCCGCGGCGGCCTCAGCGGCCTCGGCCTCGCCCTCGGTCCCGGTCCCGGCCTCGAGGTCGGTCCGGGCCCCGGTCATCCGTCCGCACCGGCGCTGCGCGCGGCGCCCTGGTCCCTGATCAGCACGGGCCCATGCTACGGCCGGACAGGGCCTACGCCTCGGGCTTGCGGGCCCGGCTCGGCTGGACCCGGGCCGGCTCGCCCGGCATCTTGGGGTGGTCCGGCGGGTACGGCAGGTCACCCTGGTCCTGCGCGTGGTAGAGCTCCAGCACCTGGTCGAGGGCGAAGGCGTGGTCCTCGATGTCCGCGTGCACGTCGCCGAGTTCGGCGAAGCGCTCGGGGACGGTGCGCAGGTCGAAGTCGGTGGGGGCGACCGCCTCCAGTTCCTCCCAGCGCAGCGGGGTGGAGGCGGTGGCCTCCGGGCGGGGCCGCAGCGAGTAGGGCGAGGCGATGGTGCGGTCCCGGGCCATCTGGTTGTAGTCGACGAAGATCCGCTCGCCGCGCTCCTCCTTCCACCACTTGGTGGTGACCTTGCCCGGCATCCGTCGTTCCAGCTCCCGGCCGAGGGCGATCACGGCGTGCCGGCAGTCGGTGAAGGTCCACCGGGGCTGGAGCGGGACGTACACGTGCAGGCCGCGGCCGCCGGAGGTCTTCGGCCAGCCGCGCAGCCCGTACTCCTCCAGCAGGGGGCGCAGTTCCTGGGCGGCGGCGACGGCGTCGTGGAAGTCGGTGCCGGGCTGCGGGTCGAGGTCGATGCGCAGCTCGTCCGGGTGTTCGGTGTCGTCGCGGCGGACCGGCCAGGGGTGGAAGGTCAGGCAGCCGAGGTTGGCGGCCCACAGGACGGCGGCCGGCTCGTTCGGGCAGATCTCGTCGGCGGTGCGGCCGCTGGGGAAGGCGATCCGGGCGGTCGGCAGCCAGTCGGGGAGGCCCTTGGGGGCGCGCTTCTGGTAGAAGAACTCGCCCTCGACGCCGTCCGGGAACCGTTGCAGTGTGGTCGGCCGGTCGCGCAGGCCGCGCAGGACCCCGGGTGCGACCGCGAGGTAGTAGTTCGCGATGTCCAGCTTGGTGTAGCCCCGCTCCGGGAAGTACACCTTGTCCGGGTTCGACAGCCGCACCGCCCGGCCGTCCACGTCCAGTTCCACAGCTCCAGCCATGGGGCCACGCTAGGGCGTACCGGACATGTCGCCCCGCATTGGCGCGCTCCCGCGGTGCCGCGCGCCGAGCTGCCGAGACCTCGACCCGGTGGTGTGTACATCGTCAACTCCCGTGTGAATGCCGGAAGTTGTTCTTCCATGGTGGTCTCCGCGTGAAGGTTCTGTGCCATGCTGGTCGCCCGATCAAGCTGTGAGCGCTGGGGGGCGGGTTGCGCGGCAGATGGACGGCGTCGTGGGTGCTGCCCTCGCGCGCCGGTGACACCGGTACCGTCGCGGACGGCACCGAGGACCGGATCAAGCGGATGATGCGCCTGATCCGGCTCGGCACCTCGGCCTTCATGCTGCTGCCGCTGCTCGCCTGGGGGCGGCTGGAGCACCCGTGGATCGCGGTGGCGGCGGCCGCCGCGGCGATCGGCGAGGCGCTCTGGTTCGACCGCCGGGCCGCCCTGGCGGCGGGCCCGCTGGACCGCGGCACCGTGCTGCTGGACGCCGGGTTCTGCGTGCTGCTGATGGCGGTCGGCTCGCGGGCCGCCGCACCCGACCTGCGCAACGTGATCATGACGGAGCTGGTGCCGTTCAGCCTCGGCTCCGCCGCGGTGGTCGGCATCTCGCGGGTCGGCCGCCCGCTCGGCCTCGTCGCCGTCGGCGCGATGATGGCCGCCTGGACGGCCGCGGTCTACCCGGACGTGCAGCTCAAGCTCGCCTCCGACCTGCTCGGCTTCGCGCTCTGGTACGTGCTCGGCCGCCGGATCGCGATCACCTGGCGCGACCTGGCCGAGGCCACCCGCCGGGCGCAGGCCGAGAGCGAGGAGCGCCGGCGCACCATCGCCGAGCAGCACCGCCAGCAGCGCGAGGCCCGGCACCGGGACGAACTGCACAGCGCCATCCACGACATCATGCTGCCGGTCGTCAACCACGTGGCCTCCGGTCGCCCGATCGGGGAGGCCGAGGTGCGCTGGGCGCGCTGGACGGTGGCCCGCGCCCGCCGCTGGCTGGAGGACCCCAGGGAGGCCGACGCGCACGGGCTGGAGGCGGCGCTGCGCGGCGTGGTCGAGCAGTTCACCCTGCGCGGGCTGATCGTCACCGAGACCCTGATCGCGTTCACCGAGCCGCCGCCCGAGGTGGTCAACGCGCTGGAGGGCTCGGTCGCCGAGGCGCTCAACAACGTGGTCGCGCACGCCGGGGCGCAGGGCCAGACGGTGGTGCTGTTCGCCGAATCCGGGCCGCAGGGCGTGGTGGTCAGCGTCCAGGACCGGGGCCGCGGCTTCGACCACGCCGGGATCACCCCCGGCGGCGGGCTCGGCCGCAGCCTGCGCCGGATCGAGCACCACGGCGGCCGGGTGACCGTCGACTCCCGGCCCGGCCGGGGCACCAAAGTCCTGTGGGAGTGGGACCGCCCGGCGGGCGGCGGAGCGGAGGAGTGACCATGCGCACCCCGGCGGACATCAGACTGGGCGTGGTCGACGACCACCCCACCTTCCGGGCCGGCCTGCTCTCCTCGCTGTCCACCGCGGGCTTCCGGGAGCTGAGCGCGGTCGGCAGCACCGAGGAGCTCGGCACCCTGCGGCCCGACGTGGTGCTGTGCGACCTGGAGTTCCCGCCGGGCCTGCGGTCCGGCCGGGCCGCCGTCGCGTACGTGGTCGGCCTCGGCTGCCAGGTCATCGCCTTCTCGCACCTGGCCCGGGCGGACGCCCAGCTGGACGCGCTCGCGGCCGGCGCCCGCGGCTTCGTCCCCAAGTCCGAGGACCCGGCGGTGTTCTGCCGGGCGGTCGCCCAGGTGGCCGGGGGCGGGCACTGGATCGATCCGGCACTGGCCGGCGCGCTGCTGCGGGAGGTCGCCCTGCGGCCGCTGGCGCACCACGAGATCGGCCGGGCCGAGCTCGACCTGCTGCGGGCCCTCGCGCAGGGTGACGCACCGGCCGAGTACGAGCAGCGGGCCGGGCTGGCGGCCGGTGGCGCCGACCGGCTGCTGGACCGGGTGCTGGAGGCCGAGGGGCGCCGCCGGCGGGTGCAGCTGCCCTCCGCGCGGGAGTACGAGATCATCGAGCTGGTCGGCCGGCAGGGCCTGCCGGCGCGGGAGGCCGCCGGGCGGCTGTTCATCGGCGAGTCGACGCTCAAGACCCACCTGGAGAGCATCCGCCGCAAGTACCTGGAGACCCACAGCGGCGCCCGGCCCGCCGTCACCCCGCGCGAGGCGGCCCGCCGCTGGGCCGAGGAACTGGACGGCCGCAGCCCGGCATGACCGCGACCGGACGGTCCGAGCGGTGGAACGGGCCCGGGCCGGCGGAGCGGCGTCCCGTGGCCGGATCCGGACCCTGGCCGTGCAGGCGGGGCCCGGGGCGCGGCGCGGGCCATCCCCGAAACGGTGACTGCCCGGGCGCCGTGCCGTACGGGAGGATCGGCCGTCGTCCGAGAGCCCGGGAGGTGGCGGCGGTGGTGCGGTGGAGCCGGCTGTCCGGGCGCCCGGGTCCCGAGCCCGAGGAGTTCCTCGCGCTGTTCCTGGACCGCACCGACCTGCCCGGCCCGCTCGACCTGATCTGCCCGCCCGGGGGCCGCCGGCCGCCCGAACTCGCCCCGCCCCTGATCGGGGTGGTGACCAGCGGCGCCGCCGTCTGGGCCGCCCCCGGCGACGCCGCGCTGCACCGCATCGACGACCTGCGCTGGCTGTTCGCCCGCCCCCGGCACGCCGTCCTCGCCGCCGGCCGGCTGCGGACCGAGCTGCGCGCCCCGGCGGCCGCCGCCGAACGGGTGCTGCTGCTCGGCCTGGTGGTCGCGCGCCTGGTCTGCGCCCCCGGGCAGGACGCCGTCCCTCCCGGCCCCGCCCTCGCCACCCTGGCCGCCCGGGCCACCGCCCGGGCCACCGCCTCCCCGCTCGCCGGCCTGCACCGTCCCCGAATCGGGGACTGACGCAACCGGCCATCCCCTTCGCACACTTGGCCGCACCGAGGCCGTGGAGAGGAGGCCGTCATGTCACCGGAACCGATCCCCTGGGGCGAGGTCCGCGGCGCCGAGCCCGAGGCCGTACCGGCGAGCCGCGCCACCCGCTTCCTGCGCTGGACCTCCGGCGCCGACCCCGCCCACCTGCTCACCCCGGGCGAGCGCACCCGGGCGGCCGGGGTGGGAGGTCTGATGGTCGCGGTCGCCGTGATGGCCGCCGGATCGGCCACCGTCCTGATGAGCCTGGTGAGCGGCTCGCCCCGGCTCTGGTTCGTGCCCCTCGCACTGTTCTGGGGCGCGCTGGTGTACGGCATCGACCGCGCGATCCTGGCCGAGCCCGACTACGGCGACCTGCGGCCCGCCGAGACGCTCGCCGACCGGGCCGCCGCGGACGCCGCCGGCGCGGCGGGCGCGCCCGCGCGCGAACCGGCCCCCGTCCGGCGCGGCCGGTCGTTCCTGCCCGGCTGGTCGCGCCTGTACCGCTGGTTCGCCTACGCGCTGCGGATCGTCCTGGCGGTGATCGTCGCCCTGCTGATCAGCGACTCGGTCTGCCTGGTGATCTTCCAGCCGGAGATCCGCCAGGTGATCGCCCGCGACGCCCGCACCGGCTACCAGGACGCCGTCACCGCGCAGGCCGACACCCGGGTGGCCGCGCTCCAGCAGGGCATCGACCGCCGCAACCAGCAGATCGCCGCCGCCGACAGCGCGGTGGACGCCAGCAAGACGGCCCTGGACGAGGCCAACGACCACTACTACCGGGAGACCGGCAACGCCGACCGCCCGGGCTTCGGCCCGCTGGCCGCCACCGAGAAGGAGAAGGTCGCCGCCGCCGAGGCCGCCTACCGCGCCGCCGGCGAGCAGCGCGACCGCGACAACGCCGCGCTCCGGCAGCAGAACGCCACCGACCAGGCCGCCATCACCGCGCTCCGGACCCCGGGATCCCCGGAGTACCAGGCGCTCGCCGCGAGCGAACCGCTCCTGGCGGCCCACCAGGTCGCGTACGCCAAGGCCGGGTGGCTGGCCCAGGAACGCGCCCTGCGCACCTTCCGCGCGGAGAACCAGGACGACCCGGTGGTGGTGTGGCTGCCCAGGCTGGTCCAGGGCCTGCTGCTGCTGATCGACCTGCTGCCGCTCACCCTCAAGCTGCTCAGCGGCAACACCCTGCACCACCGGCGGGTGCGCGAGCAGGCCGAGCTGGTGCGCTACGCCGACCGGATCGAGTACGCCGCCACCCTCCACTCGCTCGACCTGGCGGTGGACCAGAAGGTGCGCCGCACCCGGCTGGCCGCCGACCTCGCCCGCGAGCGCGACCGCCGCTTCCACGACACCCGCACCGACCACCTGCGCCGCCCCGGCCCCTGAACCGCCCGCACCGACGCCGCCTGCACCCCGACGCCGCCCGCACCCCTGAGCGCTCGCACCCCTGAGCCGCCCGCACCCGACCGCTGCACCACCCCGGAGGGGAGACCATGGACCAGTACCACCAGGAACGGGACGAGCTCCGCAGGCTGGCCGAGCGCGCCCTGACCGCGCTCACCGCCGTCCCGCCCGGCGGACCCGGCCAGCGCCGGGCCGCCGACCGGGCCCGCGCCGCCGCCCGCCTGCTGCACGCCGCCGCCCAGCGCCACCCCTCGCTCGCCCTGGCGGGCGGCTACGCGGCCGGCAAGACCCTGCTGATCTGCCTGCTCACCGGCCTGCCCGGCCTGCTCGCCGTCTCCCGGGTGCAGACCACCGGCAACCTCACCGCGCTGCGGCTGCACCCGGCCCCCGCCGGCGGCGAGCCGGCGCTCGGCACCGCCTCGGTCTCCTACCTGCCGGCCGAAGCCGTCGCCGACCTCGCCCGGTTCGTGCTGGACGGCATCGTGGACGTGGTCCGCCGCCGCGGACTCGGCTACGACATCACCGGCCTGGTCGACCACCAGCCCGTGAACCTGGCCGAACCGGCCCGCTCGGACTGGTCCCGGGTCGAGGAGTTCTGCCGCCGGATCTGGCACTCCGACAACATCGAGCTGCGCCACTGGGGCCACGAGCTGCTCCAGCTGCGCGACGCCCTCGCGGTCGGCGCCGAACTGCTGCCGCGCACCCACCTCGGACCGCCGGTGGCGATCAGCACCGACCTGCTGCGGGCCGCCACCGAGATCGGCGACAGCCGGGCGCTGCCCGCCCAGGTGCCGCCGGCCCGGCCGGTGCTCCCGGTCACCCCGGACACCGGACTCGACGCGGCCGCCCTGCGGGCCACCTTCCCGCTGATCCGGCAGATCGCGATCGACGTCCGACTCCCCACCGACGTCTGGGACTTCGGCGGGCGCACCGTCGAACTGCTGGACTTCCCCGGCCTGGACTCCGGTTCGCTGCGCGACCGGTTCCTGGTCGAGCGCGAACTGCCGCGCGCCAGCGCCGTCCTGATCGTGCTGCAGGCCGACCGGGCCGTCAACGACCACGTCTCCGCCTTCCACAGCATGCTGGAGCAGGGCCGCTTCCTGCGCAGCGGCCTGGCCGACTCGGTGCTGGTCGCCGCCAACCGCTTCGACCTGGTCCCGGTGCCCGACCCGGTGCCCGACACGGTCGCCGACTACGCCGCCTCGCCCGTCCACGAGACCTTCGCCGCCCTGCACCGCACCGCCGGACTGCTCACCCGCGGCCGCCACGACCGGGTCGCGCTGACCTCCGCGCTGGCCGCCACCGCCGTCCGCGGACAGGCCCCGTGGGGCGAGACCAGCGCGGCCGAGCAGCGCCGGGCGGCCGACGGCCGGGCCGGCTGGCAGCGGGTCCGGCAGCACCTGGCCGCCACCGACCCGCACCACCCGGTGACCGCCGCGCTCGGCGCCTACTGCGCCGACGGCGGCCTGGTCGGGCTGCGCGCCCTGATCGCCGACCACATGGGCGGCGCGGGCCTGCGGATCTGGCGGGCCGAACTCCGGGCCGCCGCCCGGGCGCTGCGCGCCGCGCTCGGCGAGGTGGCGCTCGGCACCGCGCCGCGCGCCGCCGCGCCGTCCGCCGCGCCCGCCGAACAGGCGGCGCTCACCGAACTGCGCGCCGCGCTCCGGGCCGCCACCACCGACCTCGGCCACCGGCTGGAGACCCTCCCGCTGCTCGCCCAGCTGCCCGCCGCCGACGGCACCACCCTGGAACAGGCGCTGCTGGACGCCGCCGCCCGCGAGGTGCACGGCTGGGAGATCTGGCTCGACACCCTCCGGCACGGATCCACCGGCCGGATCAGGATCGAGGCCCAGGACACCTCGGTCGACCACTGGGCCACCCCCGGGCCCGGCGACCTCGAGGACGAGGGGGACGACGACTGGGACGACTGGCGCGGACCGACCCGGGACACCGGGCCCGGCAGGCGCCCGGCCCTGACCACGCAGGACTTCCACGAGCAGTACCTCGCCTCGCTCACCACGCTGGACGACGCCACCGGCACCCTGCTCACCGCGGCCCTCAAGGAGTGGGGCCTCGGTTCGCACGCCACCGGCACCCCGCTGGCCCGCGCCGCCGAACTGTTCGCCGCCGGCCGGTCGCTGCTGGCCGCCCGGCTGGCCGTGCTGGACCCGCCCGCGCTGGTCACCCACCGGGTCCGGATGCTCGGCCAGCTGGTCGACCCCGGTCTGGCCGCCGCCCGGCTCGACAAGGTCGCCGCCCGGCGGCCCGCCACCGCCGAGCCCGTCCACTACCCGCTGGCCGCCGCCCAGGCGCTGCCCTGGCACCCCGCCCTGGCACCCCGGCTGGCCGACCAGGCCGCCGAGGACCTGGTCCGCACCGACCTGGAACGCCTGCTGCGGCTGCGCCGCGACCTGGTCCGCGGGCTGCACCACGACGCCTGCCGCCGGCTGCACGCCCGGCTCGCCGCACTCACCGCCGACCTGCTGCGCGGCCTCAAGGCGATCGAGGCGGGCCTGCCCACCGGCGGCGAACTGGAGCGGATGCTCCACGCCGCCGGCCCGGCCGGCCCCGCCGCCGACCCGGACCCGGCCGCCGACCTGCACACCCTGCTCGACGACCCGTCATGGCCCGACCCCGGCACGGAAGACGAGGACCCGCGTTGACCGACCACACCATCCCCACCGCCCCGGCCGCCGCCGGCGCCGCAGGACCGCCCGCCACCGCCGGACCGCCCGCCCCTGAGGGTCCGGCGGTCCGCGAACCGCTGCGCGCCGCCCGGCCCGCCGGCGCCGCCGTGCTCCACCCGCTCACCATCGACCTCGGCTCGCACTCCTCCACCCTCGCGCTGTTCAGCAACGAGCAGCTGACCGGCCACCCGATCGACCCGGCCCAGGAAGCCGCCCTGCTGGCCGGGTTGGCCGAGCTGCTGACCGGCCCCGCGCTCGGCGCGCTCGCCCCGGCGATCGTCGAGCGCAGCTGGGAGCTGCTCACCCGGATGCTCCCCGAGGACCGGCTGCCCGCCCGCCCCGCCGACCCGGGCGCACTGGCCGACCTGCTCGACCCCCACCGGTCCGGCACCGACCCGGCCGCACCCGGCCCGGCGAAGGGCGCGGCGACCGGCCCGGCCCTGCCGTACGTCGCCGACCCGGCGGAGCCGTACCGGGACGCGGCGCTGCGGCACGCCGTCACCCTCGCCGTCGAGGAGCTGACCGAGCGCCGGGCCGACCTCGCGCCGGCCGTGCACGAGGTCCACGACGCGGCCTTCCGGCAGGACGCGCTGCGCAGCCTGCGGATGATCCTGCTGCGGATCAGCCAGAGCTGGGACCGCCCGGAGATCCGCAGCGTGCTCGCCGCCGACCTGCGGGACATCCGCGCCTCGGTGCTGACCGACCGGGTCGGCGCCGCCGGGAGCGACCACCACCTGATCGTCCCCGGCCTCAAGCGCTGGCTGCTGCGGCCGCAGCCGTTCCCCGCGCTGGCGGACCGCACGCGGCCGCCCGGCTGGCCGGCCGACACCGACCTGCTGGTGGCGCAGGCCTACCACGACCTCTCGCGCCGCGCCGAGCAGGCGCTCGCGGAGGCCGTCCGGCGCGGCACCGCCACCCCCGAGGAGGCCGTGCTGGTCGGCCTGCCGGTCGACCAGGTCGTGGTCACCTACCCGGTCAGCACCCCGCCGGCCGCCCGGACCAGGCTCCAGCGGCTGGTCCAGGACGCGCTGCGGCTGCGCGCCCCGAACGACGTGGACATCAAGTTCGACGAGGCCACCGCCGCCGCCCTGTACTTCCTGCTGAAGGGGTTCGGTGGCGACCTGGAGGCCGGCCTCGCCGAGTTCCGCTCCCGCGCCGAACCGCTGCCCGGCGCCGAACCGCCCACCTGGCGGCAGATCATGGCGGTCACCGACATCGGCGGCGGCACCACCGACATCGCCCTGCTCGCGGTCGACCTGGAGGACCACACCGGCCGCCCGGACCCGGAGGCGGGCCCGGCCCGGCCGGACGCGCCGGAGGAGCAGGACGGCATCCGGCTGGCCGGCCGCCGCTACCTGCTGCGCCCCCGGGTGCTCGGCAGCACCGGCCACCCGCAGCTCGGCGGCGACCTGGTCACCCTGCGGATCTTCTACTGGATGAAGGCCGCGCTCGCCGACGCCCTGGTGGCGGCCGCCCGCAAGCGGCAGGCCGGCGGCGGCAGCACCAAGGGCTTCAGCCCCGCGATCGCCGAGGCCGCCGCCTCCGAGTGGACCGACCTGGCCCCCCAGGTGCTCGCCTCGCACCGGCCCGAGCCCGTGCCGCCGCACGTCCGGGCCCTGCTGCGGACCTTGCTGCCCACCCACACCGACCGCCCGGCGAGCAGCCCGGCAGGCACCCCGGCAGGCACTCCGGCGGGCGCCGGGCCGCGGCCGGTGCTGCCCCGCTCCCGGGCGTTCGACGCGTTGTGGAACTTCGCCGAGTACACCAAGAAGGACGACTTCGCGGCCGAGCAGGACGGCTCGATCACCAAGCCGCTCGCCGCCGACCTGCCCGCCGACTGCCCGTTCCGCAAGGACGTCGAGGCGCTGCCCGGACCGGTCCGGCTGCCGGTGGCCGGCTTCGAGGCGATCGTCCGCCCGATGGTCGAGGAGGCCGTCCGGATGGCCGCCGACCTGGCCCGCCAGTGCCTGGGCGGCACGTACGACGACCGGGTCGACCTGGTCGCGCTCTCCGGGCGGACCACCGAGATGCCGCAGGTGCGCCGGATCGTCGGCAAGCGGCTGGTCCGCGAGTTCTCCGGCCGCGCCGACGGGCGGCGCCCGCTGGCCTGGGACCCGGCCCGGCTGATCGGCGCCGGCCGGTACGCCAAGCAGGCCGCCGTGCTGGGCGCCTGCTGGGCCCGCGGCACCCTCGACTACCGGACCGAGAACGACGGCCGGCGCCACCTCGGCGTGGACCGGCTCGACATGCGGATCGAGAACCTGCTGCTCACCCTGCCCAGCGGCTTCGGCCTGGCCACCAACCGCGGCCTGCCGATGCCCTGGCTGCGGGCCGGCCGCCCGATCGACCTGTGCGACCCCACCGGCCGCTACTTCGTCCGCACCGCCTGGCGGCGGCTGATCCCCTCCATCGACCTGCACCGGATCATGGGCCGGGACCGCTCGATGGAGTGGGGCCGCTACCGCTACCTCGCGCACAGCCGGCCCGAGGACGGCGCGGTGCTGCCCGAGGACGTCTGGTTCCGGATCGAGCTGGACCAGGAACTCATCCCGACCCTGCTGCTCTGCCGGGGCGACCGGCAGGGGGTGCGGCCCCGGCTCCAGCCCTTCCACGCGGGCGATCCGGCGCACGCCCCGTGGGACGGCGGGGACCTGGAGAGCCGTCCGGTCGACCTGGCCACCGTCCCCGCACTGGCCGGTTGCTTCGAGGACGGCCGGCTGGTGCGGGTCCCCGGCCTGTCCGCCCGTCCGGCGGGCGAGGCGGGCACGCCCGTCCCGGTCTTCCCGCCCGGCGAGGCGCTGACCGTGCTGGAGTACGACTTCGTCACCGACGGCCCGGCCGCCGCGGCGCGGCCCGGCTTCCCGACCCCCGGGGAGGTGGAGACCCCCGGCGCGGTCTCGCCGGGCCCGCTGCCCACCACCGGGCCCGACCACCTGGTGCCCGAGGAGTACGACCTGTGGGCCGACACCCCCGGGGGGCCGGTGGCGCTCGGCCGCCTGCGGTCGCCGAAGGTCGAGCACCTCCCGCAGCCCCCGATCGGGCCGGTCCCGGTCTGGGCGCTGCTGGACGGCCGGGGGCGGCTGCGGCTGCACCGCGGCCACCCCGCCCACCTGGAGGCCCGTTCGCTCGCCGAGATGGAGGCGATGCCCGGCTACGTCTTCCGCACCGCGATGGACCCGGGCATCTCCGACTGGAACGACGACTGGGACCCGTTCACAGGAGACCACTGATGACAGAGCACCAGCTGCGGGCGCTGGCCCGGCTGCTCGCCGACCCGTCCGTCGGCGGGGGGCCGGCGCAGGCGTGGGACGCCCTGCGCAGCGCCCTCCACCGGCTCGGCTCCGGGCCGTCCGGCCTGCAGGACGAGGAACGGCTCGCCGATCTCGCGGGCGCGCTCGCCCTGGTGGACACGGTGGACGCCGCCGTCCGGGGGGCGCGGGTCGCGCTCGCCGCCACCGGAACGAGTGAGGTGACCGCCGATCCTCCCGCTGGTCTCCCCGCCGAGCCCCCCGCACCCGCCGCCGTCGCCGCTGCCCCTGCCGTCCCCGCCGCCCCTGCCGTCCCTGCGGCCCCGGCCGTCCCCCCGACCCCGGCCGAGCGCTACGACCTGATCCTCCGCGCCGCCACCCCCGCCCCGGGGGCGGCCGAGTTGCTGGCGGGTTCCTACCCCCAACTGCTGCACGCGGTCAGCGGGTTGCTCGCGCTCGCCGAGCTGGGGGAGGGGCTGGGCAGGATCGACGTCGGCCGGGGCGGGGGAGCGGGCGCACTCGCCCGGTTCGACGCGCGGGCCCACCTCGGCGCGTACCGCGACGACCTGTTCCGTGCGCTCGCCGAGACGGTGGCGGCATCGTCCACGGCCGAGCGCCTGGAGGCGCTCAACCTGCTCGACCGCCACCTGCGCGAGCTGGTGCCGGTCACCGCGGACGGCTCCGGCCGGCTGCTGGTGGTCGCGCCGCCCGCCCCCGGTCGCTGGACCGAGCTGCTGGACGCCAGCCTCGCGGTCCAGCTGGCCCTGACCGGGGAGCGCGGCTGCCGGCTGACGGTGGGCGTGCCCGAACCCGGCAGCGACTTCCGCCGCCACCGGGACAGCGAGCTGCTGGCCGAGGAGAGCTGCCTTGCCCAACCGCCGTACCCGGCTACGGCGGAGGACTACCGGGTGGTCTGGGCGTACCAGGGCTGGCTGATCGACGGGAGCAGCGGCCGCCAGGTCCCGGTCCGCCGGGCCAGGGTGGTGTTCACCGAGCACCCGCTCGGCTGAGGCGGGACCCGTCCGCGGGCGGTGATCGGCGGTGGACCGATCACCGCCCGCGGAGGGGACGGGACCGGACCGGGTGATCAGGTCAGCGTGCCGCGCCGGTACGCGCCCGGCGGCGTGCCGAAGTGGCGCTTGAACGCCTTGGCGAAGGCGAACTCCGAGGTGTACCCGGTGTTCGCCGCGACCGTGCGCAACGGGAGGCCGCCGTCCCGCAGGAGGCGTCCGGCCGTCGTCATGCGCCAGGTGGTCAGGTAGCTCAACGGCGGGTCGCCGACCACGGCGGTGAACCGCCGCGCGAACGCCGCCCGCGACAGTCCCGTTCTGCCGCCGAGGGATTCGACGGTCCACGGATGCCCCGGATCCTCGTGGATCGCCTGCAGCGCCGGCGCGATCACCGGATCGGTGAGGGCCGCCGCCCAGCCCCCGGCGCGCTCGCGCGACTGCTCGTCGTACCAGCACCGCAGGATCTGGACGAGCAGCAGGTCCATCAGCGATCTGACCACGGCGTCGGATCCGGGGGCCGGGGCGTCCATCTCGGCGCAGAGCTGATCGACCGTCGACCGCAGGGCCGGATGGCGCCCGGGGCGTGCGGGCAGGTGGATGACCTCCGGGAGTTCGCGCAGCAGCGGATGCCGGTGGTCCACGTCGAGCTTGTACGCGCCGCACACCAGCCGGGTCCGCGCACCGACGCCGTCGGCGACCAGGTGGCCGATCGGCGAGCCCGCGCCGACCGGCTCCGGGGCGAAGTCCACGACCGGGCTGGCGAGCGAGTCGGTCAGCACGTGGCCGCTGCTGCGGCGCAGGAGGACCACATCGCCCGCGCCGAGCTCGATCGGGCTCCCGGCCGGCGGCACGAGCAGGCACCGGCCCTCCCCGACCACGTGGAACGCGGCTCCGACGACGGCCTGGATCCGGAAGCCCCACGGCGCGCGCGCCTCGGTGCGGACGGCGCTCGGGCGTCCCGTTCTCAGCGCGGCCAGGGTGTCACTGAGGATGTCCACCACGCGAGTGTAGCGGCGGGGAATCGAGACGATCTGACAGTGGATCGAGATGTTCGGCCATTCATCGTCTCGCCGAGCCGCCGTAGCTTCGCAGCATGACACCGAACACCAAGAAGATTGTCGTCATCGGCGGCACCTCGGGCATGGGCTACGCGGTCGCCGAGCGGGCCGCGAAGGACGGGGCGCACGTCGTCGTCGCCTCGCGCGATCAGGAACGCGTCGACGCGGCCGCGAGCAGGCTGCCGGGCACCTCCGAGGGCCGCCGGATCGACGTGACGGACGAGGCCTCGATCGCCGCGTTCTTCGCCGGACTCGGCGAGTTCGACCACCTCGTCCACACGGCCGGCGACACCCTGCTCCTGAAGGGGATCGAGGAGCTCACCTCGGCCGAGGCCCGCGCCGCCTTCGAAGTCCGCTACTGGGGAGCCTTCCTGGCGGTACGGCACGCGCTGCCCGGCATCCGTCCGGGCGGCTCGATCGTGCTCACCTCCGGAGTGGCCGCGACCCGGCCGCTGCCGGGCTCGCCGATCCCCGCCAGCACGACGGGGGCGATCGAATCCCTGACCCGGGCGCTCGCCCTGGACCTCGCCCCGCGGGGGATCCGGGTCAACGCGGTGCGCCCCGGCGTGGTGCGGACCGAACTGTGGGACGGTCTCGTCCCGGAGCCGGAGACGTTCTTCCGTAGCCAGGGGAGCGCCCTCCCTGCCGGCCGCGTCGGCCGGCCCGAGGATGCCGCGGCGGCCTACCTCTTCCTGCTGGACAACCCCTTCGCGACCGGCACCGTGCTGACCCTCGACGGCGGCGGGTCGATCGTCTAGCGTCCGCCTGCTTCCGCCGGGCCGCCCGTTACGCCGACCGGGCGGCGCCGGCGGGCGGGCGGGGGCGCGGGCGGCCACCATCGGAGCATGCAGCTACCCGTGATGCCGCCCGTGTCGCCGATGCTCGCCAAGTCGGTCGCCGAGATCCCGCCCGGCATGCAGTACGAGGCCAAGTGGGACGGGTTCCGGGCGATCGTGTTCCGGGACGGCGACGAGGTCGAGCTCGGCAGCCGCACCGGCAAGCCGCTCACCCGCTACTTCCCGGAGGTGGTCGAGGCCTGCCGGCGCGAGCTGCCGGAGCGCTGCGTGGTCGACGGCGAGATCGTGATCGCCCGGGACGGCCGGCTGCGGTTCGAGGAGCTGCTGGAGCGGATCCACCCCGCCGCCTCCCGGGTGCGCACCCTCGCGGAGCGCACCCCGGCCTCGTTCCTGGCCTTCGACCTGCTGGCGCTCGGTGACCGGGCACTGGACCAGCTGCCGCTGGCCGAGCGCCGGACCGTCCTGACCGAGGCGCTCGCCGGGGCCGGTGCGCCGGTCCACCTGGCGCCGGCGACCACCGACCTCGACCTCGCCCGCACCTGGTTCACCCGGTTCGAGGGGGCCGGGCTGGACGGGGTGGTGGCCAAGCCGCTGGACCAGCCGTACCGGCCGGGCGAGCGCACCATGTTCAAGATCAAGCACCAGCGGACCGCCGACTGCGTGCTGGCCGGCTACCGCGAGCACAAGAGCGGCCCGGTGGTCGGTTCGCTGCTGCTCGGCCTGTACGACCCGGACGGGCGGCTCCAGCACGTCGGGGTGTGCGCCTCGTTCCCGATGGCCCGCCGCCGCGAACTGGTCGAGGAGCTGGAGGAGTTGCGGATGGACGGCTTCGCCGGGCACCCGTGGGCGGACTGGACCGACGAGGGCGCGCAGTCCTCCTCCCGGCTGCCCGGTGGCCCGAGCCGGTGGACCGGCAAGAAGGACCTCTCCTGGATCCCGCTGCGGCCCGAGCGGGTCTGCGAGGTGGCGTACGACCACATGGAGGGCAGCCGGTTCCGGCACACCACGCAGTTCCGCCGCTGGCGGCCGGACCGCGACCCGCGGAGCTGCTCGTACGACCAGCTGGTCGAGCCGGTCTCGTACGACCTGGCGGAGCTGCTCGGGTCCTGACCGCGGCCCGACCTTGGCCAGGTAGGGACGCCCGGCCCGGTCTCAGCGCCGGTTGCGCGGGTGCTGGCGGGCCGTCCGCTCGTTGCCGTGCTTGTAGTGGCCGGTCCAGCGGGCCATCACCAGCTGGGCGTCACCGGCGCCGGCCTCCTCGACGAACTCCGCCGCCCGCGGCCCGCGCAGTCGCGCCGCCACCTTGCCGTGGTGCCACACCACGACGGTGCCGTCGGGGTGCTGCTGGTAGCTGAAGCCGGTGGGTGCGGGCATGGGTTCCTCTCGTGGGACGGTGCGGCCGCCGGGTACCCTGCCAGGCCCGCCGGGCCGGGGCAACGGAATATCGGTCAGGCCTTCTCCAGCTCCTCGACCAGCTGGTGGTGGATCCGCAGCTCCCGGCTGCGGGCGGCGCTGAGCAGCACGACGGACTTGGCTTCGGGGAGCGCGCTCGCCCCGCCGCCCAGCAGCTCGCGGGTGACGATGATGGAGTCGATGACGGAGGTGCCCTGGCTGCGGAGCAGGTGCTGCACGGCCTCCATGCCGTCCTCCCGCTCCAGCAGCGGCAGGCTCTGCTCCACCAGGAGGGCCAGCCGGGCGGCCCGCTCGGGGGCGTAACTCCGGAAATTGTCGAGCACGGGGGACTCCCTCGGGTGCGGCACGATCCCGGCCGGGACCACGGTGGCGGTGTTCGCGGTACGGGTGTTCACGGTGTCGGTGTTCACGGTGATGCTGCCCCGGCCTGCCCGGTGGGGGAATTGCTCGGACGGGAATTCACCGACCGGCCGCACTGATTTCACCGTCGGCCGCCCGTCGGCCCGGCCGGTGGAAAGGAAAAGGCCGGGCCCAGCCAATTCGACTGGGACCGGCGCTTGTTTTGTCGAAGACCCGTCAGACCTGCGCGACGAGCTTCGGGTTGGGGCCGTACTGGTTGTCGCCCGGCTGGCCCTCGGAGGCGGCGAACACGATCAGGACGATCGGGCCGACCACCGGGACCAGGCCGATGAGCAGCCACCAGGCGGAACGGCCGGTGTCGTGCAGGCGGCGGAAGCCCACGGCCAGCGACGGCAGCAGGACGGCCAGCGAGTAGAGGCCGCCGAGCAGGCCGGAGGTGCCGGCGATGCCGTCGACGATCGCCAGGACGACCGAGATGATGATGTTGAAGAGGGCGAACATCCAGAATTCCTGACGGCGCGCACGGCCGCTGAATCCCACGTAGTTCTTGACGACGGCCAGGTACCAGTCCACCGGTGTTGCTCCTATTTTTTCATGGCTGCTGAGCGGAGCGAACCTATGGCTTGCCCGACGGGGGGTCAACCCGTTTATCCCGGCCCGATGCGCAACCGTGATTGGGGGCCTCCGATGCTGTCCGGTTTGGGGTACCTGCGGAGGGAATTTCCACAGGTACCCCAACCAATTCTGACGAATCGTCATATTGGGTCCGGTGAATCCGGTGCCCGAATTCAGTGCCGGTGGTGGTTGTCCGGCTGACCGGGGTCGCCGGGGTGCTCCAGGCCGGGGACGAGGGTGAGGCGGGCGGCCCGGGTCCGGTCGAGCCAGTGCGCGAAGGCGGTCCGCCGGGCGGAGTCCAGCAGCTGGTCGGCGGCGCGGGCGGCGTCCGCGGCCCCGTCGTGCGGGTGCGTGTGGCGGCCGAGCAGGGTGGCCCGCCAGCCGCCGGCGGAGACCTCCCGGCCCGGTCCGGCCGCCGTGAGCGCGGTGACCAGGGCTGCCGGCAGGGTGTCGGGCGCCGCGTCGAACTCCCCGTCGGGCGTGGCGAGCCGCCAGATCTCCACCGGCGGGCGCTGGTCCGCGGGCGCCCGCAGTTCCGGGTCGGCCACCACCCGGGCGGTCACGGCCCGGTAGACGGCGCGGACGGCGGCGCTGCCCTCGAACGCGGCCGCCGTGATCGAGCCCAGTTCCACGGCGGCGCGCTGGTCCAGCCGGACCGGCTCGGCCTCGGCCCGGTCCAGGCCGCGTTCGGCGGCCTCGGCGGCGCACAGCTCCTCGGTCAGCACCACCTGGGCGACCCAGCGGGTCAGCTGGCGGTCCTCGGCACTGCCCGGCACCGGCAGTGCGGCGGAGCGCGGCCCCCCGCGCAGCGCGGTCAGCCGGCGGTCCAGCTCGGCGCGGTCCAGCGGACGGCCGTCGAGCAACCCGAGCACCCCGGCCTGCCCGTGCGCGTGCCCGTCCGCGTGGTCGTGCTCCGGCCGGCCGCTCACGGCGCGATCACCAGCTCGACGGTCGGCGCGTACTGGCAGCAGCCGAACCACATCACCTTCGCCAGCGCCCAGAACGCCCCCGGATCGGCGTCCGGCGGCGCCACCAGCTCGAATCCGACGGCCAGTTCCTCCCCGGCCGCCACCCGGAACCCCCGCACCGGCGCCCCGACGGTGTCCCAGACGCCCCACGGCGCCACCACCTGGAGCTCGCCGCGGATCTCGCCGCGGGTCCGGTTGCCGAGCAGCAGCTCGAGGGTCGCCCGGCCGCCCGGCCGCAGCACCAGCCGCTCGGCCGCCGCCGTCACCGTCAGTCCGGTGTCCCGCCCGGTGGCGGCCCTGGTGCCCTGCGCCGCGGTCCAGTCCTCGGGGCTCTCCCCGGGCACCGGCAGCAGCGCGGGCAGCTCGCCGACCGCGATGGTGGCCACGTCCTCGATCCACTGTCCGGCGTGCTCGATCCGCACGGCGGCGAAGTACAGTCCGGGCTCCACCCCGTCCGGCGGGGTGAGCGTCACCGGGAACCGCACCTGACCGGAGGCGGTCAGCCGGTACGGCCGGCGGCCCGGGCCCGCCCGCCAGCCCTCCGGCGCGAGCACCTCGGCGGTGCCCTCCACCTCGGCGTCCAGCAGGTGCGAGGCCAGCACCGCGGACAGCTCCACCGGCTCGCCGGCGGTCCGCAGCAGGCCGGGGGACAGTCCCACCGAGACCGGCAGGTAGCCCATGGGGGCAGGTCCACGGTTGTGCAGCCAGTAGCGGGCGTGCACGGGCTGGGCGAGTTCGGCGGCCTGACCCAGCAGCGGGCCGGCCGAGCGGGCGCCGGCCACCCGCGCGGTCACGGTGGACACCGCCGAGCCGGCGAGCTCGATGCCGCCGCCGGCCGCGTTGCCCGCACTCGCCGCGATGCTTCCACCGTCCGCGATGCTCCCGCCGGCTCCGGCGAGCGGCCGCTCCAGCAGGTCGGCGCGGTGCGCCCCGGTCAGCCGCAGCGCGCCGCCGAGGCTCGCGGTGCGGCCGAGCCCGGTCGATTCGACCAGCCGCAGGGTGATCCCGCCGGCCGCCGGATCGGTGACCGCCGCCGAACCGTGCGCGATCGGGTTCCCGGTCGGCTTGAGGGTGCCGAGCAGCACCTCGCGGGCCGGTTCCACCCGCAGCCAGGCGCGGGTGCCGGGCAGCTCGCCGCCGTGCGCGGGCACCAGCCGCGGGAGCAGCGGATGGTTGAACTCCTGGCCCTGCGCGGGCAGCGTCAGGGCCCGCCAGTCGCCCGCACCGGAGACCAGCGAGTAACTGAACTCGTGCGTCCAGTGCTGGAGTTGGAAGGAGGCGCCGTCCGGGAGGGTGCGCCGGGGCGGGTCGACCCAGACCCCGGACGGCCAGCCGGTGCACGAGCGCATCAGCGACAGGTGCAGGGCGCCGGTCGGGTCCACCGCGAAGCCGGGAAGCCCGTAGGTGAGCAACGCCACGGTGTGGTCCGCGAGTTGCTCGGAGGTGGGCAGCCGGCCGGGGCAGACCGCGTGCACGACGGCGTCGGCCAGGTCCTCGGCGAGCGCGGCCGGGTCGGTGACCACCAGGGCGGGCAGCGCCCGCAGGTCGCGCAGGTCCGCGTCGGGCTGCCACACCTCGTGCAGCGGCTTCTCGGCCGGCACCCAGACCCGGCCGTGCGCGGCCAGCGCCGCCGCGTACTCGGCGCCCGCCCGCTCCAGGAGTTCGCGGGCGGCCTCGTTGTGCTCCGGGCCGCCGAGGACGATCCGGAAGTCCGGCAGGTTGGAGTCGACGTCCAGCCAGCCGTACCGGGCCCGGTCGGCGCTGCCGGTGGTGGCGGTCACCCCGACCCGGGCCAGCGCCACCACCAGGTCGCGGGCGTCGGCGGCCGAAGGCAGGTCCGCGACGACCACCTCGGCGACCCCGAGCGCCCGCTCGCCGAGCGCCTCGCCGGCCGGGTCGGTGAGCCGCACCCGGGCGGTGGCACCGAGCCCGAACCAGGTGTTGGCGGGGTTGTCGAGGGTCCACGGCGAGGTGGCGGAGTCCACGTCGGGCAGCGCGAAGCCGCGCCCGACCACGGCGTCCGCCACCTCGCTGACCGGCAGCGCGCCGGGCAGGTCCACCGGGAAGCGCAGCCGCAGCAGCCGGTCGGCGCCCGCGAAGTCCACCACCCTGGTCCGGCAGTCCACCCGGTCGACGCCGTGCCACAGGGTGACCGTCTGCTCGTACCGGATGCCCTCGACGCTGCCGGTGACGACCAGCCGTTCGCCCAGCGGGCCGCTCTCCCGGCGCACCGCGGCGGGCGCCCCGGAGGCGCCGGTGACCGGACCGCTGGGGACCAGGTGCCAGGGCCCCTCGCCGAAGTCCGGGTGCTGCGGGTACTCCTCGTACACCCGCAGCTCGTTGCCGACCTGGCCGGCGCGGATCAGCTCCCGGCCGTGCGCCTTGTCCCGGACGGAGGTCAGGGCGCCGCCGCGGGCCGGGTCGGCGGCGACCCGGTAGCGCGCGTTCTCGGCCACCACGCCCTCGGCGGGGGACCACAGCGGGGCGGCGGCGCCGGCGGTCAGCCGCCAGCTGCGCCAGCCGAGCGCGGGCACGTCCGCGGCCAGGAACCACAGGGTGCCCCGGTCGACGGCGCTCGGCACCTCGGCGCCGGTGTCGTCCAGCACCCGGCCGCCCTCGGTGCCGGCCGGCAGGCGGACGGCGGTGAGGGCGCTGCGGTCGAAGGAGAGCGTGTTGGTGACCACGATCGCGCTGCCCTCGCCGGTGGTGTCGATCCGGGCCACCAGGGCGTCCAGTGCGGTGTCGCGGACCTCGGCGGCCAGGTCGTGCGCCTCCCGCCAGCCGCTCAGCAGGTCGATGTAGACCTGGTCGGACTCCGAGCCGGTGATCGCGTCGTGGTGGGCGCCGTACGCGAGTTGGCGCCAGACCTTGTCCAGGGCGGCGTCCGGGTAGCGGCCGAGGCCCTGGACGGCCGCCAGGGTGGCGAGCTTCTCGGCGTCCACCGCGGCGACCTCGGCGGCCCGTTGGGCCTGCTTGGTGTCGATGTAGGAGACGTCCTTGCCGGTGTAGACCGGGTTCATGTCGCGGGTCTGCGGGCTCGGCCGGCGTCCCGTGGCGGCGAGTTCGGCGCGGACGGCGGTGAGGAACTCGCGCGGGGTGCCGCAGACGAAGCGCGGCCACAGGTAGCGGGCGGCCCAGGAACGGTGGACCGCGGTGACCCACTTGTTCGGCGGCGTGTAGTCGGTGCCGACCGGCAGCAGCAGGTTCCGGGTCGCGCCGACCGGCTTGAGCTTGCGGTACAGCTCGTACACGGCCTGCTCGGCGGTGGCCAGGTCGGGCGAGGAGTCCATCCACCAGCCGGCCGAGTAGTGGTGCGGCATGAAGTGGGTCAGCACCCCGTGGCCCGAGGGCGACAGCCACTCGAACTCGCTCGGGAACTGCATCACCGTCGCGTCGTCCTTGGCCTCCCGGAAGTTCTTCTGGATCGGCCCCCACTGGTGGAACGGGCCGCGCGCCCAGGCGCTGCCGGTCAGGCCCGCGTCGGCGAGGTAGCCGGGGAACTGCGGGTCGTGGCCGAACACGTCGAGCTGCCAGGCGGTCTGCGGGTCGCCGCCGAGGATGTCGCGCTGGTAGCCGATGCCGTAGACCAGGTTGCGGATGGTGGTCTCGGCGCCGGTGAGGTTGGTGTTGGGCTCGTTGTACGTGCCGCCGACCAGCTCGACCTGACCGCTCGCCAGCAGCCGCCGCAGATCGGCCCGGCGCTCGGGGTGCTGGTCGAAGTACGGCTTGAGGTAGTCGATCTCGGCGAGCACGAACTTGTACACCGGGTCGCGCAGCGCGAGGTCCAGGTGGGTGTCGACCAGGGCGAAGCCGTTGCGCTCCCAGAGCGGGCGGGTGGTGGCGTCGCCGGACAGCAGCTCCCACGGGGAGGTGTAGGCGGCCTGGGTGTTCCACCACACCGGGTCGTAGTGGAAGTGCGAGACCAGGTACATCGTCCAGCCGGGCTCGGCGGGTTCGAACCGCGCCTCCACCCGGGCGGGCCCGGCGGTGACGGTGATCGGCCGACTCGTGCCGGGCACCGGATCGGCCACGGCGAGCGGGACCTCGACCACCCCCGTGCCGGTCGCCCCGCCCTCGACGCCCGGCCCGCTGACGGTGATCCGGGTGGGCGGGCCGTCGAGGGTCACGCGGAGCACCTGGCGCGGTGCCTCCTCGGTCCCCGTGAACAGGTCGGTGTTCTCGACCGCGGTGATGGTGACCGGCACGGGCCGACTTCCTCTCGCTCGGGTGGGCGGGCGCGGACGTTCGCGAGAAGGCCTAGGAGCCCCAGGCCTCGAACTCGTAGATGCGGGCGGCGGGATCGGTGGTCCGGGTCGGTTTGGTGATCACCAGCCGGACGTAGCGGGCGGTCACCGCGGCCGGGCTGGTGGTGGTGGCCGCGGTGTTCCCGGTGACGGTCGCGGCGGTGGTCCACGGGTCGGTGGTGGAGCTGCGGACCTGGACGGAGTAGTCGCGGGTGTTCCACGCGGCGCTCTCGCCGCCGGCCGCCGCGTGCTTCACCACGAACCGGGACAGCGTGCGGGCCGAACCGAGGTCGACCTCCAGCCACTTGGCGTCGGTCAGCGTGCACCACTTGTCGCCGTTGCCGCCGCCGACGCTGCCGTTGACGGCCTGCGCCGGGCCCTCCGTACCGTTGCACTGTCCGGAGGCGGTGGCGGGCCGCCCGAGCGCGAGGTTGCTCTCGGCGGGCGGGGTGCCGCCCCAGGTGACGGTGGTGCTCACCGGGGCCGAGCGGCCGTACTCGGTGGAGACGGTCTCGACGTCCAGCGTGGCCGTGCTCTCGGCGCCGACCCGGTCCAGCTGCGGTACGAAGTAGGCGTCGTCGGGCGTGGCGCCGAGGAAGGTCCGGGTGCCGTCCGGGTTGCGGCGGTAGACCTCGTAGTGGTGCACGGCGCCGCCGGTCGGTGCCGTCCAGGCCAGCCGCAGCGAGCGGCGGGTGGCGGAGACGTCGGTGCTGCCCAGCACGGTGAGTCCGGTGGGCGCCGCGGTGGTGTCCACCGAGCCGTCGTACACCGCGAGTTGGCCGATCCTGAGGTCGTAGGACGGGGACGAGCCGGAGACCTGGAGGCCCAGTTGGGCGATGGTGCGGCCGGCGTAGCCGGACAGGTCCAGCGTCCGGTGCTCCCAGCCGGTGCCGGTGGTGGCGCCGAGATCGAGGGTGGTGAAGGTGGTCGGGGCGTCGGTGAAGGAGACCGCGACCTTCGCGCCGGTCGCCCCGGCGGCCGGGGTCCTCAGCACCACGGAGAGCTTGGTGTCGGCGGCCACCGGCAGCCTGGTCTGGTACAGCCGCACGGTGTTGGTGGCGTCCAGCCGCCCGCTCAGGCGCAGCGCGGAGCCACCCTCGTACGCGTCGGTGAAGTCGATCGAGGGGCTGAGCTTCGTCCCGGTGGAGGACACCAGCCAGCGGTAGGTCGGCGGGACGTCCTGGAGCGAGAGGTTGTTCCAGCCGCCGGTGGCCACCCGGGTGCCGGCGGAGTTCCAGAAGTCGCCCTGGCCGGTGTCGAAGGAGGTGACGAACGGCTTGGCGGTGATCGGGGTGGACTCCGCGACGTACGAGGCCAGCCCCTTCCAGGCGCCGGAGGTGGTGGTGTCGGAGGGGTCGGCGTTGGCGCCGACCCAGTAGCGGGAGTCCTTCGCGTAGAAGTCGGCCCGGTCGGTGGCGGACTTCCAGGTCCACTCCGGGCGGTACAGGCCGAGCGAGGTGGTGTGCGGCTGGCCGGCCGGGAAGAGCGCCGACCAGTTCACCGAGGTGTTGTAGCCGTTCGCCTCGGTGTCGATGCCGGAGTACAGCTCGTACTCGCTGCGGCCGAGCGAACGGGCCAGCGTGCGTGAGGAGTTGAGGCCGCCGGAGGTCCAGCCGAAGTTCACGAACATGGAGTCCGACACCCGGGCCGGGTCCTGCAGGAAGGCGTCGTTGGCGGAGTCCAGCTGGTTCTGCCAGGCGACCGACCCGGATTCGGTCATCGCGTCGTACCACATGAAGTCGGTCGGGCCCTGGGCCTTGGCGTACTTGATCTCGTTGCGCAGCTCGGTGGCCAGCGCGGCGTCCCCGCCGTCGGTCTCCTGGTTGATGAACCATCCGTCGAAGCCGTAGTACTGCGCGGCCTGCACCAGCTTGTCGGCCACCGGGTAGCGGGCGCCCGACTTCTGCGCGAAGTCGCGCACCCACTGGAGCTTGCCGCCGTACGCGGTGGGTGGGAAGAAGACGGTGCCGTACACCTTGACGCCGTTGCGGTGGGCGGCGTCGATCACGGTGGGGTTGGGGGCGAGGATCAGCCCTTCGCCGGCCGAGCCGCCCCAGAAGACCAGCTTGTCGACGTACTGCCAGTAGCCGAAGGCGTAGTAGTCGGTGCCCGCGGAGCCCTGCGAGGGGTTGTTCGAGGTCGGCCCGAAGGAGACCAGCGAGGCGATCCGGCCCTCGCCCGCCCGGGCACCCGGGTTGGCCTTCAGCGCCGGGTCCGAGGTGCGGGGCCGGAGCGGCACCCGCGAGCGGTTGAAGCGGGCGTCCGGGTCGGTGGCCGGATCCCAGTTCAGGATCGTGTCGGGGTACCAGTACGAGGCGTAGGGCTGGTTGCCCGCGGCGGCGGCGGCCGCGGCCGGCCGGGGGCGAGGGGCATCGGCCGCGGCCGGTACGGCGCCGACGGCGGTGGCCGCTAACGCGGTGCCGAGCAGCAGGGTGAGTGGTCGTCGCATCCGTCTCTCCAGTCCAGCGATACGTGGGGGTGTGTCGGCCGGTCGTGCGGATGGTGCGGATGGTGCTGGCGGTACTCGTGGTGCTGGTCGCGCCGGCCGGGCCCGCGGCGGTCAGGCGGTGGTCAGGTGGCCGCGGGTTCGGGGGTCGTCGGGTGGGGGAGCACGGTGGCGATCCCGCGGGCGGCCAGGTAGGCGCGGTCGCCCGCGCGGTGGGCGGGCACGATGGCGAGCGGGCCGGCCTGGCGCAGCCGTACCCACGCGGTGTGGAACGCGCTGCCGGGGGCGACCTCGGCGCGGCGCTCGGGCTCGG
Source organism: Kitasatospora sp. NPDC094015 (assembly GCF_040304075.1). Taxonomy (NCBI): domain Bacteria; kingdom Bacillati; phylum Actinomycetota; class Actinomycetes; order Kitasatosporales; family Streptomycetaceae; genus Kitasatospora; species Kitasatospora sp. NPDC094015. The sequence goes on from NZ_JBEOUL010000011.1 coordinate 39,134, forward strand.
TGCGCAGGTCGACCTCGCAGACGATCGCCGGCCGGGCCCGATCGACCGGTCGGCTCTTCCCCAACTCGGTGATCGAGGAGGCCAGTTGGTCGGCGAGCGGCTTGCGGCGGTGGTCCACGGTGAACAGTCCGAGGTCGTACTCCCGGTCCGGGAAGTCCACCAGCCGCCGGTCGATGTCGTGCGAGCACCACCAGGTGACGCCCCACAGCGCGGGGTTCGGCGCGACCTGCTCGATCATCAGACGGGCGAACCCGGCCGCCTCGGCCGCCGGGATGTCCGGCTGCGGCGCACCGACCTCCTGCAGCCAGACCGGCCGGCCCGGGTCGGCCGACCCGGCCGCGGCCAGCTCGACCAGGTAGTCGGCGTGCGAGGTGGTGGCCGGTCCGAGGGCGCGGCCGAGCGGGCGGTCGAGCGCCGAGACGCCGTTGAACACCCAGGAGTGCACGGTGGTGAGGTCGCCCAGTTCGACGGCGTCCACCGGGTGGAACGGGTGGTCGGGCTCGTACCAGGCCGCGTCGTACAGCGAGTAGAGGCTGAGCAGCTCCGGGGCGGCCGCCTTGGCGGTGGCGAGCAGCTCGGCGGCCCAGTCGGAGCAGGCGCCGGCGCTGGTCGGATTGGCCGGCCAGAGGTTGTTCACCTCGTTGCCCAGGGTCACCGCGAAGACGTTGGGCCGGGTGGCGACGGCCCGGCAGACCTGGTCCACGTACGCGGCCAGACCGCTGCGGACCAGCTCGTCGGTGAAGACGCTGCGCTGGTGCCAGGTGAGCACCCAGGACGGCAGGAAGTCGAAGCTGGAGAGGTGGCCCTGCAGCAGGTCGACCGCCACGCCGAGCTCGAACTCGGCTGCCACGTCGATGAGTTCCAGCAGGTCTTGGATGCCCTGGCGGCGGATCAGCGAGCGGTTCGGCTGGATCCAGGGCCAGATCGGGAAGACCCGGACGTGGTCCAGGCCCAGGCCGGCCAGGTCCTCGAAGTCGCGTCTGGCGGTGTCCGCGTCGAAGTCCAGCCAGCTGTACAGCCAGCCCGAGGAGGGGACGTAGTTGGCACCGAACCGGAGGCGGTCGGGGCCGGGATGCTGCGGGGTCACGCGCGACCTCCTGCTGCCGGTCGGGGCCCGGCGGGCCCCGGCGGTGCGCACGGCGCTGCGGCCGGCCGGGCCGGCTCCTTCGCCGTACGCTTCGGGGGGAGCCTAAACCGATTTAGTGGGCCTGCCAAGACCGGGTGGCGCGGTGCTCTCCCGGACCGTCAGCCGCGGGGTGGCGGTCCTGAGGTCCTGGGCCGTGGAGGGGTCGGCGATCGCGCCGAGCAGCGCGCCGGCGACCTGCTCGCCGAGCGCGAAGGTGTCCCGGGACAGCGCGGTGAGCGCGGGGTGCACGATCCTGGTCAGCACCGAGTCGTCGAAGGAGACCACGGACAGCTCGCCCGGCACCGGGACGCCCATCTCGGCCGCCACCCCGAGGCCGGCCACCGCCATCACGTCGCTGTCGTAGACGATCGCGGTCGGGCGCGGCGAGCGGGCCAGCAGCGCCCGGGTGGCGGCGGCGCCCTCGGCGTCGCTGAAGTCGGTGGGCACCGAGACCGCCTCGTCCAGGCCCAGCCGGCGGGAGGCGTCGCGCAGCGCGCGGATCCGGCGCTGGGTGTGCTGGAAGGCGGGCAGCCCGGCCAGGTGAGCGATCCGGCGGTGGCCGAGCGCGGCCAGGTAGTCGACGATCGACAGCATCGCCTCCCGGTCGTCGGCCCAGACCGCCGGCAGCCGCCCGTGCCGCCCCGGGCCGCCGAGCACCACGGTGGGAAGGTCGAGTTCCTCCAGCACCGCGATCCGCGGGTCGCGCATCTGCAGGTCGACCAGGATGAAGCCGTCCACCCGGTGCTCGGAGGCCCAGCGCCGGTAGACCTCCACCTCGGCGGCGGTGTCCTCGACCACCATCAGCTGGAGGGCGACCGCGTGCGCCGACAGCCCGGCCTGCAGCCCCGAGAGCAGCTGGGCGAAGAACGGTTCGACCCCGAGCGTGCGGGCCGGCCGGGCCAGCACCAGCCCGACCGCCCCGGCCCGGGCCCCGCCGAGCGCCCGGGCCGCGCTGTGCGGGCGCCAGTTCATCTCCTCGGCGACCCGCAGGATCCGCTCCCTGGTGCGGTCGCTGACCCCCGGCCGGCCGTTCAGGGCGAACGAGACGGCACCCTTGGACACCCCGGCCCGCTGGGCGATGTCGGCGATGGTCGGTCTGGACACGGACGGCGGCTCCTCTTCCCGTACGCACGGGCGCTGGTCACTGCTGGTCACTGCGGGATCGGTGCGGGGCGCCGGGCCGGGGGCGGCCGGGCCGGCGGGGGTAGGGCGAGGGTACGGCAGGGGCGGTCGGGACGGAGCGGTGGCGGGGCCCCGCCCAGGTGCGGGAGGAGGGTGGGGAGCGCGCGGACGGGGTGCGGGAGGAGCGCGGGGCCGGTGCGGCACCGGTGCCGGCGTCTTGACACCGCAGTCTAGCCCGGAGGATAGTCCCCAGTCGCTAGACCGGTTTAGTGAATCGCCGGGACGGACCCCGACACCTCGTCCCCCGGTGCGCACCCCTCGCTCCTTTCGAAGCTCCTCCGCAACCGACGGCGCACGCGCGTCCTGTCAGGGCAGACCGGGAGAACTCATGCGAAGGTACTGGACACGGCTGACCGTGGCGCTGGTCGCGACCGCCGCGCTGGCAGGCTGCGGGCTCGGCGGCAGCAAGGCCTCCGAAGACACCGGCGGAGCGGTCACCGGCGCCGTGAAGGGCAAGGTCTCGCTCCAGACCTGGGCCCTGAAACCGAAGTTCACCGACTACATGCAGGGCGTCATCGACGCCTTCGAGCAGAAGTACCCGGGCACCCAGGTCGACTGGCTCGACCAGCCCGGCGATGGCTACGCGGACAAGGTGCTCAGCCAGGCCGCCGGCGGCACCCTGCCGGACGTGGTCAACCTGCCGCCCGACTTCGCCCTCCCGCTGGTCGGCCGCAACCTGCTGCTTGACGTCGGGCAGGCCGACCCCGCGCTCACCGCCGACTACGTCGCCGGCGGCATCGACGCCTACCGCTTCCCCGGGCACACCGGCGCCTACGGCTACCCGTGGTACCTCAACACCGACGTCAACTACTGGAACGGCGACCTGCTCTCGCGCTACGGCCTCGACCCGAAGAAGCCGCCGACCACCCTGGACGAGCTGATCGCCCAGGCCGCGACGGTCAAGGAGAGGTCCGGCGGCCAGGTCTACCTGATGAGCCGCAAGCCCGGCCTCGGCGACTTCGCCAACGCCGGCGTCAAGATCATGGCCGTGGACGGCAAGAGCTTCACCTTCAACACGCCCGAGGCCGTCGCACTGCTCGACAAGTACCGGGACGCCTTCAAGCGGGGTCTGCTGCCGCAGGACGTGCTCACCGACAAGTACGCCGGGAACGCCAAGCTGTTCACCGCCGGCACCGTCGCCTGGACCACCGGCGGCGCCAACTACATCGGCTCGCTCGCCACCGACAACCCCACCCTGGCCCCGAAGGTCGTACCCTCCCCGGCGATGGGCACCCCGCCGCTGTACGTGCAGGGCCTGTCGGTCTCCGCCGCGAGCAAGAACCGCCCGGCCGCGGTGGCGCTCGCCCGCTGGGTGACCAACGCCGGCAACCAGGCCGCGTTCGCGCACCTGACCAGCATCTTCCCCTCCACCAAGGCCTCCGCGCAGGACCCGTTCTTCGCCCGCAGCGACGGCAGCAACGCCGGCGACGCCAAGGTCATCGCGTTCGCCTCGCTGGCCAAGGCCGCGATGCTCCAACCGGTCCAGGTCGACGGGGCGATGAGCGACATCGTCAACCAGCAGATCGCGCTCGCCGTCAGCGGCGGCGCCACCTCGCAGCAGGCCCTGGACACCGCCGTGGCGCGCTGCAACCAACTCCTCTCGCAGTAGGCCCCGGCCGGTGCGGGGCCGCCCGGGCGGCCGACCGGCACCGGCGGGAACCGGCGGAAAGGCGTCCCCATGCCCCGACCCCCGGCCGCCCGGCTCACCCACCGGCGCTGGTTCACCCCCTGGCTGCTGGTCGGCCCGGCGGTGCTCTGGCTCGCGGTCTTCAACCTGTGGCCCTCGCTCAACACCGTGATCCTGTCCTTCACCAACGCCCGGCCGCTCGGCGGCGGCACCTTCGTCGGGCTGGACAACTTCCACCGCGCCCTCGACGACGACCAGTTGGCCGACGCGCTGCTCAACAGCGTGGTGTACCTGCTGGTCTGCCTGCCGCTGCTGACCCTGCTGCCGCTGCTGCTCGCCGTCCTGGTGGAGAAGCGCCTGCCCGGCATCACGGTCTTCCGGACCGCCTTCTACACACCGGTGATCGCCTCCGCCGTGGTGGTCGCGCTGATCTGGGGCTGGGTGCTCGACGACCGCGGACTGGTCAACGGCCTCGCCCAGCAACTCGGCGCCGTGCAACGGCCGGTGCCTTTCCTCACCGACCGCTGGCTGCTGCTGCTCAGCGCGATCGGGCTGACGGTCTGGAAGGGCCTCGGCTACTACATGGTGATCTACCTGTCCGCGCTCGGGAACATCGGCCGCGAACTGCACGAGGCCGCCGCGGTCGACGGCGCCGGCGCGCTGCGCCGGCTCTGGCACGTCACGCTGCCGGGCGTGCGGAACACCATGCTGCTGGTCTCGGTGCTGATCTCGGTCTCCGCACTGCGGGTCTTCTCCGAGCTGTACGTGCTCTCCGACGGCACCGGCGGGCCCGGCGGGCGCGACATGTCGGTGGTGATGCTGATCCAGATGTACTCCCGCGGCTTCACCGGCCACCTCGGGTACGCCTCCGCGCTCAGCCTGCTGCTGTTCGCCGTCACGGTCGGGCCGATGCTCCTGCTGCTGCGGCTCAACCGGAAGGAGGCCTGATGCGGACCGGCCGCCCCGCCCGGGGCTTCAACACCACCTCGCCGGCCGAACGGGCGGCGCGCTACCTGCTGCTCGCCCTGGTGCTGCTGCTCACCGTCGGACCGTTCCTGTGGGAACTGTCCACCTCGCTCAAGGGCGCGGGCGAGGACGTCTACACCCGCACCCCGGACTTCCTGCCGCGCCACCCGACGCTCGCCAACTACGCCGAGGTCGCCCGTACCGTGCCGGTGTGGACCTACGCCGTCAACTCGCTGCTGGTGGCGGCGGTCACGGTGGCCGGCAACGCGATCGGCGCCACCTTCGCCGGCTTCGCGCTCGCCCGGCTGCGGTTCCGCGGCGGGCGGGCGGTGCTCGGGCTGCTGCTGGCCACGCTGGTGCTGCCGGGGGAGGTCACCATCGTCTCCCAGTACGTGACGGTGCGCAGCCTGGGTCTGGCGGACACCCTGCTCGGGGTGGCGCTGCCGGGGGCCATCGGCATGCTCAACGTCCTGCTGATGCGCACCGCCTTCCAGGCCGTACCGCCCGAACTCGACGCCGCCGCCCTGGTGGACGGGGCCAACGTGTGGCAGCGGCTGGTGCACGTCGGGCTGCCCAACGTGCGGGGCATGCTCAGCGTGGTGGTGATCTTCGCCTTCATCGGCGCCTGGGACGACTTCCTCTGGCCGCTGATCGTCCTCAACGACCCCGACCACTACACCCTCACCGTCGGCCTCCAGTACCTCAACGGCACCTTCAGCGCCAACCCCCGCCTGATCGCCGCCGGCACGATGATCGCCTTCCTGCCGATCGTCCTGGTCTTCGCGGCACTCCAGCGCTTCTTCTTCCGCGGCGTCGAACAGGGCGCGGTCAAGGGCTGACGGAGCCGCGCCGTCCGGTCACCCGAGGACCGGGCGGACGTGCGTGGTGATCCGGCCGTCCCCGTCCAGCACGTGGAAGGCGAGCGCAGGAGGGTGGTCCAGGTGGACGTGGTCCTCGGGGTGCTCGCGCTGCTCCCACGGCAGCCGGATGGTCGAGACCACCCCGGGCGCCACCAGCAGCGGCCGCCCGGCGAAGGTGGTGGCAGCGGCGGTGTGCGCGTGGCCGGCGAGGAAGCCGGCGATCCGCGGGTGACGCTCCACCAGCGCGGCCAACCGCTCCTCGCCGAACTGCCGGATGCCGTCCACGTACGGGGCGTGCAGCGGGACCGGTGGGTGGTGGAAGCCGACCAGCACCGGTGTGCCGTCCGGTGTGTCGGTGATGACGCGGGAGAGCCAGTCGAGGGTGTCGTCCTCCAGCAGACCGTGGTCCTCGCCGGGCACCGAGGAGTCGCACAGCGCGACGGTGAACCCCTCGCCCCGGAGCACCTGGTTGACCGGCCCCTGGTCGACCGGAGCCTGGTCGACGAGAGCCGCCGACGGGCCCGGCTCGCCCAGGAAGTGGCGGCGGAAGGCGGCCCGGTCGTCGTGGTTGCCGGGGCAGACCAGCAGCGGGTGGCGCGATTGCAGCAGCTCGCGCGCCTGCTCGTACTCGGCCGGCAACCCGTGGTCCGCGATGTCGCCGGTGACCAGGACCGCCGCCAGGTCGTACGGCAGGCCCTCGAGGTGGGCGAGCACGGCGCGGGTGCGCTCGGCGCTGCGCGGGCCGAGGTCGAGGTGGACGTCGCTGAGGTGGGCGATCACGATCACCGGTGGGGTTCCTCCGTGGGGCGGGGCCGCCGTGCGGCCGGCTGCGAGCTGTCGGGTACGAACCTACGAGGCCCGGGGGTCGGTGGGAAGATCCCGGCCGGCTGCCCGCCGGCGTGGGCCGAACGGGTGGAGATGGGGGTGTGGGCTGCGGGGGCGGGGTGCTGCTCGGGGACGATCGTGAAGCCCTGCTGTGGCCGCCGTTAAGAATTCCTCGATGGACCGCACCCCCGCCGACCAGGCAGATTGCTCGTGTCCGGTCGGGCGCGCGGCTCCGTCGGAGTGCGGGCGGTGAGGCCGGGCGGTTTCGGCCTGTCGACACCAGGCCACGTCCCCGCGTGCGTCAGGAGCTCACCCCGTGAAGGCACTCGTCAAGCAGAAGGCCGAGCCCGGGCTCTGGCTGATGGACGTCCCCGAGCCCGAGATCGGCCCCGGCGACGTGCTGATCAAGGTGCTGCGCACCGGCATCTGCGGCACCGACCTGCACATCCGCAAGTGGGACGGCTGGGCGCAGAACACCATCAAGACCCCCCTGGTCCTCGGCCACGAGTTCGTCGGCGAGGTCGCCGCGATCGGCTCCGCCGTCGCCGACATCAACGTCGGCGACCTGGTCTCCGGAGAGGGCCACCTGGTCTGCGGCAAGTGCCGCAACTGCCTGGCGGGCCGCCGCCACCTGTGCCGCAACACGGTCGGCCTGGGCGTCAACCGCAACGGCGCGTTCGCCGAGTACGTGGCGCTGCCCGCCTCCAACGTCTGGGTGCACCGGGTCCCGGTCGACCTGGACGTCGCCGCGATCTTCGACCCGTTCGGCAACGCCGTGCACACCGCGCTGTCCTTCCCGCTGGTCGGCGAGGACGTGCTGGTCACCGGCGCCGGCCCGATCGGCATCATGGCCGCCGCCGTCGCCAAGCACGCCGGCGCCCGGAACGTGATGATCACCGACGTCTCCCCGTACCGGCTGGACCTCGCCCGCGAGGTCGGCGTCACGCTCGCGCTGAACGTCGCCGAGCACACCATCGAGGAGGGCCAGCAGAAGCTGGGCCTGCGCGAGGGCTTCGACGTCGGCCTGGAGATGTCCGGCCGCCCCGAGGCGATGCAGTCGATGATCGCCAACATGACCCACGGCGGCAAGATCGCCATGCTCGGCCTGCCCGCCGACGACTTCCCGGTGGACTGGGCCCGGATCGTCACCTCGATGATCACCATCAAGGGCATCTACGGCCGCGAGATGTTCGAGACCTGGTACGCGATGTCCGTCCTGCTGGAGGGCGGCCTCGACCTCACCCCGGTGATCACCGGCCGCTACCCCGCCTCGGAGTTCGGCGCCGCCTTCGACGAGGCCGCCGGCGGCAACTGCGGCAAGGTCATCCTCGACTGGACCGCCTGAGACCGGACCGTCCGACCCGCTGACCCCTGACAAGCCCTAGGAGCCACTGTGTTCGACAACGTCCGCGACGACCTCGCCGCCACCGTCGAGGAGATCCGCGAGGCCGGCCTGTTCAAGCCCGAGCGCGTGATCGGCACCCCGCAGAACGCCGCGGTCGCCGTCACCGGCCGCTCGGAGCAGGTGCTGAACTTCTGCGCCAACAACTACCTCGGCCTGGCCGACCACCCCGCCGTGGTCGCCGCCGCCAAGGACGCCCTGGACCGCTGGGGCTACGGCATGGCCTCGGTCCGCTTCATCTGCGGCACCCAGGACGTGCACAAGGAGCTCGAGGAGCGGCTCTCCGCCTTCCTCGGCCAGGAGGACACCATCCTCTACTCCTCCTGCTTCGACGCCAACGGCGGCGTCTTCGAGACCCTGCTGGACGAGCGCGACGCCGTCATCTCCGACGCGCTCAACCACGCCAGCATCATCGACGGCATCCGGCTCTCCAAGGCCCGCCGGCACCGCTACGCCAACCGCGACCTGGCCGACCTGGAGCAGCAGCTCAAGGACACCCAGGACGCCCGGCGCCGCCTGATCGTCACCGACGGCGTGTTCTCGATGGACGGCTACATCGCCCCGCTGCGCGAGATCTGCGACCTGGCCGACCGCTACGACGCCATGGTGATGGTCGACGACTCGCACGCCGTCGGCTTCGTCGGCCCGACCGGCCGCGGCACCCCCGAACTGCACGGCGTGATGGACCGGGTGGACATCATCACCGGCACCCTGGGCAAGGCGCTCGGCGGCGCCTCCGGCGGCTACGTCGCCGCCCGCCGCGAGATCGTCGCGCTGCTGCGCCAGCGTTCGCGCCCGTACCTGTTCTCCAACTCGCTGGCCCCGGTGATCGCTTCGGCCTCGCTCACGGTGCTCGACCTGCTGGAGAAGTCCGGCGACCTGCGCGAGCGGCTGGCCGCCAACACGGCGCTGTTCCGGTCGAGGATGACCGAGGCCGGCTTCGAGATCCTGCCGGGCGAGCACGCCATCGCCCCGGTGATGATCGGCGACGCGGCCAAGGCCGGCCGGCTTGCCGAACTGCTGCTGGAGCGCGGCGTGTACGTGATCGGGTTCTCCTACCCGGTGGTGCCGCACGGCGCCGCCCGGATCCGGGTCCAGCTCTCGGCCGCGCACTCCACCGAGGACGTCGAGCGTGCCGTGGCGGCCTTCGTGGACGCCCGCGCCGCCCTCGGCGAGTGACCCTGAGCCGTACCTGAGCACCGCGGGGCCGACCCCCCGCCCGCCCCGCCCGACGGCCGGCCCGGACCACCCGGTGCCGGCCGTCGGCCGTACGTCCCCGCCGTGCGCCCGGCCCGCTCCCGATCGGGTCATCGCACGAACACGCAGCGTGACCGATCCGTGTAAGGTTGGCTCCCGAACCGAGCTGCGGGAGTGGTGAGTTGGACGGGATCAAGGTCGACCCGGGGGAGCTGCGGGCCTCCGCCGGCGTGGCCCGGGCGCTCGGGGCGGAGCTGGACGGCCCGGTCGGGGTGGCGCTCGGCGCCAGCGCCGCGGGCGCCGGCCGGCTCGCCGGCTGGGCGGTGGCGCAGGGCCTCGGGCGGCTGGCGGACGGCTGGGCCGCCCCGCTCGCCGCCGTCCGCGACCGCCTCGCCGACACCGCCGCCAACCTGGAGGCCAACGCCGAGGGTTACCTCCGGACCGACCGGGCGATCGCCGACGCCTGGAAGGCCCCGGTGGCCCGGTGAGCCCCGCCGGCCCGGTGGACGGCGTGCACGCGCTGCTGCTCGGCCTGGACCCGGCCGACCTGCGCTCGGCGGCGAACGGCTGGCGCACCCTGGCCCAGGCCGTCGACGAGGCCGGTGCCCGGCACCGCACGGCGGTCAACGGCCCGCTGCGGCACGGCTGGCAGGGCGCCGACGCGGACGCCGCGTTCCGCACCATGGAGCGCACCGAACTCCTGCTGGACGTGGTCCGGGTGGAGGCCGAGGCGGCCGCGCTCACCCTGGACACCGTCGCGGAGCGGATGTACCAGGCGCAGACCAACCTGGTGAACGCGGTGCGCCGGGCCGAGGACGGCGGCCTGCCGGTCTCCGCCGACGGCCGGGTGGGGCCGCCCGCCGAACCGCCGGCGCTCCCGGCCGAGTACGCCGAACTCCAGGCCCGATCGGCCGAGTTGCAGGCCCGGATCGACGCCGCGCACCGAGCCGCGCTGGACGCCAGCGAGCAGGGCGACCGGGCCCTCGCCCGGCTGGACGCGGACATCCTCACCGCACCCCGGCCGTTCGGCCCCGCCGCCGAGACCGCCACCGACGCCGCCGCCGTGGTGCGCGAACTCGGCCTGGTCGAAACCGCATTGCCGGACGGCACCGACCCGGCGGCCACCGCCGCCTGGTGGGCGCACCTCACCCCCGAGCAGCGGCGCAGCCGGCTGGCGCTGCAGCCGGCCGAGCTCGGCCGGCTGGACGGGCTGCCCGCCGCCGACCGCGACCGGGCCAACAGGCTGGTCCTGGACCAGCGGCTGGACGCGCTCCAGCAGGGCGGCCCCGGCACCTTCGGGCTGACCGACGCGGCGTACAACGAGCGGGTGGCCGCCCTCAAGGCGATCAAGCTCAAGCTGGACCAGGGCGACGGCGACCCGCCGCCGCACCGGCTGTTCCTGCTCGGCCTCGACCCCGAGGGCGACGGCCGGGCCGTGGTCGCCACCGGCGATCCGGACCGGGCCCGGCACACCGCCGTGTTCGTCCCCGGCACCGGCACCGTGCTGGCGGGGGTACCGGGCCAGATCGACCACATCCGCCGCCTTCAGGGCGCCGCCGAGGCGACCGCACCCGGCGAACCGGTCGCGGTGGTCTCCTGGCTCGGCTACGACGCCCCCGAATGGGGCAACGGCAGCGTCGCCGGCACCGGCCGCGGCGACGCGGCGGCCGAACCGCTGCGCCGCTTCACCGCGGGGCTGGCCGCCGCGCGGGGTGGGGCACCCGGCCACACCACGGTGATCGGCCACAGCTACGGCTGCTACGCGGTCGGCGCCGCGGCGCGGGGCGGCGGCGGGCTGCACGCGGACGAGATCGTCGCGCTGGCCGCGCCGGGGTTGGGGGTGGACCGGGCCTCGGGCCTCCAGGCCGACCCCGCGCACGTCTGGGTGGGCACCGCCCGCGACGACGGCATCCAGGCGGTCGCGGGGACGGTGTTCGGCGCCGAGCCGCAGTCCCGCCCGTTCGGGGCCCGGCGGATCGAGGTCGACACCAGCGGGCACAGCGGCTACTGGGAGCCCGGCAGCGAGAGCCTGCGCAACCAGGGCCGGATCATCACCGGCCGCCCCCCGACCACCGTCCCCGACCTGCCCCGCTGACCTGCCCCGCTGACCCCGCCGCCCAGGCGCCCGCCCGGCCCCCGTACGGCGCCCCCCGGCCCCCGCAGGACTCCCCGCCCCGCCGGCACCCCGCACGCTGGCACAATGGCCGGGTGATCGACGCACGACGGCTGCGGACCCTGCGGGCCGTGGCCGACCACCGGACCGTGACGGCCGCCGCGGCCGCGCTCTACCTGACCCCCTCCGCCGTCTCGCAGCAGCTGGCGGCGCTGGAGCAGGAGACCGGCCACCACCTGCTCGCCCGCGACGGCCGGGGCGTCCGGCTGACGGCGGCCGGCGAGATCCTGCTGACCCACGCGGACGCGGTGCTGGCCCAGCTGGAGCGGGCCGAGGCGGACCTCGCGGCGTACCGGGACGGCGCGGCGGGCGAGGTCACGGTGGCGGCCTTCGCGACCGGGATCGCGCTGGTGCTGGCCCCCGCGATCGCCGGCCTGGCCCGCTCCGCGCCCGGGGTGCGGCTCAAGGTGCTGGACGCGGAGGGCGACGCCAGCCTGCCGATGCTGCTGGACGGCGGTGCCGACATCGCGGTCGCCGTCGAGTACCGGGGCGCGCCGCGCGCCGACGACCAGCGGCTGACCCGGGTGCCGCTGTACGCGGAGCCGTTCGAGGCGGTGCTGCCGCTCGGGCACCCGCTGGCCGCCGGGGGCGGCCCGGTCGCCGTGGCCGATCTGGCGGCCGAGCCGTGGATCGGCCCCTACCCGGGCAACCCCTGCCACGACGTGGTGCTGCTGGCCTGCGAGTACGCGGGTTTCCAGCCCCGGCTGGTGCACTCCTCGGACGACTTCCGGGCGGTGCTGGCGCTGGCCTCGGCGGGGGCCGGGGTAGCGCTGGTGCCGCGTTCGGCGCTGCGCGACACCGACCTGTCCCGGGTCGCGGTCCGCCCGGTGGACAGTGCCCTCGCCACCCGCAAGGTGTTCGCCGCCGTCCGCAGCGGGGCGGAGCGGCACCCGCTGATCCGGCCGGTGCTCGCCGCGCTCACCGAGGCCGCGGGCGAGCTGGCGGAGCACTGACCCGCGGCCCCGGGCCCCTGGGGTGTTCCGCGCGCTCAGTGGGTGATCTGCACGCCCCGCCAGAAGGCCACCATCCCCGTCAGGTGCGCCGCCTCCGGCTTCGGATCGGCGTAGTACCAGGCGGCGTCCGGGTTCTCGGCTCCGTCCACCCGCACCGTGTAGTACGAGGCGTCGCCCTTCCAGGGGCAGCGCGTGGTGGTGGCGGACGGGCCGAGGAACTCGGCGCGCACCGAGTCGGCGGGGAAGTAGTGGTTGCCCTCCACCAGCACGGTGCGATCGCTGTCCGCGAGGATCCGGCCGTTCCAACGAGCAGTAGTCATGCGCACATTGTGCCCGCCCGCGCGCCGCGCGTCCGCAACCGCCCGCGGCCGACCGGCCAAGTCCGGCCAGGGTGGTGCGTTCTGACTGCTCAGGGATGGTTCTGGCATATGCTGCCGGATGGTCGGGTCCGGTGACCGGCGCGGCCGTCCGCCCACCCTCACCAGGAGCACCCGATGAGCGACCGCCACCCCGACCTCGACAGCGCCGCCCTGCCGGTGGGGGTGATCGGGCTCGGTGACATCGCGCAGAAGGCCTACCTCCCGGTGCTCGCCACCCAGCCCGGTCTCGACCTGCGGCTGATGACCCGCGACCGGGCCAAGCTCGACCGGATCGGTGACGCCTACCGCCTGCCGCAGCGCTTCACCGATCTCGGCGAGCTGATCGACAGCGGCATCCGGGCCGCGTTCGTGCACGCCGCCACCGACCAGCACGTGACGATCGTCGAGCGGCTGCTCACCGCCGGTGTCGACGTCTACGTGGACAAGCCGCTGGACTACCACCTGGAGGGCTCCCGCCGGCTGGTCGAGCTGGCCGAGCTGACCGGCCGCTCGCTGCTGGTCGGCTTCAACCGCCGGCACGCGCCCGGCTACCTGCTGGCGGCCGAGCGCCCGCGCGACCTGATCGTGCTGCAGAAGCACCGCGAGGGCCTGCCGGAGGCCGTGCGCAGCGTCGTGCTGGACGACTTCATCCACGTGGTGGACACCCTGCGCTTCCTGGTGCCGGGCGAGATCGAGCACGTCGACGTCCGCTCCCGGACCAGGGGCGGCCTGCTGGAGCACCTGGTGCTCACGCTGGCCGGCGACGGCTTCACCGCGCTCGGCATCATGAACCGGGTCAGCGGCTCCACCGAGGAGGTGCTGGAGGTGTCGGGCGGTGACGCCAAGCGGGTGGTGGTCAACCTGTCCGAGGTGATCGACCACAAGGGCCAGCCCAGCATCCGCCGCCGCGGCGACTGGGTGCCGGTGGCCCGCCAGCGCGGCATCGAGCAGATCGTGACCACCTTCCTGGACGCCGTGCGGGCCGGCAAGACGCTCTCGGCCCGGGACGCGCTGCGCACCCACGAGCTGTGCGAATCGATCGTGGAGCGCGTCAACGCACAGGCGGGCTGACCTCTTTCGGGCGTAGCCTCGGAGCAAGGAATCCGTCCCCGAGCGCGGTCCGTCCGGGCGGGCGCCGGCACACCCGCCGGGCCCCCGCCGGGCGGTGGTGGGCCATGCTTGAACCCAGGCAGCAGCTGGCGAACGGGCTCCCGCGGGCGGTTCCCGCCCCGGTGGGAGCGACGGCCTCGGGCGCCCGCCCGCGAAAGGTTCGCCTCCTGATTGTTTCCTGGGCGTGGCGAGAAGCTTCCATAGGTTCTTCCAAGAATCCGGTGCTAGCTTCGAGCGCCATGACCGACCTGCTCCGACCTGCGCATTCGGCGACCCGGAACGACCTGCGGCAGGGTGGGCCGAGCAGAACGGGCGCGGTGTGGCACGGGCTGCGGCCCCGCCACCTCGCCTGGCCGCTGTTCGCGCTCGCCTTCGCCTGGTACCTGTGGACCTACGGCCTGCCGTACGCCAACGACGTGGTGTTCTGCTGGCTGATCGCGGCGCTGGTCGCCGCCTCGGTGCACAGCGGCGGCCGCACCGGCTGGCTGCTGGTGCTGCGGGACTGGGTGCCGGTGATGGCGGTGGTCTGGGCGTACTCGCTGCTGCGCGGGTACGGCGCGCACACCCCGTGGCCGGTGCGCTACGAGCCCCAGTTGAGCATCGACACCTTCCTGGGCGGCGGCGAGACCTGGACGGTCCGGCTGCAGCACTGGCTCTACACGCCCGGCTCCCCGCACTGGTACGACTACGCGGCCGTCATGGTCTACATGTCGCACTTCTTCACGGTCTTCCTGGTGCTCGCGGTGCTCTGGAAGCGTCAGTACCCGCGCTTCCGGCGGCTGCTGGCGCTCTACCTGGCCGTCACCTTCGCCGGCTTCGCCACCTACGTGCTGTACCCGGCCGACCCGCCGTGGCTGACGGCGCAGGAGGGCCACCTGCCGGCGGTCACCCGGATCGTCTCGGACGTGCTCAACCAGAGCGGGCTGCCACGGGCCGGCTCGGTGTTCGAGAACGGCAGCCAGTTCGCCAACGACGTGGCCGCGATGCCCTCGCTGCACGCCGCGTACCCGATGCTGATCGCGCTGTTCTTCTGGGCCGGCGCCGGCCGCTGGACCAGGGTCGTGCTGGTGGCCTATCCGCTGGCGATGGCGTTCACCCTGGTCTACGGCGCCGAGCACTTCATCGTCGACATCCTGGCCGGCTGGGCCTACGCGGTGGTGATCTGGTACGTGCTGACCCGGGTGCTGGACCGGCGGGCGCTGCGGCGTGCCGCCCGCGACCGGGAGCGGCAGCGGGTCCCGGAGCGGGTCGGCTGAGCCGCGCGCCCGGGGTCGGTCAGCCGGTGCGGGTGAGGGCCAGCACGGCGGCGTCGTCCGTCAGCCCGTCCACGGTGTAGCGGCGGACGTCGGCGAGCAGCTGCTCCAGCAGCGCGTCCGGGCCGGCCTCGGGCGGCATCCCGGCGAGCCGCTCGGCCAGCGGGTAGAACCGGCCGGTGGCGTCCCGGGCCTCCGAGATGCCGTCGGTGTAGAGCAGCAGCGTCTGGCCGGGCTCCAGCGGCAGCGCCTGCACCGGGTAGCGGCCGCCGGTCAGCCCGAGCAGGGCCAGCGGCGGTGACCAGGCGGCCGGGTCGACCCCGGTGACCCGCCCGCCGGTGCACAGCATCGGCGGCGGGTGCCCGCAGTTGACCACGGCGGCCGGGCCGGCCGCCGGCACCGACAGCAGGACGGCGGTGACGAACTCCTCCTCGCCGGGCCGCCGGGCCACCACCGCGTCCAGCCGGCCGGCCACCTCCGCGAGGTCGCTCTCCAGCACCGCCGCCTCGCGGAACACCCCCAGCACGTCCGCCGCCGTCTCCACCGCGCCGAGCCCCTTGCCGCGGACGTCGCCGAGCAGCACCCGGACCCCGTAGGGCGACTCCGCCACCGCGTACAGGTCGCCGCCGATCCTGGCCTCGGCGGCGGCCGGGGCGTAGCGCACCGCCGTCCGCAGCCGCCCGATCCGGGACGGCACCGGGCGCAGCAGCGCCTCCTGGGCGGCCTCCGCGACCGAGCGCAGTTCGGCGAGCCGGCGCTCGCGGTCGGCGACCAGGGCGACCGAGGCGGCGCTCGCCACCGCCACCGCCGCGACCGCCGCCGCCGAGGTGGCGTGCACGACCGTGCCCACCTCGTCGTTGAGTGCGGCCAGCAGCCAGACCCCCGCCAGCGCGACCGCGCCCGCCGCCAGCGGCACCCACGGCCTGCGGGTCTCGGCCGCCGCCAGCACCGGCACCGCGGCCAGCAGCGGGGAGAACGTGAAGCTGGGCCCGGTCACCAGATCGGTGACCAGGGCCAGCAGGATCAGCAGGTAGGCGAACGCGATCAGCCTCCCCCACCGGGGGGAGGCCGCCGCCGGCAGCCGCCGTTCGGAGTCGAACTCGCTCGCCATGAAGCCTCCAGCCGAGGCGGGACATCACTCCATTCTCGCCACCGCCGGGCGCTCCCCGCCTGCCCGCGCCGGCTCGGCACCGAGCGTCGAGGCCGGCACCGGCACCGGGGCGGGCGGGCGGCGCAGCATCAGCAGCACGACCACCCCGCCGACCAGCCCGAACGCACCCGACACCAGGAAGGTGTCGCGCAGTCCGTCGGCGAAGGCCGTGTGCACCAGCTGCTCGACCGCGGGCCGCGTCCCGGCCGCCGCCCGGGCGACCACCGCGCCCGCCTGCCCGCCGGTCAGGGCGTCCGCCAGGCCCTGCGGGTCGCCGGCCGCGGGGGAGCGGTCGAGCGAGTGCACCATCCCGGCCTGGAAGACGGCGCCGAGCAGCGCGATCCCGAGCGCGTTGCCGAGCTGGCGGGCGGTGTTCAGCGCGCCGCCCGCCATCCCGGCCCGGGTGGCCGGCACGGCCGACATCGCCGCCGCCGCCATCGCCGGGGTGGCCAGGCCGACGCCCGCCCCGGTCACCGCCAGCCCCGGCGCGAGTACGGCCCAGCCGGAGTCCGCCCCGATCATGGCCTGGAGCAGCGCGCCGGCGCCGATCAGCAGCAGTCCGCCGCCGACCGTCAGCCGGGCCGGCACGCCGTGCAGCCGCCGCCCGGCGATCCCGGCGGTCAGGAACGCCACCACGCTCATCGGCAGCAGCGCCAGCCCGGCCGCGACCGGGCCCATCCCGCGCACCGACTGGAGCCACAGCGAGGCGTAGCCCAGGTAGGAGAAGGCGGCGGCGGAGAGCAGCAGACCGCCGATCATGATGCCGACGAAGGCCGGGTTGCGCAGCAGCCCCAGGTCCAGCATCGGGCGGCTGCTGCGCAGCTCCACCAGGACGAAGGCGAGCAGCGCCACCGCGCCGAGCGCGAACAGGCCGAGTGTGCGGGTGGAGCCCCAGCCGTGCTCGCCGACCGTGATCAGCGCGTAGGTGACCGAGCCGGCGGCCACCGTGAAGGCCGCCATGCCGGGCAGGTCGACGCCGGTGGCGTGCGGGTTGCGCGACTCCTTGACCGCCCGCAGCGTGACCGCCACCGCCAGGACGCTGACCGGCAGGTTGACCAGGAAGATCCAGCGCCAGCCGAAGTGCTCGGTGAGCAGGCCGCCGACGATCGGGCCGGCCGCCGCCGCGGCGCCGTTCACCGCGCCCCAGACCCCGAATGCGACGCCCCGGTCGCGGCCCTGGTAGGCGTGGCTGAGCAGGGCCATGGTGGTGGCGAACATCGCGGCGCCACCGACGCCCTGGAGCACCCGGAAGGCGATCAGCTGGTCCGGCCCGGAGGCCAGGCCGCAGGCCAGCGAGGCGAGGGCGAACAGCACCAGCCCGGCCAGGTAGACCCGCCGGCGTCCGACCCGGTCGGCCAGCGCGCCGGCGCCCAGCAGCAGCGCGGCCAGCGCCAGCGCGTACCCGTCCATCACCCACTGCAGGTCGGCGAAGCCGGTGTGCAGGCTGGTGGCCATGTCGGGGAGCGCGACCGTCACGATGGTGACGTCCACCAGCAGCATGAACGCTCCCAGGCAGACCGCGGTCAGCGGCAGCCATTTGCGCATCGGAACACTCCTCGATCTCGCGGCCGGGCACCCGTTGCCCGGTCTCACCCCCTGAATCTCGCAGCCGGCTCGCGGATCCGATGACCCGGACGGCTCCTCGCGCCGGAATCCGACATGGACGGCCCCTGGCATGATGGAAACCATGCAGCAGACGGAAGAGCTCGACGACCTGGACAAGGCCCTGGTCCAGGCGCTGATGGCGGACGGCCGCACCCCGTACAGCCGGCTGGCCGAGGTGCTGGAGGTCTCCGACCAGACCGTCATCCGGCGCTACCGGCGGCTGCGCACCGCCGGGCTGCTCCGGGTGGTCGGACTGCCGGTGGGCCACCGGGTCGGCCTGTTCGAGTCCTGGCTGCGCGTGCAGTGCACCCCCGACGCCGCCGTCCAGGTGGCCGACGGGCTGGCCCGGCGCCCCGACATCGCCTGGGTCACCCTGAACTCCGGCGGCACCGAGATCCACTGCGTCTCCCGGGCCCGCAACCGCGCCGACCGGGACGCCCTGCTGCTCCAGAAACTGCCCGGCACGCGGCGGGTGACCGGCATCTCCGCGCACAGCATCCTGCGCACCTTCAACGGCGGCCCCGGCCACTGGGCCGGACTGGACGTGCTCTCCGAGCAGCAGCTGCGGGCGCTGGAGCGACCGTGGGCGTTCGACCCGGGCACCCGGGTCGAGCTGGACGACGCCGCGCTCGCGATGCTCGCCGTGCTGGGCCGCGACGGGCGCACCGGCTACCCCGAACTCGCCCGCGCCACCGGCCTGTCGGAGTCGGCCGTGCGCCGCCGGCTGGAGCAGCTCAGGGCTGCCGGCGCGATCTTCTTCGACGTCGAGATCGATCCGCAGCTGCTCGGCTACCACGCCCAGGCGGCCCTGCTGCTCACCGTGCCGCCGGCCGAACTCGCGGCCACCGGAGCCGCGTTCGCCGGCCACCCCGAAGTGCCGTTCGCGGCCGCGATCACCGGCGCGGCCGCCCTGCTCGCGGTGGTGGTCTGCCGCGACACCGACGCGCTCTACAGCTACCTCACCGAGCGGATCGGCGCACTGCGGGCCGTCCAGCAGGTGGAGGTGGTCCCGGTGCTGCGCACGGTCAAGCGGGCCGGGATGCTGATGGACGGCCTGCGGCTGGTCGACCCGCCGGCCGTGTGAGCGGCCTGGGCCTGATGCGCGCTTCTGCGCGGAACCATGGCTCTGCGCACAGATATTGACGCTGTGTCAGTCCCGTGCTGCACTGGTGCCGCCCCCGTCCCGGCCGGTGCACCCCGGAGGTCCCCGTCATGCGCCTGCGCGCCCTGCTCGTCGCCACCCTGTGCCTGCTGGGCGCCGCTGCCGCCGGCGGCCCGGCCGCCGCGGTGGAGGGGACCGAGGGGACCACCTACTACCTGGACTGCGCGGCCGGCGACGACGCGGGCGTCGGCACCACCCCGCAGACCGCCTGGCGCACCCTCACCCGGGCGGGCACGACCACCCTCGCCCCCGGCGACCGGCTGCTGCTCGCGCGCGGCACCAACTGCCCCGGCACGCTGGCGCCGAAGGGGTCCGGCACGCCCGAGCGGCCGATCACCGTCGACGCCTACGGCACCGGTGCCAAACCCCTGGTGGCCGGCGGCGGCGCGCCCGCCGCGGTGCTGCTGCGCAACCAGCAGGGCTGGGAGATCCGCAATCTGGAGATCACCAACCGGGGGATTGGCGCGGCCGCCCGGCGCGGCGTCTCGGTGGAGCTCTCCGACTACGGCACCGCCACCCACCTGGTGCTGGAGCAGCTCGACATCCACGACGTCAACGGCACCGACACCAAGGACCTCGCCGGCAGCGGCGGCATCTACCTCGCGGTCGGCGGCACCACCACCCCGACCGGCTTCGACGCGGTCACCATCCGGGACAACACCGTCCGTACGGTGGACCGCGAGGGCATCTTCCTGGTCTCCACCTGGAACCGCTCCGGCTTCGAGGCGCACAGCGCGGGCACCTTCGTCCCGTGGACCGGGGTGCGGATCAGCGGCAACCGGCTGTCCGACCTCGGCGGCGACGGCATCGTGGCCGGTAACACCAGCGGCGCGGTGATCGAGCACAACACCGTCACCGGCTTCCAGCGCCGCTCGGCCGGCTACAACGCCGGCCTGTGGACGTACGATTCGGACGACGCGCTGTTCCAGTACAACGAGGCCGGCGGCGGCGGGAACACCCGCGACGGCATGGCCTACGACGTCGACCAGGGCACCGTCGGCACGGTCTTCCAGTACAACTACAGCCACGACAACGCCGGTGGCTTCTTCCTGCTCTGCAACGCGACCGGCATCCTGCGCACCGCCGTGATCCGCTACAACATCAGCCAGAACGACGCCTACCGCGGCTTCGAGAACTGCTCCGGGCCGATCGAGTCGGCCGACGTCCACAACAACACGCTCTACCTGGGACCGGGCGTCAGCCAGTCGGTGATCCAGGAGAACAACACCACCCGGCGCAACGTCACCTTCCGCAACAACATCGTGGTGAAGACCGGCGCCGGCAGTGCCTCGATGACCCTGCGCGGCGGCGGCTACCAGCTGGACCACAACGACCTGGTCGGCGTCTCCGGCGCCCCGGCCGGGGCGGGCACCACCGCCGACCCGCGACTGCGCGCCCCCGGCACCGCCACCGACCAGGCGCACGCCACCGGCTACCAGCTGTGCGCCGGCTCGCCCGCGATCGGCGCCGGCACCCCGGCCACCGGCACCCTCGACTACTTCGGCACAGCGCTGCCGGCCGGCGCCCCGGCCCAGGGTGCGTACGGCGGGTCAGGGGTCGCCTGCGACACCCCGGTCACCTCCGGCGGCACCTACCGGATCGCCCGCACCGCCACCGGCCAGGTCGCCGACGTGCCCGGCTCCTCCACCAGCACCGGCACCCAGCTGATCCAGTGGGCCTGGCACGCCACCGACAACCAGCGCTGGACCTTCACCGCCGACCCCGGCGGCGGCTGGACCGTCCGCAACCTCAGGTCGGGCCTGTGCCTGGACGTCAGCGGCGCATCGACCGCCCCCGGCGCCGCCGCCATCCAGTGGACCTGCACCGGCGCCGACAACCAGCGCTGGCTGCCCGTCCCCGCCCCCGGCGGCGGATACACCCTCACGGCCCGACACAGCGGCCTCGCCCTCGCCCCGGCCGGCCCCGCCGACGGCGCACTCCTCGCCCAGCAGCCGGCGGGGGAGCCCTGGACCTTCCTCCCGGCCTGACCAGGCAGATCGAGGCTCCTGACACTCCTTCACGCGGCGCCGCGGCGCCGTGAGATGGATCACAGTCGCGGGCCGGCCCGGCGGCGCCGTCCGACTGTCCGCGGTCAAAAGTTCCCAGGTAGCGGCGGATCTTCCCAGGAAACGTCCAGGTTCGAGGCCCGTTCACATCACCGTCAACTTGAAGTCTGTTAATTTTTCCAGAATTGCCATGCGTTGACTGGTATTCATATGAACCAGCACGCTTCGGCGGCATGAAGAGATCACTTCTGAGCAGCTCGCTCATCCTCGCGGCCGGCACCCTGGTCATAGCCGGCGCCGGTGTCCCCGCCGTCGCCGCCCCCGGTCCGGCGCCCCAGGCCTCGCAGAACAAGGCCGTCCAGGACGCCGACGCCCAGGTCGCCGCCCACCCCGACGCGGTGAAGGCCGGCGCCGACGACCGCTTCGTGGCGACCAACGTGCAGGTCGACCCGGACGGCACCCGCCACGTCCACTTCAACCGGACCTACCGCGGCCTCCCCGTCCGCGGCGGCGACGTGATCGTCCACTCCGCCCCCAACGGCACCCTCGACTCCGCCAGCCTGACCCAGGCCGCGCCGCTCTCGCTCTCGGTGACCCCCTCAGTCACCGATCAGCAGGCGATCGCCAAGGCCGCCAAGCTCTTCCAGGGCACGCGCCGCAGCAGTACCGCCGTCCTGACCGTGGACGTCACCGGCGCCCAGCCGCAGCTGGTCTGGGAGGTCACGCTCAACGGCTCCGCCACGGACGGCTCGCCCAGCCACCTCCACGTCCTGGTCGACGCCGCCACCGGCGCCACCGGCGAGAGCTGGGACAGCTTCTCCGCGTTCCTGCCCGACGGCACCAAGCGCGCGGCGACCAAGGCGGCCCCCACCGCCGCGTCGGCGCCCGCCGCTGCCGCCGCCGGCTCGGCCCCCGCCGCTGCGGCCGCTGCCGCCTCCACCGGCACCGGCAAGGGCTACCAGGTCGGCAACGTCACCGTCAGCACCACCCAGAACTCCACCACCAGCTACACCCTCAAGGACCCGGTCCGCGGCAACGGCGAGACCCGCGACGCGCAGAACCAGACCACCACCGACGACTCGCCGCCGGCCGGCTGGGGCGTCGCGTTCAACGACGCCGACAACGTCTGGGGCAACAACGCCCTGACCGACCGCGCCACGGTCGCCGTCGACGCCCACTACGGCATCCAGGCCACCTGGGACTTCTACAAGAGCGTCCTCGGCCGCAACGGCATCAAGAACGACGGTGTCGGCGCCCGCTCCTTCGTCCACTACGGCACCAACTACGACAACGCCGGCTGGGACGACGCGAGCTTCTCGATGATCTACGGCGACGGCGCGGTCGGCTCCAAGCCGTTCACCGAGATCGACGTCGCCGGCCACGAGATGAGCCACGGCGTCACCGCCGCCACCGCCGGTCTGATCTACAGCGGCGACGCGGGCGGCCTCAACGAGGCCACCTCGGACATCATGGGCACGATGGTCGAGTTCAACGCCAACAGCCCGGCCGACACGCCGGACTACCTCATCGGCGAGAAGATCGACATGAACGGCAACGGCACGCCGCTGCGCTGGATGGACGACCCGAGCAAGGACGGAAAGTCCGTCAAGTGCTGGTCGAGCACGACCAAGAGCCTCAACCCGCACTACTCGTCGGGCGTCGGCAACCACTTCTTCTACCTGCTCGCCGTCGGCTCCGGCCAGTCCCAGTGGGGCAACAGCCCGACCTGCGACGGCTCGACGGTCGCGGGCATCGGCAACGACGCGTCCACGAAGATCTGGTACCGCGCGCTGTCGGCCTACATGACCTCCAACACCGACTACCCGGGCGCCCGCACCGCCACCGTCAAGGCCGCCAAGGACCTGTACGGCGCCGGCAGCACCCAGTGCGCCGCGGTGGAGAAGGCCTGGGGCGCGGTCTCCGTCGCCCCGACCGCCACCACCTGCGGCGGCGGCGGCACCACCCCGCCGCCGAGCGGTGGCAACCTGCTGCTCAACCCCGGCTTCGAGTCCGGCGCGACCTCCTGGACGGGTAGCTCCGGCGTCATCACCAACGATGCGGGCGCGGCTCCCCGTACCGGCTCGTACTACGCCTGGCTGGACGGCTACGGCTCCGCGCACACCGACACGCTCGCCCAGGCGGTGGCCGTCCCGGCGACCGCCGCCGCGCCCAAGCTGACCTTCTGGAACCGGATCACCACCGCCGAGACCGGGAACAAGGCGTACGACACCCTGAAGGTCCAGGTCGTCAACGGCACCACGACGACCACCCTGGCCACCTACTCGAACGTCGACGCCACCTCCGGCTACGTCCAGCGCACGCTGGACCTGTCGGCCTTCAAGGGCAAGACCGTCACGATCAAGTTCACCGGCACCGAGGACTCCTCCCTCCAGACCGGCTTCCTGATCGACGACGCCTCGGTGACCGCCGGCTGACCCCGGCCCCTGACCGGTGGACCCGGGCGGTCGACCCACGAGGTCCCGCCCGGGTCCACCGCCGTTTCTCCTGCGGTCAGGACGCCGCAGCGGCGGCGCGCTCGGCGGCGCTGCGCTCCACGCAGAACTCGTTGCCCTCGATGTCGGCCATGGTGACCCAGCCGGTGCCGTCGGGGCGGCGGCGGTCGGCGACCACGGTGGCGCCGAGGGCCAGCAGCCGCCCCACCTCCTCGTCACGGGTGCGGTCGGTGGGCTGCAGGTCGAAGTGCAGACGGTTCTTGCCCGCCTTGTCGTCGGGGACGGCGATGAAGAGCAGATCCATCCGCTCACCAACGATCAGGGCCTCGGGGTCACCGGGCTTGTCGTCGTCGGCGAGCTTGCTGTCGAGGACCGCGGCCCAGAAGGACCCGAGCCGGTAGGTGTCGGCACAGTCGATGGTCACGTGATGCACGAGAGAAGCCATGGCGCACACTATGACGCCCGGTCATACGATCGTCCACGCGATTCGGGTCGCCCACCCGGTGCCGCCCGGTACCCGCCCCCAGGTCAGAGCGGTGCCAGCCGGGTACGCAGCAGGCAGAACTCGTTGCCCTCCGGGTCGGCCAGCACGTGCCAGCTCGCCTCGTCGGTCTGCCCGACGTCGGTGGGCACCGCGCCGAGCGCGAGCAGGCGCTCCAACTCGGCGTCCTGGTCCCGGTCGGTGGCGTTGACGTCGATGTGCAGCCGCAGCTTCCCGGGCCTCGGGTCGCTGCTCGGGCTGAAGATGAGCGTGGGCTGCGGCCCGCCGAACCCGACCCCGGCCGGCCCGATCTCGATGCTCCCGTCGCCCTCCCGCCCGAGCTCGACGAAGCCGAGCACCTCGCTCCAGAAGGCGGCGAGCCGCTCGGGGTCGGCGGCGTCGATGACCAACTCACTGATGCGGCATGCCATGCCCGGCAGTCTACGTCGACCGCCGCACCCGGCACGGGAGTTCGGCGCCGTCACGCTGGGGTCAGGTGCGGCGGGCGAGGTGGACGGTGATGTCGGCGGCCAGGTCCACCCGCTCGGGCAGGGAGCGCAGGGTGCGGTCGAACACCTGCTGCCGATCGGCCGGCGGCAGGACGAGGTAGGCCGAGATGGTCGACAGCAGGCCGACGTACTCCTCGGCCGTGACCGTCAACCGCCGTTCCAGGACGATCTGTTGCACGTCGGTGAAGCAGTCGGCGCCGCGGAGTTCGGTGCCCGGCCACTGCATCTCCTGCTCCGCCGGGGTCCCGTCCGGCGACGGGATCTCGTCGCTCTCCAGGTACGGCGCCCGCGCGGCGCGGACCGCCTCCTCCACCTCAGGATCGGCCGGCCCGACCGGTCCGCCGAAGCAGGCGAACACGCCGCCGGGCTCCAGCAGCGCCGCCGTCCGCGGCCACCGGCGCTCCGGGCTGGTCCAGTGCAGCGCGGCGGCCGCGTAGACCAGCCCGTACCGCGCGTCCGGCCGCAGCTCCTCGAAGGCGGCCCGCACGGTCCGTACGGTCGCGGGGACGTGCTTGCGCAACTCGGCGAGCATCGCCGGGTCCGGATCGGTCGCCGTCACCGCGACCCCGCGCTCGGCGAACAGCCGGGTCGCCTTCCCCGTCCCGGCGCCGATCTCCAGCGCGGTGCGCACCGGGCGGCCCGCGTACGCCGCCACCAGGTCGAACAGCTCACCGGGATACCCGGGCCGGTACCGTTCGTACGCTTGCGCCATCGCCCCGAAGCTCAGTGCACGCCCAGACATGTCGGCCATGCCGAGCATCCTGGCACGGGCCGCCCCACCGCACCCGCCCACCGGCACCGGCCGCCCGGATCGTCGGCACGTCCCCGGGCGGACCTGTGGCCGTGCATCGTCAGTATGTGTCGCCATCGAGTTGCGCGGACATCACCCTCACCGACGGCCAGGGCGGCATCGTACGAGTGACCGTGATGGCGGACCTCCCGGAGGGGTGGCTGTCGGACAACGAGCGCAGGCTTGCCGAGTTCCGGGAGCAAGCTCGGCTCTGACGGCGCGCCGAGGCCTCGACGGGGCCGACGTGGCCCGAGTGAAATGTGACCTGCCAATGGCGAGCCGGATCGACGACTGCTCGCTCCGGCGGGCGATGTGGCCGGTGCAGAGGCCACTCGGGAACAGGTGCCCGGCGGTGCGGCCGTCACCGTGCGGCGCGTTCGAGCCCGGCCTGTCAGCGGGAGGTCGTCACCAGCCCTGCTTCGTAGGCGAGGATGACGAGCTGGACGCGGTCGCGCGCGTCCAGCTTGGAGAGCAGGCGGCTCACGTAGGTCTTCACCGTGGTGATGCTGAGGAAGAGCTGCTCGGCGATCTCGGTGTTGGACAGGCCGCGCCCGATCAGGGTGAGCACCTCCTGTTCGCGCTCGGTGATGGCCGTCAACGTCGCCGCTGCGGCGGTCGTGGCGGATGTCCCGCTTCCGGCGGCGGGGCGGGAGGTGATCTCGGCGATCAGGCGGCGGGTGACTCGCGGGGCGATCAGCGCGTCGCCGGAGGCGACGACGCGGACGGCGGCCAGGATCTCCTCCAGGGCCATGTCCTTGACCAGGAAGCCGGATGCGCCCGCGCGCAGCGCGCCGTAGACGTAGTCGTCGTCGTCGAAGGTGGTCAGCACCAGGACATGGGCGGAACCGCCGCCGGAGGTGATCCGGCGGGTGGCCTCGATGCCGTCCATGCCCGGCATCCGGATGTCCATCACCACGACGTCCGGCTCCAACTCGCCGACCAGGCGCACCGCCTCGTCGCCCGAACCGGCCTCGCCGACGATCTCCAGGTCGGGCGCGTCGGTCACCACCATCGACAGCGCCGCGCGCACCAGTGGCTGGTCGTCGACGAGGAGGATGCGCACGGCCTGCGTCGCCTGCTCGGGAGTCGTCACCGGGCCCCCGCCGCGACGTGCCGGACGGGCAGTGTGGCGGCGACGCGGAACCCGCCACCGGGCCGGGGGCCGGCCGAGAACCCGCCGTGCAGCAGCGTCACCCGCTCCTGCATGCCGAGCAGCCCGAATCCTGCTCCCGCCGGCTGCGTGGCGCGCAGACCGCCGCCGTCGAGCACCTCGATGGACACGTCGTTCTCCCCGCAGTCGATGGTCACCTGGCAGGAGCGCGCGCCGGCGTGGCGGACCACGTTCGTCAGCGCCTCCTGGACGATTCGGTAGGCCGACAGATCCACCTCGGGCGGGAGCGTTCGGCGTTCGCCGCGCCACTGGATGTCGACGGCGACGCCGGCGGTGGTCGTCGCCTGCGCGAGCCGGTCGAGGTCCGCCAGGCCGGGGGCGGGGGTGAGCGGGGCCTCCCCGTCGGGGAAGTCCTCGGCGGCGCGCAGCGCGACCAGCATCCGGCGCAGCCCGGAGAGGGTCTCTCGGCCGGCCGTCTCGACCTGGCCCAGTGCGTCACGGGCGTGCTCCGGCTGGGTGGTGAGCACCCGGCGCGCCGCGCCGGCCTGAAGGGCGATGATGCCGATGCTGTGCGCGACCATGTCGTGCAGCTCGCGGGCGATCCGCAGCCGCTCGCCCGCGACGGCTCGGGCGGCTGCACTTTCGCCGAGTGCGGCCGCGTGCCGGCGGGCCTGCCCCGCGGAGTTGCCGAGCAGCACGGCGACGACCGCGGTCAGCGCGACGGCGAGCGCGGTGGAGGTGCCGATGACGAAGCCCGCGAGCACGCGGCCGATCGGGTAGCCCAGGAGTACCAGGGCGGCCATCGCCGCGGCGCTGATCACCTCCCGGCGCGGGCGGGTCGCCGCCACGGACCACAGGGCCACGTCCGTCCCCAGGACCAGCGGAACGTCGATCTCCGTGGAGTGCAGCCCGGCTGCGCCGAGGACCGTGCCCGTCAGCAGCAGCCCGAGGGCGGCCAGCGGACTGCGGCGCAGTAGCAGGCACCCGCAGAGGGAGGCCACCACGCAGGCCGCCAGCCACAGCTGGTTGGGCTCGGCCATCAGCAGACCCCGGTAGTGGTCGCGCCGCGACTCGCCCGGCAACCGGACCAGCACCACGAGGGAGTACGCGATTCCGGCCGCCCAGGCCAACGCTGCCCAGCCGCCGGGCGTCACGCGTCTGATCAGGGAGGGCGAGTTCGCAGGCATGGGGGTGATCGTAGCCAGTGGATCACCGCCGGACGTCGGACCAGGGGTGTACTACCGGGGAAGACATCCGGGCGCCCGCAGTGTCGGCCGCGGGCCGACGCGGGACGACGGCCCGGCACGGAACCGTGGTCCTCGTGATCGAAGTCAACGAACTCATCAAGCGGTACGGCAACATGACTGCCGTCAACGGCCTGACCTTCACGGTCCGCCCCGGCTGCGTCACCGGATTCCTCGGTCCCAACGGGGCCGGCAAGAGCACCACGCTCCGCATGATCATCGGGCTGAACGAGCCCACAAGCGGCAGCGTCACCGTCCAGGGGCACCGCTTCCGCGACCACCCCCGCGGCCTGCGCCACGTGGGCGCGCTGCTCGACGCCTCCGACATCCACGGCGGCCGCAGCGCCGCCGCCCACCTCGGGGTGCTCGCCAGGACCAACGCGATCCCGCTGCGGCGGGTGGACGAGCTGCTGGAGGAGGTCGGACTCACCGGAGCAGCCCGACGCCGGATCGGCGGCTACTCGCTCGGGATGAAGCAACGCCTAGGCATCGCCGCCGCCCTGCTCGGCGACCCGCCGGTGCTGCTCTTCGACGAGCCGCTGAACGGTCTCGACCCGGAGGGCGTGCGCTGGGTGCGCGGCTTGTTCCGGCGGCTGGCCGCCGAGGGGCGGACGGTCTTCGTCTCCAGCCACCTGATGAGCGAGATGGAGCACACCGCCGACCGCCTGGTCGTCATCGGCCGCGGTGAGTTGATCGCCGACGAGCCGCTGTCCGCCTTCGCCGCCCGTGGCCGAGGCAGCAGCGTCGCCGTCCGCACGCCGGACGCGAGTGTGCTGGCCGCCGTGCTGACCGGGGCCGGCGCGCAGGTCACTCCCGACGGCGGGGAGCGGCTCGTGGTGACCGGCCTGGACGCCGACGCGATCGGTGACCTTGCCCACCAGCACGGCCTTCGCCTGCGCGAGCTGGCCACCCACGCCGCCTCGCTGGAGACCGCGTTCATGGAACTCACCGCCGACAGCGTCGAATACCTCGCAGGAGACTCCCGATGACCACGCTCACCCCCGAGGCTCCCCTCGTCCCGCTCGCGGTCGACGAACCGCGCGCTCGCTTCCGCGACCTGCTGCTCGGCGAGTGGTTCAAACTCTGGTCGCTCCGCTCGATCCGCTGGGGGCTCGTCCTCGGCGTGGTCGGACTCGTGTTCCTCAACGTCAACGCGGCGATCGCCGACGTGAACGACTGGGCGCACTTCACGCCCCAGCAGCGGGCGCTGTTCGCGCCCTCCTCGTCGCTGGCCAACTCCTTCACCAACAACGCCTGCATCGCCACCCTGCTGATCGCGGGAAGCCTGGGCGCGGTCGCGTTGGTGAGCGAGTACTCGACCGGCCAGATCCGCACCACC
The DNA here is from genome assembly GCF_040304075.1 of Kitasatospora sp. NPDC094015. Taxonomy (NCBI): domain Bacteria; kingdom Bacillati; phylum Actinomycetota; class Actinomycetes; order Kitasatosporales; family Streptomycetaceae; genus Kitasatospora; species Kitasatospora sp. NPDC094015. The sequence goes on from NZ_JBEOUL010000011.1 coordinate 68,017, forward strand.
TTCGCGGCGGTGCCGGCTCGGCGGGCGCTGCTCTCCGCAAAGATCATCGTGCTCACGGTGGTGACGACCGGCTTCGGCGCACTGGCGACCGGGGCCTCCTTCTGGCTCTCCCAAGCCGTGCTGTCGAGCAAGCACGCCGGGATCTCGATCACCGAGCCGGGCATCTGGCGCGGCCTGCTGGCCTCCGTGCTGCTGCCGCCGGTCTGCGCGCTGACCGGCCTCGGCATCGCGGCACTGGTCCGGCACAGCGTGGCCACGATCGTCGCCACCACCACCGTGCTCCTGCTGATCCCCAACTTCCTGAGTCAGGACCATCACTGGTCGGCCTGCCTGTTCCACGCGACACCGTTCCGCGCCTGGCAGGTCCTGCACGACCTCGTCGGCACGCCGGTCAACTCGCACATTCCCTTCCCGGCCCGGCCGGGGGGTGAATGGTGGGTCTACCTCGGTTGGGGGCTGGGCGGGGTGCTGGTGACGCTCCTCGTCGGGAGTCGGCGCGACGTCTGAGCCCCGCTGGGGGCACCCGCTGACGGCAGGCCGAGCAAAACAAGCATGCATGCTTGATTTATCCGGGCCCCGCTGCCAGGCTGCTCCCGACGGCGGCAAGGAGGCTTGCGGTGCTGAGGATCGGCAATGCGTCGGGGTTCTACGGGGACAGGTTCAGCGCGTTCCGGGAGATGCTCACCGGAGGGCCGCTGGACGTCCTGACCGGTGACTACCTGGCCGAGCTGACCATGCTCATCCTCGCCAGGGACCGGCTGAAGAACCCCGAACTCGGGTACGCCAAGACCTTCCTGCGCCAGCTGGCCGACTGCCTGGCGCTGGCCCGCGAGCGGGATGTGAAGATCGTGGTCAACGCGGGCGGGCTGAATCCGCCGCAACTGGCCGAGCAGATAGCCGAGTTGTCCGGCGACCTCGGGATCCCGGTGCGGGTCGGCCAGGTGGTCGGCGACGATCTGATCGGCCGGGCAACGGAGTTCGGCCGCCCGGGTCTGCTGGCGGCCAATGCCTACCTGGGTGCGCAGGGGATCGCCGAGTGCCTGCGCGGCGGTGCCGACATCGTGGTCACCGGCCGGGTCACCGACGCGGCCCTGGTGGTCGGCCCGGCGATCGCGCACTTCGGCTGGGGCCCGCAGGACCTCGACCAGCTCGCCGGCGCCGTGGTGGCCGGCCACGTGCTGGAGTGCGGCGCCCAGGCGACCGGCGGCAACTACTCCTTCTTCACCGAGCACGACACCACCCGTCCCGGCTTCCCGATCGCGGAACTGCACGCGGACGGCAGCAGCGTCATCACCAAGCACCCCGGCACCGGCGGCGCCGTCACCACCGGCACCGTCACCGCCCAACTCCTGTACGAGACCCAGGGCGCCCGCTACGCCGGCCCCGACGTGACCGCCCGCCTCGACAGCGTCCGGCTGACCGAGGACGGCCCGGACCGGGTGCGGATCGACGGGGTGCGGGGCGAGGCCCCGCCACCCACCGTCAAGGTCGGCCTCAACCGGCTCGGCGGCTGGCGCAACGAGGCGGTGTTCGTCCTCACCGGCCTGGACATCGAGGCCAAAGCAGCCCTGGTGCAGGACCAGTTGGCCGCGGCGCTGACCGACCCGCCGGCCGAGCTGCGCTGGACCCTGGCCCGCACCGACCACCCCGACGCCGCCACCGAGCAGACCGCGGCCGCGCTGCTGCGGCTCACCGTCCGCGACCCGGACGCCGACCGGGTCGGCCGGGCCGTCGGCGCCGCCGCCGTGGAGCTCGGGCTGGCCAGCTACCCGGGCTTCCACCTCACCGCGCTGCCCGGCGCCGCGAGCCCGTACGGGGTCTTCGAGTCCGCCTACCTCGACGCCAAGGCGATCGAGCACACCGCCGTACTGCCCGACGGCCTGCGGATCGCCGTCCTGCCGCCGCCCGCCGTAAGGGAGTTGCTGCCGGCCCCGGTGCCGCCGCTGCCCGCGCCGCTGCCCGCCGGGCCGACCCGGCGGGCGCCGCTCGGCCTGGTGGCCGGCGCCCGCAGTGGGGACAAGGGCGGCGACGCCAACCTCGGCGTGTGGGCCCGCGACGAGGACGGCTGGCGCTGGCTGGCACACACCCTGACCGTCGACCGGCTGCGCGAACTGCTGGCGGAGACAGCGGAGTTGACCGTGGTACGGCACCTGCTGCCGAACCTGCTGGCGGTCAACTTCACCATCGAGGGCCTGCTCGGCGAGGGAGTCGCCGCCCAGGCCCGGTTCGATCCGCAGGCCAAGGCGCTCGGGGAGTGGCTGCGCTCCCGACACCTCGACATCCCGGAGGCACTGCTGTGACCGTGCTGCCCAGCCGCCTCGACCCGGCGGCCCCCGAGCACGCCGCCAACCGGGCGGCGATGCTGGCCAAGCTGGCCGACCTGGACGCCGAGCACGCCAAGGCGCTCGCCGGCGGCGGCGCCAAGTACGTGGAACGCCACCGCGGCCGGGGCAAGTTGCTGGCCCGCGAGCGGATCGAGCTGCTGATCGACCCCGACTCGCCCTTCCTGGAGCTCTCCCCGCTCGCCGCCTGGGGCAGCGAGTACCCGGTCGGCGCCGGCATGGTGGCGGGGATCGGGGTGATCGAGGGCACCGAGTGCGTGATCACCGCCAACGACCCGACCGTGCGCGGCGGCGCCAGTAACCCCTGGACGCTGCGCAAGGCGCTGCGGGCCAACGAGATCGCCCTGCGCAACCGCCTCCCGCTGGTCAACCTGGTCGAGTCCGGCGGCGCGGACCTGCCCAGCCAGAAGGAGATCTTCATCCCGGGCGGGGCCCTGTTCCGCGACCTGACCCGGCTGTCGGCCGCCGGCATCCCCACCGTGGCCGTGGTGTTCGGCAACTCCACCGCCGGCGGCGCGTACGTGCCGGGGATGTCCGACCACACCATCCTGGTGAAGGAGCGCGCCAAGGTCTTCCTGGGCGGTCCGCCGCTGGTGAAGATGGCCACCGGCGAGGAGTCCGACGACGAGTCGCTCGGCGGCGCCGAGATGCACGCCCGTACCTCGGGCCTGGCCGACCACTTCGCGCTGGACGAGCCGGACGCCTGCCGGCTCGCCCGCCGGGTGGTGCGCCGGCTGAACTGGACCAAGGCCGGCCCCCAGCCGGCCGGCCCGGTCGAGCAACCCATGTACGACGAGGAGGAGTTGCTCGGCATCGTCCCCGGCGACCTCAAGGTCCCGTTCGACCCGCGCGAGGTGATCGCCCGGATCGTGGACGGCTCCGACTTCGACGAGTTCAAGCCGCTCTACGGGCCGAGCCTGGCGACCGGGTGGGCCACCCTGCACGGCTACCCCGTCGGCATCCTGGCCAACGCCCAGGGCGTGCTGTTCAGCCCCGAGTCGCAGAAGGCCGCCCAGTTCATCCAGCTGGCCAACCAGCGCGACATCCCGCTGCTCTTCCTGCACAACACCACCGGCTACATGGTCGGCCAGGCGTACGAGCAGGGCGGCATCATCAAGCACGGCGCGATGATGATCAACGCGGTGTCCAACAGCAAGGTCCCGCACCTCTCGGTGCTGATGGGCGCCTCGTACGGGGCCGGGCACTACGGGATGTGCGGGCGGGCCTACGACCCGCGGTTCCTGTTCGCCTGGCCGAGCGCCAAGTCCGCGGTGATGGGCCCGCAGCAGCTCGCCGGGGTGCTGTCGATCGTGGCCCGGCAGTCGGCGGCCGCCAAGGGGCAGCCGTACGACGAGGACGCGGACGCGGCGATCCGCGCCATGGTCGAGCAGCAGATCGAGGCCGAGTCGCTGCCGGCCTTCCTGTCCGGGCGGCTGTACGACGACGGGGTCATCGACCCCCGCGACACCCGGACCGTGCTGGGCATCTGCCTCTCCGCGATCCACAGCGCCCCGGTCGAGGGTGCGCGCGGCTACGGCGTCTTCCGGATGTGAGGGTCTCCGACATGATCACTTCTCTGCTGGTCGCCAACCGGGGCGAGATCGCCCGCCGGGTCTTCCGGACCTGCCGTGACCTGGGCATCGCCACCGTCGCCGTGTACGCCGACCCGGACGCAGACGCCCCGCACGTCCGGGAGGCCGACACCGCCGTCCGGCTGCCGGGCGCGGCGCCCGCCGACACCTACCTGCGGGCCGACCTGATCATCGCGGCCGCCCGGGCCGCGGGCGCCGACGCCGTCCACCCGGGGTACGGATTCCTGTCCGAGAACGCCGAGTTCGCGGCTGCCGTGCTGGACGCCGGGCTGACCTGGATCGGGCCGCCGCCCGCCGCGATCGCCGCGATGGGCTCCAAGACCGAGGCCAAGCGGCTGATGGCCGCCGCCGGGGTGCCGGTGCTCAGCGTCGGCGACCGGCCCGCCGAGTCCGACCTGCCGCTGCTGGTGAAGGCCGCGGCCGGCGGCGGCGGGCGCGGCATGCGGGTGGTGCGCACCCTCGCCGAGCTGCCGCAGGCGCTGGCCTCCGCACGGGCCGAGGCGGCCAAGGCGTTCGGCTCCGACGAGGTGTTCTGCGAGCCCTACCTACCGGCCGGCCGGCACATCGAGGTCCAGCTGATGGCCGACACCCACGGCCGGGTGCTGGCGCTCGGCGACCGGGACTGCTCGCTCCAGCGCCGCCACCAGAAGGTCATCGAGGAGGCGCCCGCCCCGGGCCTGCCCGCGGAGGTCCGCGCGGGCCTGCACACCGCCGCCGTCGCCGCAGCCCGCGCGATCGGCTACACCGGCGCCGGGACCGCCGAGTTCCTGCTCGCCCCCGACGGCCGCTACTTCTTCCTGGAGATGAACACCCGCCTCCAGGTCGAGCACCCCGTCACCGAGTGCGTCACCGGCCTCGACCTGGTCGCCCTGCAACTCGCCGTCGCCGAAGGTGCCGACCTGCCGGACGAGGCACCGCCGACCACCGGCTGCGCGATCGAGGCCCGCCTCTACGCCGAGGACCCGGACCAGGACTGGCAGCCGCAGACCGGCACCCTGCACCACCTCGAACTCCCGGGCGTGACAGCGGAGTTCGCCACCGCTGCCGGGCCCACCGGAGTGCGTCTGGACTCCGGTGTCGAGGACGGCAGCGCCGTCACCGTGCACTACGACGCGATGCTCGCCAAGGTGATCGCCTGGGCCCCCACCCGGCCGGCCGCCGCCCGGCTGCTCGCCGACACGCTCACCCGGGCCCGGCTGCACGGGCCGCGCACCAACCGGGATTTGCTCGCCCGCTCGCTGCGCCACCCGGCCTTCCTGGCGGCCCGCCTGCACACCGGCTTCCTCACCGAGCACGCCGCCGAACTGGCCGCCCCCGCCGACAAGGACACCCCGCTCGCCGCCCTCGCGGCTGCCCTGGCCGATGCGGCCGCCCGCCGCACCGGCCTGCCCTCCGGCTGGCGCAACCTGCCCTCGCAGCCCCAGCTCAAGCGCTACCGCGCCGCCGACGGAACGGAGTTGGAGGTCCGCTACCGCCTCACCCGGGACGGCCTGCGGGCGGAGAGCCACCCCGACACCCGGCTGGTCACCGCCGCACCCGACCAGGTGGTGCTGGAGACCGGCGGGCTGCGCCGCGGCTACCACCTCGCCCGGTACGGCGCCACCGTGCACCTGGACTCGCCCGCCGGCGCCACCGTCCTCACCGCGCTGGACCGCTTCCCCGATCCGGTGGAACACACCGAACCGGGTGCCCTGCTCGCCCCGATGCCGGGCACCGTGGTCCGGGTCGCCGCCGCCGTCGGCGAGCGGGTCGACGCGGGCCAGCCGCTGCTGTGGTTGGAGGCGATGAAGATGGAGCACCGGATCACCGCCCCCACCGACGGCATCCTCACCGACCTGTTCGTCGGTCCCGGCAGCCAGGTCGAGCCGGGCACCGTTCTCGCCGTCGTCGCCGAAACCACCTGACCGCCACCGCCCGGAGGACCGCCATGTCCGCACCGCGCACCACCACCGAGAGCCCCCTGATCGAGAGCGACGACCGGCGCGCCCTGCGCCGGGCCGTCGGTGACCTGGCCCGCCGCTACGGGCCGAGCTACTTCCAGGCCAAGGCGCGCGCCGGCGAGCCCGCCGACGAGGTCTGGGCCGAGGCCGGCAAGCTCGGCTACCTCGGCGTCAACCTGCCCGTCGAGTACGGCGGCGGGGGCGCCGGCATCGCCGAACTCGCCATCGTGCTGGAGGAGATGGGCACCGCCGGCTGCCCGCTGCTGATGATGATCGTCTCCCCGGCGATCTGCGGCACGGTGATCGCCCGGTTCGGCACCGAGGAGCAGAAGCAGCGCTGGCTGCCGGGCCTCGCCGACGGCTCCCGCCGGATGGCCTTCGGCATCACCGAACCCGACGCCGGCTCCAACTCCCACCGGATCTCCACCGTGGCCCGCCGCGACGGGGACGAATGGGTGCTCAGCGGCCGCAAGGTGTTCATCTCCGGGGTGGACCGGGCCGACGCCGTGCTGTTCGTCGGCCGCACCGAGGACGCCACCACCGGCCGCCTCAAGCCCGCCCTGTTCGTCGTCCCGCGCGAGACCCCGGGCTTCGAGTACCGCGCCATCCCGATGGAACTGGTCACCCCCGAGAAGCAGTTCCAGGTCTTCCTGGACGACGTCCGGCTGCCGGCCGACGCGCTGGTCGGGGACGAGGACGCGGGCCTGCTCCAGCTGTTCGCCGGCCTCAACCCGGAGCGGATCATGACCGCGGCCTTCTCGCTCGGGGTGGCCCGCCAGGCGCTCGCCACCGCCGTCGAGTACGCCAGGACCCGGACGGTGTGGGACACCCCGATCGGCGCCCACCAGGGCATCGCCCACCCGCTCGCCCAGTGCACCATCGAGGTCGAACTCGCCCGGCTGATGATGATGAAGGCCGCGCACCTCTACGACGCCGGCGACGACCTGGCCGCCGGGGAGGCCGCCAACATGGCCAAGTACGCGGCGGGGGAGGCCTCCTGCCGCGCGGTCGACCAGGCGGTGCAGACCCTCGGCGGCAACGGCCTCACCCAGGAGTACGGGCTGGGCGCGCTGCTCACCGCCACCCGGGTCGGCCGGGTGGCCCCGGTCAGCCGGGAGATGATCCTCAACTACGTGGCGCAGCACACCCTGGGCCTGCCGCGCTCCTACTGAGCAGTCCGGCCACCTGCGAGCCCCGGGCAGTCTCCGGTGGCCGCGCGGGCCGACCCGGGCACGCCCTCTGTCCGGGGCGGCCGGCAGCCGCCACTCTTGAGGCTCCACCCCACCGGTCAGGAGGCCCGTATGGCGTTCCACAGCGACTACCCGGACGTCGCCCCGCTCGAAGTGCCCATCCACGAGGCGGTGCTGGGCGGCGCCGCCGCGTACGCCGGGATACCGGCCCTGGTCGACGGCGTCACCGGGCGCTCGCTCAGCTACGCCGAACTCGACGCCGCCACCCGCCGCACCGCGGCCGGCCTGGCGGAGGCCGGGCTGCGCAAGGGCGACGTGCTGGCCCTCTACAGTCCCAACACGATCGCCTACCCGGTGGCCTTCTTCGGTGCGACCCGGGCCGGGGCCACCGTCACCACGGTCAGCTCGATGAGCACCGTCCAGGAGCTGACCGGCCAGTTGCGCGACAGCCGGGCGCGCTGGATCGTCACCGTCTCGCCGTTCCTGCCGGTGGCCACCGAGGCCGCCGCCCTGCTCGCGGCCGAGGGCGCCCCGATCGCCGAGATCCTGGTCTGCGACCAGGCCCCCGGGCACCGGTCGCTGGCCGAGCTGGCCGCCACCACCGCGCCCGAGCCGCAGGTGGCGATCGACCCGGCGGAGGACGTCGCGGTGCTGCCGTACTCCAGCGGCACCACCGGCCTGCCCAAGGGCGTGATGCTCACCCACCGGTCGATCGCCTCCAACCTGGCGCAGGTCGACGCGGTGCACTCCACCAGCCCCGGTGAGCGGATCCTGGCGGTGCTCCCGTTCTTCCACATCTACGGCTTGGCGGCGCTGCTCAACCACCCGCTGCGCTGTGGCTCCACGGTGGTGGTGCTGCCCCGTTTCGACCTGGAGCAGTTCCTGCGCACCATCCAGGAGCAGCGGATCGAGGGCGTCTTCGTGGCCCCGCCGATCGCCCTGGCGCTGGCCAAGCACCCGCTGGTGGACAGTTTCGACCTGTCCTCGCTGCGCTACGTGCTGAGCGCGGCCGCCCCGCTGGACGCCGAGCTGGCCGAGCTGTGCGCGCGCCGGCTCGGGCTGGAGGCGATCCGGCAGGGCTACGGCATGACCGAACTCTCCCCGGTCACCAACGTGGTGCCGCTGGAGGACGACGCGGCCCCGCCCGGCACGGTCGGCAAGCTGGTCGCCAGCACCGAGCTGCGGGTGCTCGCGCTGGACGGCTCCGGCACCGACCTCGGCCCCGGCGAGGACGGTGAACTCGCGTTCCGCGGGCCGCAGGTGATGAAGGGCTACTTCGGCCGCCAGTCGGAGACCGACGCCGTGATCGACCAGGACGGCTGGCTGCACACCGGTGACATCGGCCACGTCGACGAGCGCGGCTACCTCTTCGTGGTCGACCGGGTGAAGGAGCTGATCAAGTACAAGGGCTACCAGGTCGCCCCGGCCGAGCTGGAGGCGCTGTTGCTGACCCACCCGGAGATCGCCGACGCCGCGGTGATCGGGGTGTTCGGCGAGGACGGGGAGGAGCGGCCGAAGGCGTACGTGGTGCGCGCCCCGGGCAGCGAACTCACCGCCGAGCAGGTGCAGGACTTCGTGGCCGGGCAGGTCGCGCCGTACAAGAAGGTGCGGGCGGTGGAGTTCATCGGGGCGGTGCCCAAGTCGGTGGCCGGCAAGATCCTCCGCAAGGAGCTGCGCGCCCTGTCCCGGCAGGTCTGACAGGATCGGGCGGACACCTGCCCCGCGACCGGGGCCCCAGCACCGGAAAGCAGCCATGACCAGCACCCACGCCGCCTCCCGCACCCCCCAGCAGGACCGCAGCCGCGCCACCCGGCGGCGGCTGCTGGAGGCGGCCGTGGAGTGCCTGGCCGAGCTCGGCTGGTACGGCAGCACGGTCGCGGTGGTGGCCGAACGGGCCGGGGTGACCAGGGGCGCGGCCCAGCACCACTTCCCGACCCGGGAGGACCTCTTCACCGCGGCCGTCGAGCACGTGGCGAGCGAGCGGCTGGCGGTGGTCCGCGAGCACAGCGGCCGGCTGCCCGCGCCGGGGCCGGCCCGGACCGAGGCGGTGGCGGAGATGATCGTGCGGCTGTACACCGGCCCGCTGTTCCGGGCCGCGCTCCACCTGTGGGTGGCGGCGGCCACCGAGGAGCCGTTGCGCGAGCGGATCGTCGCGCTGGAGAACCAGGTGGGCCGGGAGGCGCACCGGGCGGCGGTGGAGTTCCTGGGCGCGGACGAGAGCGCGCCGGGGGTGCGGGAGACCGTCCAGGCCACCCTGGACCTGGCGCGCGGTCTGGGCCTGGCCAACCTGCTCACCGACGACGGCCAGCGCCGGGCCGGGATCGTCCGGCAGTGGGCCCGGATGCTGGACGCGGTACTGGCCGCGGGCTGAGCGGCGGCAGCCGGGCGGGCCGGCCCGAGCGCTTGGACGGACGGCTCAGACGGACGGCTCAGACGTCCGGCTGAGACGCGCGTGACCGCCCCGGATGCCCCGCCGCGCCGAGCTGACTCGCCGTCCGGGCGGGGGCCGTGCAGTCTGGTGGGAGCCGGGTTGGCCGGGCTCCGAGCGGGAAGGTACCGGGCAGGTGGTCACCTGATCATGCACGGATTCGAGCAGACCGCGCCCGACGGCGCCGGCCGGGACGCGGCGGGCGCCGCCTCGGCGCGCCTGGCCGGGCACCGGCTGGTGCCGCTCGCCACCGCCCTGCTCCAGGAGGACGGCCGGATCCTGCACTGGAGCCAGGAGGCCGAGGCCCTGCTCGGCTACCGGGCCGAGCACGTGGTCGGCTCGTACGCCGCCCAGCTGATGGTCACCGACGCCGAGCGCCCCCGGGTGCTGGCGCTGTTCCGGCAGATCATGGCGGGCCGCGGCTGGTCCGGCACCTACGCGGTACGCCACCAGGACGGCCACCCGGTCGAGCTGGAGTTCCACACCTACCCGGTGACCGGCCCGGGCGGGCGCCCGCTGCTGCTGGCCACCGCCTCCGACCTGAGCGCGCTGCGCGAGGTCGAGGAGGACCTCGCCGTGCTCGACGGCTTCTTCACCCAGTCGCCGATCGGGATGGCCGTCTACGACACCGACCTGCGCTACCTGCGGCTGAACAACGCCCTGGCCCGGATCAACGGCCTGCCCGTCGAGCAGCACCTCGGGCGCCGGATCAGCGCCGTCCTGCCGGGCATCAACAGCTCGGAGATCGAGGCCGTGATGCGGCAGGTGCTGCTCACCGGCCGCCCGGTGGTGGACGCCCGCTCGCACGGCCACACCCCGGGCGACCCCCGCCGCGACCGGGCCTGGTCGGCCTCCTACTTCCGGCTGGAGGACTCCACCGGGCGGGTGCTGGGCGTCAGCTCCTCGATCATCGACGTCTCCGAGCGGTTCCGGGCCGAGGCCCGCGCCGCCCGCGCCCAGGAGCGCCTGGCGATGCTCGCGGCCGCCACCGCCCGGATCGGCACCACCCTGGACCTGCAGCGCACCGCGGAGGAGCTGGTGGAGGCGGTGGTGCCGCGGTTCGCCGACTTCGCCACCGTCGACCTGCTGGAGTCGGTGCTCGGCGGCGAGGAGCCCGGCCCGCTGCGCCCGGACAGCTCGGTGCAGGTACGGGCCGTCGCAGTCGGCGAGGCCTTCGGCTCGGGCCTGACCCAGGCCGCCGACGCGGTCGGCATGGTCTCCCGGTACGACCCCAAGCGGATGTACGCGCGCACCCTGGTCAGCGGTCGGCCGCTGCTGAAGCCGCACGTCGACGAGGAGACCCTGAGCGGCCTGGTGCCGACCCCGGACCGGGTGGAGCACGGGATGGCGGCCGGCATCCACTCGTACCTGCTGGTGCCGGTGATCGCGCGCGGGATGGTGCTGGGCGGCGCGGAGTTCGCCCGGACCCGCAACCCGGAGGCGTTCACGGCGGCCGACGTGGCGCTGGCCGAGGAGCTGGTCGCCCGGACGGCGCTGGCGATCGACAACGCCCGGCTGTACCGCCGGGAGCGCGAGACCGCCCTCACCCTGCAGCGCAGCCTGCTGCCGCAGGAGATCCACCGGACCCTGGGCCTGGAGATCGCCCACCGCTACCTGCCGAGCAGCCTGGTGAGCGAGGTCGGCGGCGACTGGTTCGACGTGGTGCCGCTCTCCAGCGGGCGGGTCGCGCTGGTGGTCGGCGACGTCATGGGCCACGGGATCCGGGCGGCCGCCACCATGGGCCAACTGCGGACCGTGGCACGGACGCTGGCCACCCTGGACCTGCCGCCCGAGCACGTCCTGACCCGGCTGGACGAGACGGCCATGGGCATCGGCGAGGGCCAGTTCGCCACCTGCGTCTGCGCGGTGTACGACCCGGTCGAGCGGACCTGCACCATCGCCTCGGCCGGTCACCTGCCGCCGGTGGCGGTCGCCCCGGACGGCTCGGCCCGCACCCTGGACGTCCCGCCGGGGGTGCCGCTGGGCGTCGGCGGGGTGGCCTTCACAGCGGTCGAGTTCACCCTCCCGCCCGGCGGCCTGATCGCGCTCTACACCGACGGCCTGGTGGAGAAGCGCGGCCGCGACCTGGACGAGGGCATCGGCCTGCTCTCGCGCACGCTGGCGGTCCGCGGCCGGACCCTGGAGGAGAGCTGCGACGCGGCCCTGGAGGCACTGGTGGCGGACGGCACGGACGACGACATCGCCATGATCATGGCCCGGGTGCTGCCGGTGCCCGCCGACCGGATCGCCACCCTCCCGCTGACCGGCGAAGGTCCGTTGCCCAGCCGGGCCCGCCGCTTCACCCGCGCCACGCTCTCCGCCTGGGGCCTGTCCGCGGTCAGCGACTACGCCGAGCTGATGGTCAGCGAGCTGGTCACCAATGCGATGCTGCACGCCGACGCCCCGCGCCGGCTGCGGCTGTTCCGCGACCGCTACCTCACCCTGGAGGTCTCCGACGCCGGCCGCCAGGCCCCCCGGCTGCGCAGCTCCGCCGAGGAGGACGAGGGCGGCCGCGGCATGCACCTGGTGAGCGAACTCGCCCACCGCTGGGGAACCCGGCAGACCAGGAGCGGCAAGGTGGTCTGGGCCGAGATCGACCTCGGCCACCGGGGCGACCAGCAGCTCTGACCACCGGACGGCCCGCCGCCCGCCCGGGGCCGCCGGCCGACCCCGCACCGGGGGTCAGTGGACCGGCTCGCCCTGCGGCCCGCTGCCGGTGATCCTGGTCGGAGTTCCGTCCGGCGCGAACGGATGGTGGAAGGTGAAGGCGTGCGGCGCGGCGCCGTGCTGGTGGAGGTGCTCCAGCCGGGCGACCCCGTCCTGCCAGGTCGGTGTCAGGCCGTCGCGGACCCACCAGATCACGTGGCTCGGGTGCCCCGTCCGCTCGAACCAGTCGTGACGCCTGCTCAACGCCGCACGGTGCAGGCCGGTGTGGACGGCGTCGAAGGCCGGGCGCAGGCCGGTCCAGAGCGAGAGGGTCGCGGCCAGGGCGGTGGTGTCCACCGTACGGCCCTTGCCGTACCAGGTCGGTACGGCGAACTCGCCCCACGCACCCCAGTCGGCGTCGAAGAGCGCGCCCCGGGCGCCGTCCGCCGTTTCGGCCCGGGCGAGGTACCCGGGACGCCGGGCGATCTCGCGGTAGACGGCCTCACCCAGGTCGTAGAACTCGCGGGTGAGCGGCCCGGGATCGGCGAGTGGGGATGTCAGGACGCCGAAGGTGTACAGCGCGACCTGGGGCATGCGTGCCTCCCTGGTGGGGGTCGTTGGTGGGCGATCGCCGAGGACCACGTGAAGGTAGCCGCCTCGGCGGGCCGTGTCGAAGTTGCGCTTTCCCGGTCCGCGTGGCCGCCTCCGTCGCAACGGCGCCGCCACCCCGATCGCCAACCGTACTGAGATGGACGGAAAGAGATTGTCCGTCAGCTCCCTTGTGGTGGCCCGGCCGGTGCGGCAGCATGTCGATCACCGGAGCGGGAGGTGCGGAGGTGCGGCGCATGCCGGTGGTGCTGGCGTGACCCGAACGGATCCGGTGACCCGGACGGCCTCCGTGACCCGCCGCGACCTGGGGGTCTTCCTCACGGCCAAGGCGATCTCCGACATCGGCTACGCGCTCGACTTCATCTGCCTCTCGGTGTTCGTCTGGGAGCGCACCCGCTCCGCCGCGGCCACCGGCCTGGTGAGCGTGGCGCTGTACGCGGGGGCGATCACCGGCGGCCGGCTCGGCCACCGCTACGGCGACCGCTGGGACCGGCTGCGCGTGATGGTCGGCGCCGACCTGGTCCGGATGCTCGCGCTGCTGGCGCTCACCCTGCTGCCGGACCACCAGCAGAACTGGTGGCTCTACCCGGCCGTGTTCCTGGTCGGCACCGGCCGCTCGGTCTTCGAGGCCACGCTCTCCGCCGCGACGCCGGTGCTGGCCGGCGAACGCACCCAGGGCGTCAACAGCGTGCTGGCCGGGCTGCGCGGGATCGCCTTCATGACCGGGATGGGGCTGGCCACCGTCGCCGTCCCGCTGATCGGCTACCGCGGCGTCTTCGCCCTGGACGCCGGCAGCTACGCGCTCTCCGCCCTGGTGCTGCTCGCCCTGCGCCCGCGCCTGCGCGAGGAGACCGGCCCGGGTGCCGGCGCCGCCGTACCCGTCCCGTCCTGGCCGCTGCTGCTCGCCGCCGGACTCGCCCCGCTGGTCCTGCTGCGCGGCCTGGACGCCTTCGGCAGCTCCTCCCAGCACGTCGGACTGCCCATGCTGGGCACCGAGTTGCGGCCCGGCTCGCCCACCGAGGTCTCCGGCGCGGTCTGGGGCTGCTGGGCGGCCGGCCTGCTGATCGCCGGGTTCGTGCTGCGCCCGCTGGCCAAGCGGCTGATCGACCGCAACCCCCGGGTGGTGTTCTGCCTGGCGATGATGGTGATGTCGGTCGGCTTCATCGGGGTGTTCTGGCTGTCCGGCTGGTGGCCGCGGCTGGCCTGCGGGGCGCTGGCGGGGCTCGGCGACGCGCTCAGCGAGATCACCTTCAAACAGGCGATGCAGCGGCTGCCCGACCACCGGCGCGGCCGGGCCTTCGGCTTCTCCCAGATCGTGGTCAACGGCGGGTTCATGGCCGGCCTGCTCGCCACCAGCGCCGTGCTGCGCCCGGACCGGCTGCCGGCCTGGGTGCTGCTGCTGCACGGGCTGCCGTTCCTGCTGGCCGGCTGGACCGCACTGGCCGCCGCCCGGCCGGCCCGGACCGCCGCAGCGGCGGAGACCGCCGGGTGAGCGCCGGCGCCTACCTGGACCACGCCGGCCTCGGACCGCTGCGCCCGCCGGCCGTCGCCGCCGTACGCGCCGCGCTGGACGCGCTGCCGCACGGCAGCGCCGGGGTCGGCCCGCTGTTCGCCGCCCGGGCGGCGGCCCGCCGCTCGCTCGCCCAGCTGCTCGGCTGCACCCCGGCGGAGGTCGCCCTGGTGCCCAACACCTCCACCGGTGTCCACCTGGTCGCCGACGGCCTGGACTGGCGCCGCGGCGACCGGGTCGTGGTCTTCGACCGGGACTTCCCCGCCAACGTCCGCCCCTGGCAACGGCTGGAGCGGCACGGCGTGGTGCTGGACCGGGTGCCGATGCGCGACGGCGGCTACCGGCCGCAGGACATCGCGGCGGCGATCCGCCCGGCCACCCGGCTGGTGGCGGTGAGCAGCGTCAACTTCGCCACCGGCTTCCGCTGCGACCTGGCCGCGGTCTGCGCGCTCGCCGCCGCGGCCGGGGCACTGGTGTGCGTGGACGCGGTGCAGAGCCTCGGCGCGCTGCCGCTGTCGGTGGCCGACACCCCGGTGGACTTCCTGGCCGCCGGGGCGCACAAGTGGCTCGGCGGCCCGCCGGGCACCGGCGTCTTCTACTGCCGGGCCGACCGGCTGGAGCTGCTGCGCACCACCCCCACCGGCTGGTTCGGCTTCGAGGGTGCCGCGGAGGTCTCCAAGGGGCCGGGCGGGCTGCGCTACGACCTGCCCGAGCGGGCCGCCGCCGCCAAGGTCGAGGGCGGCATGTACGACCTGCTCGGCACGGCGGGGTTCGCCGCCGCGCTGGACGAGCTGGCGGCGGTCGGCATCGAGGCGGTGGGCGCCCGGGTGCTGCTGCTGGCCGACCGGATCAGGACGGCTGCGGTCGAGCTCGGCCACACCCTGGCGACACCGCCCGACCCGGCCGCCGACTCCGGCATCGTCAGCCTTTCCGCGCCGAATGCCGGTGGTGTGCGAATGGCGGAAAAACTGGTGTCCGAAGGTATCCAGGTATCCACCCCGGACGGGTTGGTGCGGATCTCCGCGCACTATTGGACCACCGACCGCGAGGTCGATCTCCTGCTGGCGCGATTGGCAACGCTCAAGCCTTGACGCTGCCTGACGGGGTGTCATAGCTTTCGAATCGCCCGAACCGGTGTCCGAATCCCCGGCTGCCGGACAATCAGTGAAAGGAGTTGCGAAATGGCTTACGAGACCTGGGAGTCCCTCGCGGACGAGGTCGAGATCAGCACCGGCGCAGCGGACTGCTGGACCTGTCTGATCGACGACGCGGCCTGAAACTGATCCACTTCGGACACGCCCTTCGGTTCCGGCCGCGGGGCGTGCCTCCGGGTGCGGGCGACGAGGGGGGAATGGGCGCGTGGACCGCTGGGAGTTCAGTCGCGGAATCGTCGGTGTGAATGCACCGAGCTGGTTGACCTTCGAGGTGCACCGGCCCTATTTCGACGGCGCGCAGTCGCCGTGCACGACCGTTCAGGCGCGGGCCGCTGTGCTGGCCGCCCGGCGCTTCGAACAGCGCACGCCGACCGCCCTGCGGTTCGGCATGACGATGCCCGCCAGCTACCGGCAGCTGCTGGTCGAGGAGTCGCGGCTGAGCGCCTACCGCGTCACCGCCCCGACCGACCTGCCGGCGCGGCTTGCCTCCCCGGCCTGGCAGCGGATGGCCGAGGCCTACCGCCACCGGGCCGGCCTCGACCCGGTCGACCGGGCCGGCCTCGCGCACTGGCTGGTGGCCGCCTGCCTGCTGCCGGCCGTGCTGGAGGTCGTCCCCGAGGACCTCTCCGAGGAGGCCTGCCGGGAGCCGGTCGTGGCCGGCCTGCAGGCCGCCCGGGCGGTCGCCCTGTTCGGCTCCGAGGGCCTGTCCGCCCGGACGGTGGCGGCCTACCGGCCGCTGGTCGAGCACCCGGTGCCCACCGTCACGCACGTCCAGTCGGTCGCCGGCTGGGGCTACCTGCTCGCCCGGCACTCCGGCGACGACAGCGCGATCGCGCCCCAACTGGCCAAGGCCCAACGCCTGCTGAAGGACGTCTCGGCCGAACTCGGTGACTTCGAGCACGGCATCCTGACCGCCCGGCTGGCCCTGCGCGAGGTGATGCACGCCGAGCGCCGGCGCGACTTCGCCGACGCCCGGGCCCTGCTGGAGGCGGCCCGCTCCACGGTCGCCGGACTGACCGCCGCCGGCCCCGAGGACAAGGCCGTGCTGCTGGAGTCCCGCCGGCGGCTGGTCGACCGCCGGGTGGAGATCGCCGTCCGGCTCGGCGACACCGAGGCGGAGCGCCGGGCGATCGAGGAGGGCATCGCCCTCGACCCCTGGTGCGTCAAGATCCGGATGCAGGCCGCCCAGGCCGACGAGCGCGCCGGCGACCACCGGCAGGCCCTGGCCGGCTACCTCCACGCGGCCCGGCTCGGCCCGTTCGGCACCGCCTTCGCACTGCTCCAGGCGGCCGGCTCGGCCCGCCGGCTCGGCCACGACGAGTTCGCCCGGGTGCTCACCGAGCGGGCCTTCCGGGCCGCCCCGCGCGCCGTCCTCACCCGCGACCGCCTGGTCGAGGCCTGCCTCGCCGCCGGCGACGAGCCGCTCGCCGAGGTGACCCGCCGCGCCGCCCACCGCGAACCCGGCCGCCCGTGGGAGAACAACTGGCATTACCGGATGTACGCCTCGTACTTCAACCTCGGCGAATCGCAGTCGCCCGGGCTCTACGCCCGGCTGCCGGGCCTCGCCTTCGCCTTCGCCGAGCGCGGCGCCCGGCCCGAGGTCAACTGGCAGCGGCTCATGCCGCCGGCGTTCCGCGGCAATCTGATCCGGGAATCCGGCCTCACCGAATTCGCCGTGACGCACCCCGCCGACCTGCCGGAACGGCTGCGCACCCCGGCCTGGGACCAACTCTGCCGGTGGGTCGAGGAATTCCAGGAATTCGACACCGAGGGCCGCCACCGGATCGCCGTGGTGCTCTACCGGCTCGGTTTCGGGAAACTCGTGCTCGACCTGATCCCCGACATTCCGGTGGCCGAACTCGGCACACCGGAGGAACTCCGGCTGCACCACTGGCTGGACACCGTCCGCTACGTCGGTTCGGTCGGCGGGCAGGTGGTGGCGCCGGTGCATTCCTTCGAGATCGCCGACCGGCCGGACTGCCCGACCCACCTGCGATTCGTGATCGCGGTCTTCGCCGTGGTCTTCCACGCCCGGGAGACCCGGTCGATCGAGGAGGCGCGGCGCTGGCGCCGGATCGGCGCGCAGGCGCTGGCCGACCTGCTGGCACAGGACGGCTGGTCCCCGTTCGAGAAGATGATGATGGAGAGCCGGTTCTACCGCAGCGTCAGCTACGTCCCGTTCCTGGAGCGCGACCGCGACCTGCTGCGCCAGGACATGGACCGGGCCGAGGAGCTCGCCCGGGCCGTGCCCGCCGACGGTGAGTACCAGGAGTTCCTGCGGCGCGAGAACCTCCGCGCCTGCCTGGAGAGCCGCTCCAAGGAGTGCTACGCCTTCGGCGAGGACGAGGCCGGGCACCGGCTGGTCGCCGAGGCGCTCGCGCTGGACCCGTACGAGCCCAAGACCCACATCGAGCAGGCCGAGAGCCTGGTCAGGCGCGGGCGCCACCGCGAGGCGGCCGACAGCTACCTGCGCACCGCCCGGCTCGGCCCGGTCTCCACCGCGCTCGGGTACGCGGCGGCGGCCGACTGCTTCGCCCGGGCCGGCGAGCCGGTGCTCGCCGAGGACTGCTCCCTGCAGGCGCTGCGGCTGGACCCGTACGCCGTCTCGGCCGCCCGTGGCTGGGCGGACACCGCGGGGGCGGGCACCACGGCCGGGACGGCGGCCGAGTACCTGGCCGGCCTGGAGGCCTGGGGCGCGGCCCGCACGGCCGCCCGTGGCCGGGGCCCGGGCGCATGAGCGTGGAGTGGCGGCTGCGCCCGGAGCCGGGGCCGGGCGCCGAGGCGGTGGTGCTGCCGGTGCACTCCGGCGACCTGCCGCGGTCGCTGTCGCCCGCCTTCCTGGCGGGCAGCGGCTTCACCGGCGCGGTCGGCCAGAGCCTCCAGCTGCCGGGGGACCCGGTCACCGTGCTGCTCGGCTGCGGCCCGCGCGGGGACCTCGACCGGGCGGCGGTGCGCGGGGCGGCGGCCCGGCTGGCCCGCGCGGTGGCCGGCTACCGGCACCTGGCGCTGCGGCCGCCGAGCGCCGACCTCGGACCGCTGGTCGAGGGGTACCTGCTCGGCGGCTACCGCTTCGCCGGGTACCGCACCACCGGCGCCGAGCCGCCGGACCAGCGGATCGACGTGCTGGCCGTGGACCGGCCGGAGGCCAGGGCGGGCCTGTTCGCCGGGCGCCGGCTGGGCGAGGCGGTGCTGCTCGCCCGCGACCTGGTCAACGAGCCGGGCGGGGTGCTCACGCCGCGGGTGTTCGCCGAGCGGGCGGTGGAGGTGGCCGCCGGGGCGGGCCTGGAGTGCGAGGTCTGGGACACCGACCGGATCGCCGCCGAGCGCCTGGGCGGTCTGCTCGGGGTGGCGCGGGGCTCGCTGGAGCCGCCCCGGCTGGTCCGGCTCGGGTACCGGCCGCCCCGGTCGGCGCGGCCCGGCCAGGCGGCCGGATCCGCCCGCCGGATCGCGCTGGTCGGCAAGGGCGTGACCTTCGACGCGGGTGGCCTCTCGCTCAAGCCCAATGCCCAACTGGTCGACATGAAGGCCGACATGGCCGGCGCCGCGGCCGTGCTCGGGGCCATGTCGGTCCTGGCGGACCTGGGCTGTCCGGTCGCGGTGGACGGCTGGCTGCCGCTGACCGAGAACATGCCGAACGCCGATCCGGCCCGGATCGGCGACGTGCTGCGGATGCGGAACGGCCGGACGGTCGAGATCCGCAACGCGGACGCCGAGGGCCGGCTGATCCTCGCCGACGCGCTGGTGCTAGCGGGCGAGAGCCGCCCCGACACGATCATCGACATCGCCACCCTCACCGACGCGGCGGCGGTCGCGCTGGGCCGGCGGATCGCCGCCCTGATGGGCACCGACCCGGCCCTGACCGGCCGGCTCCAGTCCGCCGGCGCCCGCGCCGGCGAGCCGAACTGGCCGCTCCCGCTGCCCGAGGTCTACCGCGCCCGGCTCGGCTCGGGCGTGGCCGACCTGGTCAACTACACGATCGGCACCCGGCACGGCACGGCCCTGCTGGCCGGGCTGTTCCTGCGCGAGTTCGTGCCGGACGGCCTCCCCTGGGCGCACCTGGACATCCAGGGCACTGCGCTGGCCGACACCGACGAGGGCGAGTGGACGCCCGGTGCGACCGGTTTCGGCGTGCGCACCCTGGTCGAGCTGCTGACCTCGGGCGGCTGACCAGGCGGTCGGCAGCCCGCCGGAGCGGCGGACGGACGAGGACGAGCGCCACGAGCTCCGGGCGGAGCGTTCAGGCGCCCTGCCGGACGGAGACCGGCGCCCGCCGCTCCCCGGCGCCGGCGCTGTCGAGCACCCCGGCGTTGTCGAGCACTCCGGTGGCGTCCAGCTCCTCGGCCGGGTGGTCGTCGGCCCCCGACTCCCCGTCCCCGGCGCCGGCCCGGGCCGCGGTGTCGCCCGCCCCGGTGCGCGGGCGCCGGGTGCGCAGCAGGTACCAGGAGAGCCCGGCGGAGAGCAGCAACAGCCCGGCCGCCAGCCAGGCGGAGGTGTTCATGCCCTGGACGAAGGCGCTCTCGGCGCCGTCGAGCAGCCGGCCGCCGACCGGGTCGGGCAGTGCGGCGGCGGCGTCCACCGCCCCGCCCAGCGACTCGCCGGCCCGGGCGGCCGCGTCCGGGGCCGTCCCGGCCGGGACGACCAGCGCGCCGCGGTAGATGGCGGTGAGCACCGAGCCGACCAGCGCGATGCCGAGCGCGGTGCCGAGCTCGTAGGCGGTCTCCGACACGGCCGAGGCGGCGCCGGAGCGGTCGGCCGGGGCGGCGCCCAGCACCAGGTCGGAGGCGAGCGTGTAGACCACGCCCTCGGCGGTGCCGACCACCAGGAAGGAGGCACCGAGCAGCAGGTAGGTGGTGTCCTGGTGGACCCAGCCGAGCAGGCCGATGCCGACGCCCATCGCGAGCAGGCCCGCGGTCAGCGCGACCCGGTTGCCGGTCCGGCGGACCAGCCGGGCGGTCAGCAGTCCGCCGACCACCGCACCGACGAAGGCGGGCATCTCGGCGATGCCTGCGGCCAGCGGTGCGTAGCCGCGTACCAGCTGGAGGTACTGCGACATGAAGAAGATCACACCGGACAGGCCGATCAGCGCGGTGAGCGAGGCGACCACCGCCGCCGTGAACCGGGGTTCGGCGAACAGCCGGACGTCCAGCAGGGGGCTCTCCAGCCGCAGCTGGCGGCGGACGAACAGGGTCAGCGCGGTGACGCCGACCACGAAGGCGGCCGGGGTGGTCCAGTCGCCGAGGCCGTGCGCGGCGGCCTCCTTGACGGCGTAGACCGCGGTGATCACGCCGACCATCGAGAGCACCACGCTGAGCACGTCCCAGCGGCCCGGCTTCGGGTCGCGCGACTCGGGCAGCAGCCAGCCGCCCAGCACCAGCAGCAGGGCCAGCACCGGCAGGTTGAGCAGGAAGACCGAGCCCCACCAGAAGTGCTCCAGCAGCACGCCGCCGACCAGCGGGCCGAGCGCGGCGCCGGCGGTGGCGCCAGCGCCCCAGATGCCGATCGCGGTGGCCCGCTCCCGGGCGTCCGGGAACAGCGTGCGGATCATCGACAGGGTGGACGGCATGATGGTCGCGCCGGCCACGCCGAGCAGGGCGCGGGCCAGGATCAGCCAGCCGGCGCTGGGCGCGTAGGCGGCCAGCAGCGAGGCGGCGCCGAACGCGCTGGAGCCGATCAGCAGCAGCTTCTTGCGGCCGATCCGGTCGCTCAGCGCACCCATGCTGACCAGCAGGCCGGCCAGCACGAAGGAGTAGCTGTCACCGATCCAGAGCAGCTGGGTGCCGGTGGGGTGGAGGGTCTCGCTGATGGAGGGGATGGCCAGGGAGAGCACGGTGGCGTCGACCGCCACCAGGGTGACGGCGAGCACGAGCACGCCGAGACCGGCCCAGCGACGCCGGGCGCCCGCAGGCAGGAGGGGCTTGCCGGTCATGACTTATCAGTTCTCCTGAGAGCGCCGCCGAGGAAGAGTTCGGCGAGCGAGTAGGTGCTGTCTCGGGGGGCCAGGCGTCCGTCCTGGACGGCCCAGCCGACGCCCGCGACGAGGTCGAAGAAGGCTTCGCTCAGCCAGCCGGCCGAGAGTTCGATCCGGAACACGCCCTGCTGCTGCCCGCGCAGGAACAGCGCGCGGACCCGGGCGTCCTGGATCTCCCAGAGCTCGTTGATCTCCGGGTCGTCGTAGAGCTGGTTCTCCCCGGCCAGGAAGGCGCAGAGCGCCGCGTCCGGCACCAGGGCGTCGATCAGGCGTCTGAGGGCGGCCTCGGTGTCGCCCTCGTCGATCCCGGCGGTGTCCAGCGCGGCGGCGAAGCGCCGCAGGCCGAGCGCACCGACCTCGCGGATCAGGGCCTCCCGGCCCGGGAAGATCCGGTGCAGGGTGGCGCGGCTGATGCCGGCGGCCCGGGCGATCTCGTCCAGGTGCGCGGTCGGGCGGCGGGAAAGCACGCCGACGGCGGCTTCGAGGACGGAGTCGCGGTCGGTGGCCATGCATCGAGTCTAGAGCATCTGAGACATCCATGTCTCAGGAGATTTCCGGCTGCCTCACCTGAGAGTCGCCGGGGCGGCATCCGGGCAACGAAAACCGGGGACGGCATGGGTGCCGTCCCCGGTGCGGAGGGAGGTGCGTCAGCTCTGGTTGTAGAAGCCGGTGTCGTCGAGCGGCCGGTCGATCACGGTGACCTCGACGTCGGCCGGGGTGAGCAGGAAGACCCGGCGGGCGATCCGCTCGATGCCGCCGCGGGTGCCGAAGATCAGGCCGGAGGCGAAGTCGACCATCCGCTTGGCCTCGGGCTCGCTCATCTCGGTCAGGTCCATCACCACCGGGACGCTGGCCCGGATGTGCTCGCCCACGGTGCGGGCGGACTCGAAGCCGGTCGGGCGCAGCGAGACGATCTTCGCCGGCGCGGGTGCGACGTTCTGCAGCGTCTCCTCGCTGTCCCACGAATCCTCGTACACCGGAGCGGGGTAGTGTCCGGAGGGCATCAGCCACCCGTTGTGGTGCTCGTCGCGAAGTGCTCCCATGCCGCGCCTCCCTGTCCCGTCCCGTACGCGTCCCCCGGGTGAGCGTGCCTTCCTGACACGTCATCCACTTGTTGGAACTGTCCGAGTATCGCATTGATCACCGGTCCGGTGCCCGCTCGCGACCGCCGGACGGGTTGTGGCGAGCAGGAAATCCGTGATGGACCGGATGATTCAAGCGACGCCGCAGGTCCTTCGGTGGTTGCGCGCGTAGACCATATCGGTGTGCGTCAGGCCTTGGTTGACTGTCTGTCAACAATCGTGTAACGGGTTCACTCGCCGGTGGCGCCGTCGATCCGCTCGCGGAGCAGATCGGCGTGCCCGTTGTGGCGCGCGTACTCCTCGATCATGTGGACCAGGATCCAGCGCAGGGTGATCTCCTCGCCGCGGCGCAGCGTCTTGCCGGGCGTCTCCAGCGGCCGGCCGACGGCCGCGGTCCTGGCCAGGGCGATCTGCTCGTGCCAGGCGCCGAGGTCGGCGGCCACGTCGGCGTCGGCGATGCCGTCGAAGTCGCCGTCCGGGTTCTCCTTGGTCCAGTACAGGCCCCGCTCGCCGAGGTCGACGCCGTCCAGCACGGCCTGGAACCAGTACTGCTCGACCTCGGTCATGTGCCGGACCAGCCCGAGCAGGGACAGGTTCGACGGGTCGACCGAGCGCTCGCGCAGCTGATCGTCGGTCAGGCCCTCGCACTTCAGGGCGAGGGTGGCGCGGTGGAAGTCGAGCCAGGAGTGCAGCATCGTGCTCTCGTCGGCGGCGAACGGGGGATCGATCCGGGAAGTCGTCGTCATGGCGGCCATGATGCTCGCCCGTCCCCGACCCGGCCAGCAATTTAGCGGCGTCGGCCCGGAGTGTGTACGACCCGCGCCGGTTGCCCCTACGCCGGCCCCCGCACGGACCGGGCCGACCGGCCGCGCTGGTGCCCTCCGGTCACCGGCCGTGGGTGGTGGCGTTCGGCGCGCTGGCGGTCGTCGACACCGCGATCCTGTGGCGGCTCGGCGAGTGGCACCCCTCGGTCAGACGGTGGCCCCCGGGACCGGTACGGCCTCCGGGACCGGTCCAGGCTCCGGTACGGCCGCCGGCAGCGGCGCGCGGCGGGCGGCCACCCGGGCCCGCCAGAGCGTCACCAGGCTGACCAGGCACATCAGTACGATCACGCCCGCCGAGATCAGGAAGGCCGGGGAGCTCGGCGAGCCCGCGCTCGCCCCCGCCACCACGTACGCGGCGGTGCCCGGCGCCACCCCGATCAGGGTGGCCCAGGTGTACGGCCACAGTCGCACCCCGGAGAGCGCGCAGACGTAGTTCGCGGGCTGGAACGGGACCCCGGGGACGATCCGCAGCAGCAGCACGGTGCCGAACCCGCGCTCGGTGAGCCGGCGGTCGAACGCGGCGAGCGGCCGGGCCCGGAGCATCGGCCGCAGTGCGTCGCGGCCGAGCCCGCGGCCGAGCCAGAAGGCGAGCACGGCGCCGAGCGTGGTGGCGACCACGGCCATGGTCAGGCCCTCGGCGATGCCGAGCAGCAGGCCGGCGGCGGCGTTCAGGGCCGGCTTGGGCACGAACGCCAGTGTGCCGACCGCGTACACCAGCACGGCGATCGGCAGCCGCCACGGGCCCGCCGCGTGCGAGATCACCGCCGTCGGGTCCCAGAGCAGCAGCGAGCCGGCCAGCGCGGCGAGGATCACCACCAGCAGGGCGAGACGCGTCCGGGCCGGGCGGTCGAGCGCGGGCAGGGCGGGGAGCCGGGGGAGCTTGGGCACCCGGTGAGCCTAACCAGCGGCCCCGCGGGCGGCTGCGGCGAGGTCGGCCGCCGGGGTGCGGGGGCCGGGCAGCGGGGTGCGCAGACCCTTCAGCCGGGCGATGTCCGCGGCATGCCGGGCCCCCTCGACGCGGTCGGGGTCGTGCCGGCCGTCCGGCGTCTCGATGATCAGCGGGACGCCGGCCGTCGCCGGGTGCGCCAGCAGCTCCCCGAACGGTCCGGCGCCGATGTGCCCGGCGCCGATGTTCTCGTGCCGGTCCTTGCGGGCCCCGGCCACGTCCTTGGAGTCGTTGGCGTGGATCAGCCGCAGGCGTCCCGGTCCGACGGCCGCCACCAGTTCGTCCAGCATCGCGGCCACCCCGCCGGGGGCGGCCAGGTCGTGCCCGGCCGCGAAGGCGTGGCAGGTGTCGAGACAGACCCCCAGCTTCGGGTGGTGCCCCAGCGCCTCGCCGTACGCGGCCAGGTCCCCCATCCGCGCGCACAGCGAGCTGCCCTGCCCGGCGGTCGGCTCCAGCAGCAGCCAGGGCGCGTCCGGGCCCAGGTCGTCCAGCTCCGCCAGCAGCGGCAGCAGGTCGGCCCGCACCTGGGCCAGCGCCCCGGCCCGGCCGCCGTCGCACAGCGCCGAACCGGTGTGCACCACCACGCCCAGCGCGCCGATCGCGTGCGCCCGCAGCAGCGAGTGCCGCAGCGACTGCACCGACCGCTCGCGGGTGGAGGCCGACCCGGAGCCGAAGTTGATCAGGTACGGCGCGTGCACGTACGCCGGGATGCCGCGCCGGGCGCACTCCTCCCGGAAGGCCTCGTCCTGCGCGGGGTTCCCGGCCGGCGTGGCCCAGCCCCGCGGATTGGCCACGAAGACCTGCACCGCCTCCGCCCCCACCCGCTCCGCGTAGGCCAGCCCCGTCCCGGCCAGCCCCCGCCCGGCGACGGGGACGTGGGCACCGATCGGATTGCGGGGGGCGGCTGCGGCGGTCATCCGCCGAGCATCGCACGCCGGCCGGGGAGGGCGGGAATCCTCGACCTCAGCCGGCCGCGGCAGCGCCGCCGAGTTGCTGCCAGAGCAGCTCGTCGCGCTGCGCGTCGAGCGCGTCACTGTCGGGCTCCAGCGGCCGCGGGCCGCGCTGCCGGTGGGCGGCGTGCTGGTCCAGCACCCGGCGGGTGACCGTCGGGCGCTGCCGCTCGCGGTAGCGCGCGAAGTCGTCGGCGAACGCCAGGGCGCAGGCGGCGGCCAGGATCACCGGCTGCTGCTGGGGGAGGGCGTCCCCGGCCAGCAGCGCGCCCGCCACCCGCCGGCCGGCGACCGCGGTGTCGCCCGTACGGAACAGTGCCCGCAGGGGCTGCCCGCCGAGCCGGGCGAGCGGTTCGCCGAGCACGGCCCCGGTGAACCGGCCGGTGGACGGAAGGGCGGGGTGGGCGGCGGACCCGGAGTGCCAACGGTCGCGGACGGTCTCGGCCTCCGCCGTCAGGTCGAGGGTCTCCAGCGCGTCGACGGCGAGCGCGACCCGGGCCTCGGACCGGGGGTAGCCCGCCGGAGCGGGCAGGTCGGGGCCGACGGTGACGAGATCGACGAGTGCGGCCGCGTAGGCCGGCCCGAGCGCGAGCACCCCGTACACGTCGGCGAACGCCTCGTGCAGCACCGACCGCCAGTACCGGGCGCCGGGCGTGTGCGCGCCGAAGGCGTCGTCGACCAGCGCCCCCACGGGGCCGTGCAGGCCCAGGTCGGCCAGCACCACGTGGCCCACCTCGTGCGCGACGAAGCCGACCTCGGGCAGGTGGCCCAGCTGGAACCACGGGAGGCCGATCAACGGCACCGGCAGGACGCGTAGCGCCTGCGCCAGGTGCTCCGCGGACGGTGCGTGCGGCCGGCCCCCGTCCACGCCGGCGAAGGCGGCGCCGCGGACCTGGGCGAACGGCACGGCGGACGGCGCCAGGTGGATCAGTGGCGGTTCGACCGGGAGCACCTCGCCCGCGCAGGCGGCGGTGACCGCGCGGAGCGCGGGCTCGTAGCAGGCCCAGGCCACGTCGTCGGCGAACCCGAGGAAGTCGCGGGTGAACGGCAGGAGCCTCGGTGCGAGCCGGTCGCGGAAGTGGCCCCAGAGCTGGTGCAGTCCGACGATCCGGGACTCGGCGGCGCCCCGGTCGACCCCCGGGCCGCCGCCCTCCGCCTCCAGCCGCGCCAGCGCCGCCCCGAGCGGCCGGGTGACCGCGCCGACCGCGGAGTGGAGTTCGGGCAGCGGGCCGTCCGGTGCGGTCGTCCGGTGCCAGTGCTCGAACTCGTCCCGCAGACCCTCGCGTTTGGCGGCCAGTGCGGCGTCGAGGCGCTCGTCGCGCGAGGGGCTCACTCCGGCACTCCCAGCGGCACCAGCAGGTCGGGTGGCAGGTGGCTGAAGAGCGCGGGCAGTACCTCCGGCGTGCTCCCGTCGGCGGGCCGGGAGATCCGCGCGGTCGCGTTCGCCAGCTGCCGCCAGGCCCTGCGCGGGGAATTGCCCGCCAGGCTCGCGGCGACGTCGAGCGGCGCCCCGCCCGCCCCGCCGTTCGCGTCCGCCCGGAACGGGCCGAGCGCGAGGACCGCCGCGGCCCGCCCGTCGGCCAGCAGCCGGTGGGCCAGCTCGTTGCGGAGCAGGAGTTGCCGCGCCCGTTCGGTCGGCGGTCCGACCGGCGGCACCTCCAGCACGATCAACGGCTGACGCCCGACCAGGAAGCCCCCCAGCAGGTCGCACAGTTCCTCCGCGAGGACCGGGGGCCGGCGCTCGGCCGCGAGATCGACCGCGGCGGCCCCGCGGACCGCGACCATCGGCCCCCGGACGTGCACCAGGTCGGCCGGCCGTCGGGCCGCGGGACCGGCCTCCTCCAGGTAGTCGCGGTCGCCCACCCCCAGGAGTTCCCAATCCGCGCTCCGGTACTGCGACCAGGGCTCGGGTCCGTACTCGGAGCGGCTGGCGCGGAGCGTGCGGTCGGAGCCGTGCAGGAACAGCACCCGGCCGGGCCGGTCAGGGCGCAGCCCGCGGAGCCGGTTCCCGAGGTCGACCAGGGGCGATCCGCCTCCTGCGGCCGGAACGCGCAGGGCGGCGTCCCGGTCGGGGGCGAGCAGGTGGTGCTCCAGGCTGCGGGCGAGCCGTGCGGTGCCGTCCGGTCCGAGCTCCGGGCGGGCGAACTCCGCCGCCCGGAGGATCCAGCGGTCGGAGAAGGCCCGCGGGCCGTCCCGGTACACGTACCGCACGCCCCGGCGGCGGGCGAGCGGGGCGTGCCCCAGCGTGCCGTCCTCCCAGGGCAGCCTGGCGAGCAGTGGCTGGTCGCCGACGGCCAGTCGGACATCGGCGCCGCGGCGGCCGATCGTCGCGGCGAACAGTCCGTACGCGGCCATGGCCGCCACCGGCGCGGCGGCCGCCGCGGCACCGACCAGCAGGGCGACCAGCAGGGGCCGGTCGATCGTGCTCAGCATCCGGCCCACCAGCTGGGGCAGGTCCGACACCGCCGCGGGGTCCGGGTCGGCCGCCAGCAACTGGTCCAGCCGCTGTTCGCGGACGGTGGTCGGCTGCGACCTGGTGCGACCGTTCGGTCCGACGACGGTGATGGCGAGTTCGTGGTCGGCGGGCCGGTGGGTGTGGTTGTCGATGCGGACGGTGATCTCGCGGCCGAGCTCGGCCCCCGGACCGCTGACCGCCGCCGACGGGGCCGGGTCCGGTGGGGCCGCGGCCGTGACCAGGTGCTCCGGCACGTGGCGTTCGGAGTACCGCAAGGCCCGCCGCACCCGCGGTGCGGACGCCGCACCGCGCCCCCTGCGGGGAGGGATCGAGCCGGGGAGCGCCGCGTGCGCCCGGTTGAGCAGGGCGGACGGTCGGGGGATGTCCGCCAGCAGGTCCAGGGCCCGCTGCGCCTGGTCCGGGCCGCCGCCCGTCTCCGCCCCGATCACCAGCAACTCCGCGGCGGGCACCGGGTTGTCGGGGTAGGCCGCGAGCAGCGTCCCGACCTCCTCGTCGGTGACCTCCGCGGCCAGCCCGAGCCTGGCCAGGGCCGCGGCCCGGTCGCGCAGCACGAGCGGTTCCCCGGCCAGCAGGACCTCGGCGCACCGGTTCAGCAGCTCGGCAGCCTGCCGGCGCCGCCCGCCCAGGCGCAGCAGTTCCACCAGGGTGAGTCCGAGTGCGGCGTCGTCGGGCCCGGTCACCGGCAAGGGGCGCGGCGCGTCCTGGCCCAGCGCCCGCCAGAGCGGCTCGGTCTGCCCGTCCTGCCAGGGGCCGGGGCAGCGGGCGAGCCCGGTCAGCGCGGCCAGCCGGGCCGAGGCCCCGGGGACGGGGGCGAGTGCGCGGACGAGGTCCGCGAGGTGCGCGTCGCGGTGCTCCGCGCCTTGCAGGGCGAGACCGGCCAGCGCCGCCCGGCCCAGCAGGGCCGCGGAACCGGACCGGCGGGTGACCTCGCGCACGGTCCGGAAGAGGTCGTCACGCTCGCCGTCGGACGGGTCGGCGGCCTCCGCCGAGGCGAGCAGCCAGTCGGTGTGCAGGGCCGTTGCGGCGCGGGTCGCGCCCCGCCGGGCGGCTTCGCCGAGTTCCTTGCGGGCCGCCTGCCGGTCGCCGACCAGCCGCAGTTGCAGCTCGGCGAGCCGGACCTGACGGTGGGCCAGGGCCAGGTCGTCGTGCCGCCGCAGCGGGTCCCAGGCGCGGATCGCCGCCGCGGTGTCGCCGACCGCGGCGGCCGCCGCGGCCTCGGTCTCGCACGCGGTCACGACGGCGTCGGCGAAGCCGGGGTGCGCCGCGGGCGGGCGGTCGGACCGGGCACGGGCGAGCCGGGCCGCCTCGCGCGGGCGGCGCAGGGCGAGCAGGGCGCCGACGGCGGCGGCCGCGGCCGCCGAGCGCTGTCCGGGCGGCACCTCGGGGGCCCGGACGGCCGCTCGGGAGACCTCGACGGCCTGCTCGAACGCGCCGCCGGCCAGGCGGATCCGCCCGAGCTGCGCCCATCCCGGTCCCGGCGGGTGCAGGATGCGCCCCCAGTCCTCGGCGAGGTCGACCCGGCCGGCCTCGAGGACGGCGGTCACGGCGGCCTCGGCCACCGCCCCGGCCCGGTCCGGGTCGCGGTCGAGCCCGTCCTGGTAGGCCGCCGTGAGCAGGGCGTTGACGCTCTCCAGGCGGCCCGTGCGCAGAGCGTTCCGGGCGAACAGCACCAGCGGCGCGGTCGGGAGGGACAGGAGTGACGAGAGCGCGGGCCACTGCGTCGCCGGGTCCGCGGCGAGCCAGGCGCCGGCCCGCACGACCACGTCGTCGAAGAGCGAGGGGTCCTCGATCCGCAGCGCGGCCTCGGCCGTCAGCGTCAGGCAGAGCTCCCGCGCGCGAGCGTCGAACAGGGCGCCGGCGAGCTCCTCGGCACGCAGCACCGAGCTCAGGACGGCCCGCCAGCTGCTGCGGTCGCCACCGAGCGCCGCCCGGTGCGCGGCCCCGGCGAGTACGAGGTGGGCCTCGCCGAGCACCAGTCGGGGGGCCGCTTCCACGCGCTCGGACCGCGCCGTACCGGCTTCCTCGCCGAAGCCGTCGCCCAGCAGCTCGCGCGCCACGTGCACGGCCCACTCGGGCCGGCCCGCGGAGTCGGCATCGGCGACTGCCGCCCGCCAAGCGGTCAGGATGTCTTCCTGATCCCCGAGGTGCACGTGGTGGTAGAGCTCCTCGACCCGCCAGAGCGGCCAGTTCCACCGGTCCTCCTCGGACAGCCGGTGGTAGTAGGCCGCCGCGTCCCGGTGCAGCAGGCGGTGAACGGCATGGTCGGCGATCAGCCGGCGCAGCGGCTCGCGGACGGCGGGGTGGACGACCACCGAGTGCGGTACCTGCTCGTCCCAGTGCAGCCACGAGACATCGGAGGCGTAGGCCGTCAGGTCGTCCCACAGCTCCCGCAGGCCGTCCTCGGCGGTCGGCAGGCCCGGGTCCTGGGGGAGGAAGATCTGCCGGCGCAGGACGGGCCGCCGGTCCAGCTCGGGCCGGTCGTCGTCGCCCTCCGCCCGGAGTGCCCGGGCCAGTCGCGGTGCCATCACGTCGCGCAGGAACTCGAAGGTCAGGCGGCGCGGTACGACCCCGTAGCGCAGGATCCACCGCAGCCGGTCGTCCTCGATGCGTTCGAGCACCCGGTCGATCGCGTAGAGCAGCCCCGGCCCGTGCTCGGTGACGACCTGGTCGGGGGTCAGCCGGGGTGCCAGATCGGCGTAGAGCGCGAGCGTGAACGGCAGTCCGCCGGACGCCCGGACGATGGCTGCGCGCAGCCGTTCGTCCCGGACGGCGCGCACCTCGCCGAGGTAGCGGTCCGCCTCCTCGTCCGTGAACGCGTCGAGGCGCAGCGGGGGCATGCCCTCGGTCACCGTCGCCAGGCCGGGGGCCTTCTCGGCGGGCTCGTAGCGGCCGGACAGCACCAGGCGGACCGAGGGCACGGCGTCCAGGATCCGCCGGAGCAGGCCGCCGAGGGCACGGGCCCCGCCGGAGGTCCGGAGGGCGAGCTCCTCCAGCGTGTCGAGGATCAGGACGACGGGCCGCTCGGTGGCGGCCTCGTGCAGGACGGTGGCGAACCGGGACTCGACCTCGGCGGCGGTGGCGGCCGGGTCGCCGAGACCCACGAGCGCCGCCCGGCCGGGGCGCTCCGGCTCGTCCGCGTCGGGCGGGTCGAGCGCACCGTCGAACTCGGCGACCGAGCTGAGGAATTCGTGGAACGGGGAGCCGGGCAGCTGGCGGTCGAGCTGTCCGGCGAACTCCGCCAGGAGCAGCCAGGGATGGGCGTCGACCTGGACCGCGTCCACGGTGTCGAAATCGACCCGGGCGCACGGCACGGGGGGCCGGAGCTCCATGCAGTGGCGGGCCGTGAACCAGTTGAGCAGCATGGTCTTCCCGGTGCCGGCCGTCGCCCAGAGCCGGAGCAGCCGGGGCTCGCCGTCCTCCAGCAGCCGCAGCAGCGGGGCCTCGGCGGCCGGCCGTGCGAGGTAGCGGGCCGAGCGGTTGTGGGCCATCCGCCACAGGTCCCGCGCGCGCAGGCGGAGCGCGGCCGCCTGCCGGGCCCGGGCCAGCGGGCCGCTCACCAGGAAGGCGCGGGCGTCCTCGCTCACCACCTCCACCAGGTCCTGGCCGCGGGCGAGGTCGTACCCGGCGTCGGCCGCGGCGAACTCGGTCTCGAACAGCCGCAGGGCCTCGGTTGGATCGGACAGCAGGAGTTGCCGCAGCTCGTCCACCGGCTGCCCCAGCGTGCGGTAGTGGTCGGCCAGCGCCCGTGCCAGGGTGAGGAGTTCGTCGTCGACGGCGACGGGCGCGGCCTCGGGCAGGGAGCCGCCCCACCAGCTCTCCCAGGCCGCCTGCCGCAGTGGTGCGGCGATCCGGAACCCGCCGTCGGTCTGCGGGACGTGCTCGACCTGCCGGCGCTCCAGCAGGTGGAGCAGCGGTGGCCCGCCGGGCGGGCACAGCAGGGTGTCGAACAGCTCGGGGCCGAAGCGCGGCACGGTGGCGCACCGCCGCAGGGTGGCCCTGACCCCGGCGGGCAGGGCGTCGAACAGCGCGCGGTCGAGGCGGTGACCGCCGGCCAACCATCCGAGGAGTGCTGCGTTCCGACCGCCCGCGCTCACGGCGCCTCCCCCTGCGTGGCGTCCAGCATGCCGTCGGCGAAGTGCTCGGCCTGGAGCAGCATGGTCGGCCCCAGTTGGGCCCGGGTGCCGTCGAGCATCGCGCCGAACCTGCGGATCCACTCCGCCCGGCCGCGCCGGCGCCCGTCCGCGGCGCCCGCCTCGTCGCGGACCGACCACGCCACCCGGTACTCCGAGAACACGTGCGCCGCCTCGTCGGGGGCGAACGGTCCGACCTCGATCCGCTGGTCGGTGCGCCGCAGCAGGTCCTCGCTCAGCCTGGCCCGCTCGCCCGCCCGGGAGTCCTCGACGACCACCAGGGCGAGCGGTCCGGCCGCGTCCCTGCGCACCGGGCCGAGCAGCAGGGGGCCGAACCGCTGGGCGAGCGCGCCCTCCTCCAGACCCTCCAACTGGTCCAGCACGATGGTCAGCCGGGACGGCAGCGCGATCGTGCGGAGGGCCTCGTGCAGGTCCGCGAACAGCCGGTCGGCGGCGGAACCGGGCCAGACCGCGTCGGCCTCCGGCTCCCAGGGGCCGAGATCGTCCGGCTGCCACGGCGGTCCCGCGGGCGGTTCCAGGCCGCGGCGCCGGTGCTGCAGTTGATGGGCGAACCGGTCGAGCGGATCGGCGGAGCCGTCGCCGACCTCCACCCGGACCCGCGCGCACAGGTGGCGCACGGCGTCCAGCCAGTTCAGGGTCCGGCCCTGCGAGGTGAAGTCGACGTGGGTGGTCCTGCCCCCGTTCAGGTGCCAGCTCAGCAGGCAGCTTCTGACCAGGACGGTCTTGCCCGTCCCGGCCTGCCCGCGGACCACGGTCAGGCCGCTCGGCCCGAGCGGTTGCGCCCAGCCGGGCCCGCCCAGGAGCGTGCGGCGGGCGGCCGTCCGGTCGACCATCAGGTCCAGCCTGGTCTCCTCCACCGCGAAGAGCTCGGCGGCCTGTTTGCGGTCCGCCCCCGGCTCCCGGTGCAGGATCCGGTCCGGCAGTGCGGCGAGGGTGAGGCGGGGGAGGGCCGGGTCCGGCCGGTCGAGGCCGTCGGGCTGCTGGGCGACCACCCGCCGGGCCTGCCACAGCGCCTCGTCCACCGGCTCCTCCTCGGCCAGGGCGCGGTAGAAAGCGCCGGCGAACCGAGCCGCCCCGTCCGAGGCCACCTCGCCCTGCATGGTGACCAGGGCTCCGGCGCCGAGCCGCAGGAACGCTTCGGCCACCCTGCTCGAGCCCGTCCCGACCAGTGCTCCGGGGCTGCTGTGGCAGGAGTTGAGGACGACCAGCCGCGGCGGCGAGTCGGGCGGGAACTGCAGCGCCACCTGCTCCCCGAGCAGGTTCCAGGGCGGTGCGCACGGCGGCCGGAACTGCAGCACGACATCGTCGTAGAGGTCGGCGCCGCTGTGGCCGATGAAGTGCAGGACGTGGGGGCGCAGGACCTCCACCCGGTCGAAGAACTGCTCGCCGGTGGGGCCGCGGACCACCTCGACGTGCCACTCCCCGGGGTGCCGGCGCAGTGCCGACTGGATGGCCTCGATCTCCTCCTCGGCCCGCAGCGCCTGGTCCTCCGGGCTGCCGACGGCGACCAGGACGCGCAGCGGACGCTGCAACGGCACGGTCGGCCGGGGCCAGGGCCACTCCACCGC
This sequence comes from Kitasatospora sp. NPDC094015, assembly GCF_040304075.1. Lineage (NCBI taxonomy): Bacteria > Bacillati > Actinomycetota > Actinomycetes > Kitasatosporales > Streptomycetaceae > Kitasatospora > Kitasatospora sp. NPDC094015. Next base: position 101,393 of record NZ_JBEOUL010000011.1, read on the forward strand.
ACGGGACAGCCGGAAGCGGTGCGGCTGTCCGGCGCGCCGGTCGGGCAGCAGTTGGAGGAGCTCCCACGGGAGGTCGGCCAGCGCGGGATCGTGCGACTCGATCAGGGTTCGGACCGGGGGGTCGGTCGGCTCGGCGGTGCTCACCGCCTCCTGCCACACGGCCATCGCACCGGTCGACTCCAGCATGCTGTGCAGCAGGTCGCGGGTGCGGCGGGCACGGTCCCGGTCGTAGCCGGCCCCGCCGAGCAGGGCCTTGGCGCTCTCGACGTCCTCGGCGGTCCAGCGCGCCTGCGACGACCCTGCGGCGGGCAGCCGGCCGGACCGGCGGGGCCGGGGCGGGCGGGCGCCCTGCTGCTCGGTGGGCATCGCGTCCTCGAAGATCTCGACCGGATGGCCGGTGCCGTCGGCAGGGCCGACCCGCACGACGACGAAGCGCATGGGCGGCTCCATCGCGTCAGCTGCGTCCCTCGACCATCGCGAGGACCGCCCGTTCGAGGTCCGCCATGGCGGTGGCGGCGACCGTGGACGACGCACCGCGCGCACCGTAGGCCTCCGGCGGCACACCCTGGGCCGACCCGGCCGGCTGCGCCGCGCGCTCCTCGGCGGCCCGGGAGCGGATCAGCGCGACCACGTTGTCGAGGGTGACCGCGGCCTCCGTCCCGGCCTGGGCCTCGGCCCTGGCCGCGGCCGTGTCGGCCCGGGCGGTCTGCACCTGCGACCGCTGCACGGCGGTGCCGAACACCATCCCGGCCGCGGCGAACACGATCGCCTCGACGCCCGAGAACAGGAACACCAGGCGGTCCCAGTTCAGGTCCGCGCGGTGCGCGGCGAGGAACCCGACCAGCACGCAGTAGCCCGCGAGCACCAGGGCGGCGAAGATCAGCTGCGTCGGGCCCGGTCCGCCCGCCGTCCCCGCCCCCGTCGCCCGTACCCGTTGCGTGCCCGCACCGCGACGCGGTCTGCGCGCGCCGCCGGCCAGCTCCGTGACCCCGCCCGCCTGGTCGGCCATCTCCCACCCCTCCCGGTGCGGCTCCAGGATGCCAGGTCGCCTTCGGCGGTGTGCGAGATCAAGCAGACTTCGACAGAACGCGATTGACGTGACGTCAGATCCGGGCCCGGCGGTGGCTCAGGCGGCCGGCTCCAGCCCCGGCACCTGCTCGCGCTGCGCCGGGCGGCGGTGCCGCAGGGCGCCCGCGCTCGGGACCAGGGCCGCCGCCAGTACGGCGACCACCGCGAACGAGACGGTGAGCGAGCTGGCCTGGGCGATCCCGCCGACGATCGCGGGGGCGACCAGGCCGGAGGTGTAGGTGATGGTGGCGACGCCGGCGATCGACCGGCTCGGGTTGCTGCCGGCGCGCCCGGCGGCCGCGAAGGCGAGCGGGACGACCACGGCGATCCCGATGCCGATCAGCGCGAAGCCGGGGATGGCCACGTACGGCGTCCCGGCGAGCACCACCAGCAGGCCGCCGACCGCCGCGGTGGCGCCGCCCAGCCGGACGGTGCGCACCGGCCCCAGCCGGCGCACCACCGCGTCGCCGGCCAGCCGGGCCACCGCCATGGTGGCCGCGAACGCGGAGTAGCAGGCCGCCGCCGTCCCGGCCGAGGAGCCGGTGACGTCGCGCAGGTAGACGCCGCTCCAGTCCATCGAGGCGCCCTCCGCGAAGACCGCGCAGAAGCCGACCAGCCCGATGGTCAGGGCGGCCCGGGGTGGCAGGGTGAAGCGCGGCGGAGCCTCCTCGTCGGCGGCCGGCCGGACGTCCAGCAGCCCCGCGCAGACCGGTTGCGCCAGCAGCGCGAGGACCGCCGCGGTGACGGCGAACTGGACGCGGGCGTCGGTCTGCTGGTGGGCGGCGAGCACGCCGAAGCCGGAGGCGACCAGGCCGCCCAGGCTCCACATGCCGTGCAGGCCGGACATGATCGACCGGCCGAGCCGCTCCTCCACCTCCACGCCCTGGGCGTTCATCGCCACGTCCGCCATCCCGGCGGTGGCGCCGTACACGAAGAGCGCGAGGCAGAGCGTCACCAGGTTGGGCGCCAGCGCCGGCAGGGCGAGCGACAGGCACCAGAGCGTCAGCAGCCAGCGCACCGCGGCGCGCTCCCCGTACCGGTGCACGATCCGCCCGGCCAGGGGCATCGCCAGCGAGGCGCCGACGGCGGGCAGCACCAGGGCGAGGCCGAGCCGGCCGGGGCTGAGCCCCAGGTGGTCCTGGATCCACGGGATGCGGGTGACGAAGGTGCCGGTGACGGCCCCGTGCACGGCGAACACCAGGGCGATGCTCACCCTGGCGCGCCGGACGTCCTTCACCCGCGGTCCTCCCGGTCCTCCTGGCGGCTGCTGTCCCATGCCGGGCCCTCCCCGTGGTCGACTGCCCGATGTCCGATAAATTATCAGGAAGGGATCCTGATAGAAACCTCTGGAAGGATGCAGCTTCATGACCACCGCGCGTACGGCCACGCCGAGCACCGCCCGCGCCATCAACGACCGGCTCGCCCTCGACCTGCTGCTGGAACGGGGGCCGCTGACCGCGTCCGAGCTGCGCGCACTGACCGGCCTCTCCCGGCCGACCGTCGCCGACCTGCTGGAACGCCTCCAGCGGGCCGGACTGGTCACCCCCGCGGGCGAGAGCGCCCAGCTGCGCCGCGGGCCGAACGCCCGGCTGTACGCCCTGGCCGCCGACCGGGCCCACCTGGCCGCCATCGACGTCCGCGCCACCGGGATCACCCTGGTGGTCGCCGACCTCACCGGCCGGACCCTGGCCACCGCGTCCGTCCCGGCCGGCCCCGACGACCAGGACCTGGCCGGCCGCACCGTCGAGGCCCTGCTCGGGGCCGCCGCCGAGGCCGGCGCCGAACGGCTGCACACCGTCGCGGTCGGCGCCCCCGGCCTGGTCGACCCGGCCACCGGCGAGCTGGGCAACTCCGGCGGCCTGCCGCGCTGGCACACCGAACTGCTGGCCGCGCTGCGCTCCAGCTCCGGCGTCGCCACCCTCGAGGCCGCCGAGGTGATCCTGGAGAACGAGGTCAACCTCGCCGGCATCGCCGAGCACCGGATCGGCGCCGCCGCCGACCGCGACACCTTCGCCCTGCTCTGGCTCGGCCACGGCACCGGCGCCGCCGTGGTGCTGGACGGACGGCTGCGCCGCGGCGCCTCCGGCGGCACCGGCGAGATCGGCTTCCTGCCGGTGCCCGGCACGGCCGTGCTGCCCAGCTCCACCGGGTGCGAGGGCGGCTACCACTCGCTGGTCGGCAGCGCCGCCGTGGGCGAGCTGGCGCTGCGCCACGGGCTCGCGCTGGACGGCGAGGCCGGCCCGGTGCGCCGCGCCGAGCTGGTGCTGCGCGCCGCGGTACGGGACGGCGCCGACGCCTTCCTGGACGAGCTCGCCGAACGGATCGCGATCGGCGCCTCGGCGATCTGCGTGGTGCTCGACCCGGGCTGCGTGGTGCTCGGCGGCGAACTCGGCCTGGCCGGCGGGGCCGACCTGGCCGCCCGGGTGGAACGCCGGCTGGCCGCGCTCTCCCCGCTGCGCACCGAGGTCCGGGTCGGCACCGCGGGCGGCGGCGCGGTGCTCGCGGGCGCCGTCCTCACGGCGGGCGACGCGGCCCGGCGGGACCTGTTCGGCGGCGAATGAGGCCGCCGGGGCGCCCGCTCCCGTGCCCGCCCGGCGCGGCTGCGCCGCCGCCGAGGTGACGGCGCGTCGCCCCGCCGGGCCCCGGTAGGGCAGGATGGCGGCGACAGTCCGCCGAGCACGCCAGGAGCACACCCATGGCCCAGCCCCACCGGCCGGTCCACCCGTACCGCATCGGCGAGGCCGCCGCGATGCTCGGTGTCAGCGCCGACACCATGCGCCGCTGGGTGGACGCCGGCCGGGTCGCCGCCGAACGCGACGAGCACGGCCACCGGATCATCCCGGGCGCCCAGCTCGCCTCCTTCGCCCGCGAACTCGCCAAGCCGGAGACCGCCGCGGCCGAAGGGCGTCCGTCCTCGGCCCGCAACCGCTTCCCCGGCATCGTCACGGACGTGGTGCTCGGGGACGTCGCCGCGCAGGTGGAGATCCAGGCCGGCCCGTTCCGGGTGGTCTCGCTGATCAGCCGCGACTCCGCCGAGGAGCTCGGCCTGGTGCCCGGCGCCCCCGCGATCGCGGTGATCAAGTCGACCAACGTCGTGATCGAACGCGCCTGAACCCCGACCGTCCCGGACCGGGCGGCCCACCCGCGACCCGAGAGAGGCCCCGCCGATGAGCCGCGTGCTCGCCGTCGCCCACCGCGGCGACCCCTTCCGCCACCGTGAGAACACCCTCGCCTCCGTGGGCTCCGCCTTCGCCGCCGGCGCCGACGCGGTCGAGGTGGACGTCCAGCTGACCCGGGACGGCGTGCCGGTGCTGCTGCACGACCGGACCCTGGAGCGGCTCTGGGGCGACCCGCGCCCGATCGACCGGGTCACCCTCGACCAGCTCGCCGACCTCGGCGCCCCCGGCCTGCGGGTGCCCACCCTCACCGAGGCGCTCAAGACCGCCGCCGAGTCCCCGGCCGGCCGGCTGATGATCGACCTGGACGACGCCGGACCGGCGGCCGCCGCCTGGCAGGCCGTCACCGCGCTCGGCGCCGAGAGCCGGGTGGCCTTCTGCGGCTCGGCCACCGCCATGCTGGCTGTCCGCGCGCTCGCCCCGGACGCCGAGCTGGCCCTCACCTGGAAGCAGCCCCGGCTGCCCGGCGGCGCCCTGCTGGCCGACCTGCGCCCGCGCTGGATCAACCCGCCGTTCGGCCTGGTCGACCAGGCGTTCACCGGCGCCGCGCACCAGGCCGGGCTGGAGGTCTCCACCTGGACCGTCGACCTGCGCCGCACGGTGCGCCGGATGCTGCGGGCCGGGGTCGACTCGATCACCTCCAACCGGGTCTCCCTGTTGCGCGCCGAACTCGACCGCGCAGCATCCCGGTGACCCGCGGCCCGGTGGCCGGCGGCCCGGTGACCGGCAGTCCGGTGGCCGGCGGCCCGGCGACCGGCCGGGAACTCGACCCGCGCGCCCTCGGCCGCGCCCTGCTGGCCCGCCAGCACCTGCTGGAGCGCACCGACCTCGCACCCGCCGAGCTGGTCCGACACCTGGTCGGCCTGCAGGCGCAGGCCGCGCCCGAACCGCCGTACCTCGGACTGCTCTCCCGGCTCGACGGCTTCCGGCCCGAGCAGCTGAGCCGGCTGATCGAGGACCGCGAGGTGGTCCGGATCGGCCTCCAGCGCGGCACCATCCACCTGGTCACCGCCGAGGACTGCCTCGCGCTGCGCCCGCTGCTGCAGCCGGTCCTGGACCGCGGCCTGGCCGGGAACTGGGCCAAGCGGCTGCCCGGCGTGGACCTGGACGCGGTCGCGGCCGCCGCCCGCGAGCTGGTCGAGCAGCAGCCGCTGACCTTCCAGCTGCTCGGCGCCCTGCTGGCCGAGCGCTTCCCCGCGGGCGACCCGGCCGCGCTCGCCCAGGTGGCCCGCGCCCGGCTGCCGCTGGTGCAGGTCCCGCCGCGCGGGATCTGGGGCCGCAGCGGCCCGGCCGCGCACACCACCGCCGAGCACTGGCTCGGCCGCCCGCTCGACCGCGAACCGTCCCTGGACGCCCTGGTGCTGCGCTACCTGGCGGCGTTCGGCCCGGCCACCGCGGCGGACGTCGGCAAGTGGAGCGGCCTGACCGGTCTCGGCCCGGTGCTGGCCCGGCTGGCGCCCGACCTGGTGCTGTTCCGGGACGGCCGCGGCCGCACCCTGTACGACCTGCCGCACGCCCCGCGCCCGGACCGCTCGGTGCCCGCGCCCGTCCGGCTGCTCGCGCCGTTCGACAACCTGCTGCTCTCGCACGCCGACCGCGGCCGGGTGCTCCCGGAGGAGTACCGGCCCCGGATCATGACGGTGAACGGCATCGTGCTGGGCGCCCTGCTGCTGGACGGGCTGGTGGCCGGGTCCTGGCGGATCGACGGCGGGGTGCTGCGGGTGCTGGCCTTCGGGCGGCCCGGCCGGGCCGAGCTGGCGGGGATCGAGGCGGAGGGGGCCCGGGTGCTCGCCTTCACCGGCGACCAGGGCGGCCGGGTGGCGGTGGAGCAGGACGCCTGACCGGGGCCTGACCGGCCCGACCGGCCCGCACGCCGGACGCGCCCGGACCGGACCTTTCGGACATTCCGTCAGATCATATGCTGGGATGGGTCGGTCAGCAGCGGCCGGCCGGGCGGAGGCGGGAATGTCGGTGGAGCCCACGCCCCCCGGGCCGGCGGACGACCGCCGCCGGCCCTACCAGTCGCTGCCCCCCGCGGTACGGACGGCCGCCGCGTGGTCCACCGCCGTGATCCTCTTCATCACCGTCGCCGCCCTCGTGGTGTACGCCTTCGTCGCCCTGCGCGCCGCCACCATCCCGATGATCGTGGCCCTGCTCGGCACCGCCCTGCTCCAACCGGTGATGCCCTGGCTGGTCCGCCGCGGCCTCGGGCGCGGCCTGGCCGCCGGCCTGACCTGCGCCGTCCTGGTGGCCGCGGTCTGCACCGTGCTGGCACTGCTCACCAACTCGCTGGTGCACAGCGCCGGGCAGATCGGCGACTCGCTGGAACAGGCCGGCCACCAGCTCGCCGCCTGGCTCGGCCCCGCCGGGACGCGGCTGCAACGGGCCGTCACCGACTCGGCCGGCTCCGGCGGCGCGGCCGGCGGCTCGCTGGTCAACTCGCTGGCCGGCGGCGTGCTCTCCGGCCTCGGCGTCGCCGTCCAGCTGGTCACCGGCGGCGTGCTGGCGCTGGCCCTGGTCTTCTTCTTCCTCCGGGACGGCCACCGCACCGCCGACCTGGTCCGCTCGGTGGTCCCCGCTGAACGCGCCGAACTCGTCGTCGCCTGCGGGCAGCAGGCCTTCGCGGCGATGGCCGGCTTCATGCGCGGCACCACGCTGATCGCCCTGATCGACGCCGTCTTCATCACCGTCGGCCTGCTGGTGCTCGGCGTCCCCGGCGCGGCGGGCCTGGGCGCGCTGGTCTTCCTCGGCGCCTTCGTCCCGTTCATCGGCGCCTTCCTGTCCGGCACCGTCGCCGTGCTGGTCGCGCTCGCCGACGGCGGCCTCAGCATCGCGCTGTGGGCGCTCGGCGTGGTGCTGGCCGTCCAGATGGTCGAGGGCAACGTGCTCCAGCCGCTGATCCAGAGCCGGACGGTCGAACTGCACCCGGCCACCATCATGTTCGCGGTGGTCGCCGGCGCCGGGATCGCCGGCATCATCGGCGCCCTGCTGGCCGTCCCGATCTGCGCGGCCGCCCTCGGCGTGGTCGGCGTGCTGCGCGGCGGCGGCACGCCCCGCCGCCTCGGCAGCCGCCGCGACTGACCGCCCGGCCGCAATTGCCTTGCGGCGCCCGGGCCCGGGGGAGTACCACTGGCCGCATGATTCGAGGCGAGAAGGTCGGACTCCGGGCCCGCACCGAGGCGGACGTCCCCGTGCTGCACACCGAGCTGTACGAGGACGTGCTCGGACGTTCCCGGGGCGACTCCCGCCCCTGGCGGCCGGTCGCCGCCGGCCCGCACTCGCCGTTCGCCCCGGGCGGCCCCGAGGAGCGCGCCGCGGTCTTCTCCGTGGTCGAGCTGGCCACCGGCGACCTGGCCGGCGAGGCCGTCCTGTGGGGCATCGACGAGCACAACCGGGTCGGCCACCTCGGCCTCGCGCTCCGGCCCGCCGCCCGCGGCCGGGGCCTGGGCACCGACGTGGTCCGGGCGCTCTGCGAGTACGGCTTCGCCGTCCGCGGCCTGCAGCGCCTGGGCATCGAGACGCTCGTGGACAACCCCGCCATGCGCGGCGCCGCGCTGCGGGCCGGCTTCACCCAGGAGGGCATCCTGCGGCGCTCCGCCTGGGTCTACGGCGAGTTCCTCGACGAGGTGCTGTTCGGCCTGCTGGCCGAGGAGTGGCAGGCCGGGGAGTCGCTGGCCGAGCAGCGGCGGGACGAGCAGCGGCGGAGCCGGTGAGCGGCGGCGACGGCGGGGCGGGCCCGTTCCTGTACGTGGTGGTCTGCGCCGCCGGGGTGGCCGCCGGCGTCGGCGAACTGATCGACGCCGCGCACACCGAGGGCTGGCGGGTCGGCGTGGTGGCCACCCCCACCGCGCTGGGCTTCCTCGACCTGCCGGCGGTCGAACGGCGGACCGGCTTCCCGGTCCGCTCGGCGCTGCGCCGTCCGGGCGAACCCAAGCCGCTGCCCCCGGCCGACGCCGTCCTCGCCTCGCCCGCCACCTTCAACACGGTCAACAAGTGGGCCGCCGGGATCAGCGACACCCTCGCCCTCGGCATCCTCTGCGAGGCCCCCGGCCTGGGCACCCCCACCGCCGTCCAGCCCTGCCTGAACGCGGCCCAGGCCGCCCACCCGGCCTACCCCGCCAGCCTGGCGGTGCTGCGCTCGATGGGGGTGCTGATCGGCGGTCAGCCACCGATGGGCGGCAAGGAGATCGGCGGCGCGAACGCCTTCGACTGGACCGGCCCGCTCGCCCTGCTGCGGCCGACCCTCGCCACGCACCTCCACCGGCCCGAACGGTAGGGTCGGACCCGTCACGGCGGCGCGGCACGGAACCAGATGGGTGCGGACCAGAGCATGGAGTTTCGGACGGACATCCTCGGCGAGCCCTACCAGGCCGTCGAGCTCCCCCTGCGGCCCGACGAGGAGGGGGCGGTCAGCGCCACCCTGGTCCGCCGTACGGTGCCCGGCGCCAAGCAGGCCGTGCTCTACGTCCACGGCTACGTGGACTACTTCTTCCAGACCCACCTGGCCGACCACTTCACCGCGGCGGGCTACTCCTTCTACGCCCTCGACCTGCGCAAGTACGGCCGCTCGCTGAAGGCGCACCAGTCGCCGAACTTCGTCCGCGACCTGACCGCCTACGACGAGGAGCTGGACGAGGCCGTCCGGATCATCCGCGAGGTCGACGGCCACACCCGGCTGCTGGTCAACGGACACTCCACCGGCGGCCTGATCACCGCCCTGTGGGCTGGCCGGCGCGCCGGCCGCGGCCTGATCGACGGGCTGTTCCTCAACAGCCCGTTCCTCGCCATGCCCGCCGCCCCCGCCGTGCGCACCCTCGGCGCCCCCGCCGTGGACGCGCTCGGCCGGCTGGCCGGCACCCGCAAACTGCCCTCCTCGCTCAACCCGCACTACGTCCACAGCCTGCACCGCGACCACCGCGGCAGCTGGGACTTCGACCTCACCCTCAAGCCCGCCGAAGGCTTCCCGCTCTACGCGGGCTGGCTCGCCGCCATCCAGCGCGGCCACCGCCAGGTCCGGCACGGCCTGGCCATCGACTGCCCGGTCCTGCTGATGGCCTCCACCGCCAGCACCAGCACCAACCGCTGGGACCCGGCCCTGCACCGCACGGACGCCGTGCTGCGGGCCGACGACATCGCCGCGCTCGGCCCCCGGCTCGGCCGCAACGTCACCGTGGTGCGGATCGAGGGCGGCATGCACGACCTGGTGCTCTCCGGCGACCAGGCCAGGGCCCAGGTCTTCACCGAGCTCGACCGCTGGCTCACCGCCTACCTGCCCGCCCCCGCGTGAGCCCGGCCGCCGAGGAACCGCGCCCGGTCGAGCGGCCGGTCGACCTCGGCACCGCCAAGCTGATGCCCGACCTCGACCACGACGGCGGCTGGCTGCTCACCCTGGACGGCACCCCGCAGTCCTACGTCGACCTGGCCGACCCGACCCACCTGGAGTTCGAGTACGTCCAGCGGCTCGCCCACCTGGCCGACGCGCTGGCCCCCGCCGGGCAGCCGGTCACCGCCCTGCACCTGGGCGGCGGCGCCCTCACCCTGCCCCGGTACCTGGCCGCCACCCGCCCCGGCTCGCGCCAGCGCGCCGTCGAGGTGGACGGCCCGCTGGTCCGCTTCGTCCAGCAGCAGCTGCCCTGGCCCGACGGCATCGAGGTCACCGTCGGCGACGCCCGCGCGGCGCTCGCCGAGGCCCCGGCGGGCTCGGCCGACCTGCTGGTCGCCGACGTCTTCCGGGGCTCGCGCACCCCGGCCCACCTGACCACCGTCGAATTCCTGGCCCTGGCCGCCGCCGCGCTGCGACCCGGCGGGTGCTACGCCGCCAACCTCGCCGACGGCCCGCCGCTGGCCTTCGCCCGGGCCCAGGCCGCCACCCTGCGCGCGGTCTTCCCGCACACCTGCCTGATCGCCGAACCCTCGGTGCTGCGCGGCCGCCGGTACGGCAACGTCCTGCTGGTGGGTTCCACCGCGGAACTCCCGGTGGAGGAGCTGAGCCGCCGGCTGGCCGCCGACCCCTTCCCGGCCCGGCTCGCCGACCGGGCCGAGCTCGCCGCCCTGGTCCGCGGCGTGGCCCCGGTCACCGACGACCGGGCCGAGGACTCGCCGCCGCCGCCCGAGGGCGCGTTCAGCGTCGGCTGAGCGCCCGCGCTGCCGGTCGGGCGGGCGGATGTCACAATGCCCGGAGTACCGGACGGGTGGAGGAGCGGGACATGACGGGCGATCAGCCGACAGGGGTCAGGGCCGAGCTGGCGGCGGTGCCGGAGACCGCGCTGTGGACGCTCTACCACCGGGCCTGCGAGGCCCGGCGCCCGGACACGGTGCTCCCCGACCCGCGGGCCGTGGAGCTGCTCGACCGGCTGGACTTCCCGTTCGCCGAGCGGTTCGGCTCCGGCGACGGGCGGGCCGGACGGATCCAGAGCCGGCTGCAGGGCCTGCGGGTGCGCTGCTTCGACCGGGAGGTCGCCGACTTCCTCGCCCGCTCCCCGCGCGGCACCGTGGTCTGCCTCGGCGAGGGCCTGGAGACCCAGTACTGGCGGGTCGACAACGGGCGCGCCCACTGGCTCTCGGTCGACCTGCCGGACCTGGTCGAGCTGCGCGAACGGCTGCTCCCGCCCGCGCCCCGGCAGCGGCTGCTGGCCCACTCGGCCACCGACCTGGGCTGGGCCGACCAGGTCGACCCCGGGCAGGACGTGCTGATCACCGCCCAGGGCCTGCTGATGTACCTGCGCCCGGCCGAGGTCCGCGACCTGATCGCCGGGTGCGCCGAGCGCTTCCCCGGGGCGGGCATGGTCTTCGACACCGTGCCGCGCTGGTTCGGCCGGCTCACCGTCGAGGGAAAGATGCGCAGCCGCAGCTACCAGGCCCCGCCGATGCCGTGGGCGATGGACGCGGGCGAGCGGGCGAAGCTGGCCACCGCCCACCCCGGGGTGGTCGAGATCCGCGACGTCCGGCCGATCGGCGGACCCGGCCTGCTGGGCGCGGTGGTCGACACGGCCGTCCGGCTGCCCGTGGTCTCCCGCTACCGCCCCTCGGTGGTGGCACTGCGCTTCGCCGGCCGGCCGGCGCAGGCATAGAGCCGGGCGCTTAGGGCCGGGCGCAGCCGCGCCCCGACCGGGCGGTCCGGTCGGGGCGCGGCGGGTCAGAGGCAGGGGAGTCAGTGCACCGGCTGCGGGGAGTGCTGCGCCGGTACCTCGGAGCTGCCCGAGGCGGCCGCCCCCAGGGCGGTGCCGCGGGTCTCCTCGGCCCACAGCACCGACACCAGCAGGCCGACGGCCGTGGTGCCGGCCGCGATGAGCATGGTCGGCCCGGTGCCGAGCCCGGTCAGCGACAGCGGCAGCAGGTAGGTGCCGACGGCCGCGCCGATCCGGCTCACCGAGGTGGCGACCCCGACCGCGGTCGCCCGGATCTCGGTCGGGAAGAGCTCGTTCGGGTAGGTCCAGTCGAGCACGTTCGGCCCGCCGCACAGGAAGGCGTACGCGCACAGCGCGATGACGGCGACGGCGGCCGGCGCCGCGGGCCAGACGCCCAGCAGCGCCAGCGGGACGATCATCAGGGCGAACGACCAGATGATCACCGGCCGGCGGCCCCAGCTGTCGATCAGCCGCAGCGCCGGGAAGCAGCCCAGCAGGAACACCAGGCTGACCAGGCCGGTCCCGAGCGTGTCGAGCACGGTGCCGCCCGGCATCCCGAAGGACGAGAGGATCTGCGGTCCGAAGGTCAGCATCGCGAACAGCGGGCCGACCTGGCACAGGAAGAACAGGCCGCAGAACAGTGTGCGACGGCGGTAGGGCGGGGTCATCAGCAGCCGCAGGCCGCTGCTGCGTCCGGCCTCGGCCGGATCGGGCATCAGCTCCCGGCCGTCCACCCGGACCCCCAGGTGCTTCTCGACCACCCGGACGGCGTCGCCGACCCGCCCGTGGGCGGCCAGCCAGCGCGGCGACTCCGGCGAGCCGCGGCGGATCACCAGGAACACCACGCACAGGACGGTGGAGCTGGCCAGCATCCAGCGCCAGCTGCCCTCGCCGCCGAACCGCAGGAACAGGTAGCCCGTCACGTAGGCGAGGACGGAGCCGGCGTACCAGGCGATGATCTGCTGGCCGAGCAGCCGGCCGCGGTGGCGGGCCGGCAGCCATTCGGCGAGCAGCGAGGTGGCGATCGGGTAGTCGGCGGCCACCGCCAGGCCGAGCACGAAGCGCAGCAGGGCGATCGCCCACACCGTGTCGACCCAGAAGGAGAGCACCGAGCAGACGACCATGACCAGCAGGTCGGCGGTGTACATCACCTCCCGGCCGATCTTGTCGGTGAGCACGCCGAAGAGCGCGCCGCCGACGAACATGCCGAGCAGGGCGGCGGCACCGATCAGGCTGACCTCGGAGGTCGAGAGGCCGAGGTCGGGGCGCATCCCGATCAGGGCCACGCCGACGATGCTCAGGATGTAGCCGTCGAGCAGCGGCCCGCCTGAGCAGGCCAGGGCGAGCTTGCGGTGGAAGCCGGTATACGGGGCGTTGTCGATCGTTCGGGACATGGAATTCGGGTCCTCCGGAGCGCACACGGTGCTCCCGCACGGTGCGCCGGGTAGACGGCAGAAGTCGGGGCCGCCCGGCGGGTGGCCCCGGCGCCCGGGTTCCACCGGGCGACCGTCCACGGTTGCCCGGGTCCGGGGGGCCGGATGCTGGGTCGAAGGTCCGCGGAATTCGGGACCAAGGTCCCGAACCGGACGGGCCTTCGGGCCCTGCCGGACCGGCGGTGGCCCTGTTCCGGTGGGCCGCGGACGGGTGTCGGCGGCCGGGTGCGGGCCGCGAGAAGGCCCGGGGTGACCCTGCTCACCCTGCTCACCCTGCTCGCGCCGGGTCCCGGCCCGGCGGGGGAGCGGGAACCGGGCCGGGCGGCGGTCCGTTGCAGGTGGGGGTCGCCGTCGAGTTAGGCTGCCCTGACAGGGGGGAGCCTCGCCGTATCCGCGCGCGTGGGCCCGGTCCGCCAGTACGGCAGTCGTCGCAGCACGCCCACGGAGGTAGTCCGCCTTGCACATCGACCAGTGGATCGACGGGGTCTCACCGGCGGCGGTGTACGCCATCGTCGGGCTGATCATCGGACTGGAGAGCCTCGGGATCCCGCTGCCCGGTGAGATCGCCCTGGTGTCGGCGGCGCTGCTGGCCGCCCAGGGGCACGTCAGCCCGTGGTGGGTGGCGGCCAGCGCGATCCTCGGGGCGATCGTCGGTGACTCGATCGGCTACTCGATCGGGCGCAAGGGCGGCAAGCCGCTGTTCGAACGGCTGGGCCGGAAGTTCCCCCGGCACTTCGGCCCGGAGCACCTGGAGAGCGCCGAGCGCTCGTTCCGGAAGTGGGGCATGTGGGCGGTCTTCTTCGGCCGCTTCGTCGCCCTGCTGCGGATCTTCGCCGGGCCGCTGGCGGGTGCGCTGCGGATGCCGTACTGGAAGTTCCTGATCGCCAACGTGCTGGGCGGGGTGGCCTGGGCCGGCGGCACCACGCTGCTGGTCTACCAGGTCGGCAAGGTGGCCGAGAAGTGGCTGAAGAGCTTCTCCTGGATCGGGCTGGTGGCGGCCGTGCTGGTCGGCGGCGGCTCGGCCTGGGTGATGAAGCGCCGGGCGGCCAAGGCCAGGATCGGTCACCCCGAGGTGGTCGGCGGCAAGAGCGGCACGCCGGTGGAGGCCGTCTCCGACTGATCCGCCGTCACCCGGCTGGGTTAGGGTTGCGGATGATCTACCCCGGAGAACGATCCGAGCAGTGACGTGGAGGCGGGCCATGGACCAGCAGCAGTGGACAGCGGTCGACGACTACTTCAGCGAGGTGCTGATCGGCCCGGACGAGGCACTGGAGGGCGCGCTCGCCGCCGCCGACGCCGCGGGCCTGCCGCCCATCAACGTGGCCCCCAACCAGGGCAAGCTGCTCCAGCTGCTGGCCGCCACCAACGGCGCCCGGCGGATCCTGGAGATCGGCACCCTGGGCGGCTACAGCACCATCTGGCTCGGCCGCGCGCTGCCCGCCGGCGGCAGCCTGGTGACCCTCGAACTGGACCCGGCGCACGCCCGGGTTGCCGAGGCCAGCCTCGAGCGGGCCGGCCTCGGCGACCGCGCCGAGGTGGTGGTCGGCAAGGCGGCGGACAGCCTGGCCCGCCTCGCCGACGAGGGCGTCGAGCCGTTCGACTTCGTCTTCGTGGACGCCGACAAGCCGAGCAACCCCGAGTACTTCGGGTGGGCGCTGAAGCTCACCCGGCCCGGCGCCCTGATCGTGGTCGACAACGTGGTGCGCGGCGGCGCGGTCGCCGATGCCGCCTCCACGGACGCCGCGGTGCTCGGGGTCCGCCGGATGCACGAGCTGATCGCCGCCGAACCGCGGGTGTCGGCCACCTCCGTGCAGACCGTCGGGACCAAGGGCTACGACGGATTCACCCTGATCCGCGTCGAGCGCTGAGCCCGACCGGGCCGGTACGCCGGCCGGGCCGGTCCCCCGACCGGGCCGTACGCACCAGTGGAGAGGCACCAGGATGAGGATCGGACTGCTCGGGACGGGCCCCTGGGCCCGGCGGGTGCACGCCCCCGCGCTGGCCGCGCACCCGGACGTGGAGTTCGCCGGCGTCTGGGGCCGGCGCCCCGCCGCCGCGGCCGAGCTGGCCGGGCCGTACGGGGTTCCCGTGCACCAGGACCTGGACGCGCTGCTCGACCAGGTCGACGCGGTCGCCGTGGCGCTGCCGCCGTCCGTCCAGGGCGAGCTGGCGATCCGGGCCGCCGAGGCCGGCAAGCACCTGCTGCTGGACAAGCCGGTCGCGCTGGACCCGGCGGTGGCCCGCCGGGTGGCCGAGGCGGCGCAGGCCAACGCGGTCGCCTCGGTGGTGTTCTTCACGCTGCGGTTCAACGCCGACCAGGCCGACTGGCTGACCGAACAGGCCGCCCGCGACGGGTGGTTCACCGCCCGCTGCGAGTGGCTCGGCGCGGTCTTCACCTCCCCGGACAGCCCGTACGCGGCCTCGCCCTGGCGGCAGGAGAAGGGCGCGCTGTGGGACGTCGGTCCGCACGCACTCTCCCTGCTGCTGCCCGTCCTCGGCGAGGTCCGCCGGGTGACCGCGGCGGCCGGCCCGGGCGACACCGTGCACCTGGTGCTGCGGCACGCCTCCGGCGCCAGCTCCACCCTCACCCTGAGCCTGACCACCCCGCCGGAGGCGGCGGTCGACGGGGTGGGGCTGGAGCTGCGCGGAGCGGCTGGGCTGACCAGGATGCCCGCCCGCAACGAGGGCCCGGCCGAGGCCTACGCCCGCGCCCTGGACGCCCTGCACACCACCGCGGCCGGCGGCCCGGCCCACCCCTGCGACGCGGCCTTCGGCGCCCGGGTGGTGGAGATCCTGGCCGCCGCCGAACGCTCCCTGGCCACCGGCACCGGGCTCGATCTCTGAGACCGTTTCCGAGATCTGCCGTTCCCCGTTGCTGAGGCGTTCGTCGAGCTCCCCGTGAGCGGCGTGAGGAGTGGATGTCCGACGGACCTGACGGGCGAGCAGTCGTGGTGCCGACCGGGTGTGCTCACGGGTGGCACGACCATGGGCCCGTGCCCCACGACCACACCGGGCCGACGCGAGAAATTCTCGAAATTCCTTGCCCCGGAGCCGCCCGGAACAGTGCCGCAGACGGCGTCCGGAGGGCCGCGGCGGCCTTGCGGTGGCGGTGCGCACCCCTGCCGGCCGGGCGGTCCCGGTGGCCCTTCAGGAGCCCGTCCACGACCTCGCCAAACAGGCTCTGACCTGGTGTTTTTTCGGAAATCTCCTAGGCTGGGGGAGCTTTGTCGGACACCCTCGGAGGGGGCAGCATGAGCGAGGAAGTCAAGGCGTACGACGCCAGCACGATCGTGGTTCTGGAGGGCCTGGAGGCCGTTCGGAAGCGGCCCGGGATGTACGTCGGATCGGTCGGTGAACGCGGGCTTCACCACCTGGTGTTCGAGGCCGCAGAGCCGGCGCTGGAGGAGATCCTCGGCGGCACCGCCAGCCGTGTCGAGATCACCCTCACCGCCGACGGCGGCGTCCGCATCGCCGACGACGGTACGGGCCTCCCGGTCGAGCACGCCGGCCACCGCGACGGCCCGGCGCTGGAGACCCGGTTGACCGTGCTCTGCTGCGGGGTACGGCCTGCCGACCGGCGCTCACTGTACGGCGGCTCCTTCGGCGTGGGACCGGCCGTCGTCAACGCCCTGTCGAGCCGTCTGGCGGCCGAGGTGCGACGCGACGGCACCCGCTGGTTCCTGGAGTACGAGCGAGGCGTGGCTGTCGCGCCGCTCGCTCGCACCGGACCGGCCGGCGGGAGCGGGACCACGATCACGTTCGAGCCCGATGCCGAGATCTTCGAGACGCTGGAGTTCTCCTTCGACACACTGGCCGAGCGCTTGAGGGAATTGTCCTTCCTGAACCGGGAGTTGGACATCACCCTGACCGATGACCGCGACCCCGCGGCGCCCCGGCCGGTCCGTTTCCGCTTCCCGGGCGGACCGAGGGACCACATCGCCGAGCAGGGCACCCCCCTCCACCCGGACGTCATCGCCTTCGAACGCGAGGACCCCGACATGGCGGGGACCGTCGAGGTGGCCCTGCGCTGGTGCGACTCCCGCGAGGAGCAGGTCGCGAGCTACGCCAACAGCCGGCCGACCGCCGGCGGCGGCACGCACGAGCTCGGCTTCCGTGACGGCCTGGCTACCGCGGTCGACGCCTGCGCCCGGGAACAACAGTTGCTCGCCCCGTCCGACCCCGACTTCACCCCCGCCCAGCTCGGTGCGGGCCTGACGGCGGTCGTCTCGGTCAAGCTCGATCACCCCGAGTTCGAGGGGTCCATCCGCGACCGACTGGGCAACGGGCCCGTCCGCGCCTGCGTCGCCGAGGCCGTCCGCGAGCACCTGACCGCCTGGCTCCGCGCCAACCCGGCGCAGGCGGCCGCCGTCCTCGCTCGGATCTCGAGGACCCCCCGCCACTGACAGCGGCACACCGCAGCCCAGGTCGGGGACGGTCACCGACCTGGGCTCTTCGGTGGGCGTCCGCCACGTCGAACCCCCGGATCGCCGCAGGCGCCGTGCACGGCCTGGGCCGGGTGCGAGTGGGTCGGTGCCGTGTGGGCCGGTGTCAGTCGTCGGTCGGCACCCGGCGCAGAGCGGCGGGTAGGTCGCGCAGTGCCGGGTAGCCGTTCACGGCCATGCTCAGGTCGGCCTCGGCGAGCAGCGAGCGCAGCACGTGCACCACCCCGTCGGTGCCGCCGAGCGCGAGGCCGTAGGTGAACGGGCGGCCGACGCCGACCGCGGTGGCGCCCAGTGCGAGCGCCTTGAGGACGTCGGCGCCGGTGCGCACCCCGGAGTCGAACAGCACCGGCAGACCGTCGGCGGCCGCCACCACCTCCGGCAGCAGGTCCAGGGCGGGGATGCCGCCGTTGGCCTGCCGGCCGCCGTGGTTGGAGCAGTGGATGCCGTCGACGCCGGCGTCCTTGGCCCGGCGGACGTCCTCGGGGTGGCAGATGCCCTTCAGCAGCAGCGGGAGCTCGGTCAGCGAGCGCAGCCAGGGCAGGTCGTCCCAGGTCAACGGGTTGCCGAAGAGCTGGGCGAAGAGTCCCACCACGGCCTGCGGATCCGCCTGCGGCTCCCGGCCGAGCCGGGCCCGGAAGACCGGGTCGGCGGTGTAGTTGGCCAGGCACCGGCCGCGCAGCTGGGGGAAGTTGGCGGTGGCGAGGTCGCGCGGGCGCCAGCCGGTGGTCCAGGTGTCGAGGGTGACCACGATGCCCCGGTAGCCGGCCGCCTCGGCCCGGTGCACCAGGCTGGCGGCGAGTTCGCGGTCGGTGGGGGTGTAGAGCTGGAAGAAGCCGGGGGTCTCACCGAACTCGGCGGCGACCGCCTCCAGCGGGTCCTCGGCGAGCGTCGAGGCGATCATCGGCACCCCGGTCCGGGCCGCGGCGCGGGCGGCGGCGAGGTCGCCGTGCCCGTCCTGGCCGCACAGCCCGAGCACCCCGACCGGGGCCATGAACAGCGGTGCGGGCAGCCGCAGTCCGAACAGGTCCACCGACAGGTCGCGGGTGGTCGCCCCGACCAGCATCCGGGGGACCAGGCCCCAGCGGTCGAAGGCGCTCACGTTCGCCCGCTGGGTCCGCTCGTCGCCGGCCCCGCCCGCGACGTACGACCAGACCGAGGGCGGCAGGGCGGCCTCGGCGCCCGCCGCCAGCCCCTCGAAGGTCATCGGGAACCGGGGCAGGACACCGTGCAGTCCCTCGCCGTAGATCTCGTACTGGTAGTCGCCGTACTGCTGCTGGCCCATCGGGTCGCCTCTCCGTCGCGGACCTCCACCGTGCCGTGCCCCGGCGTCCGGGGGAAGGGCGCGGCGGGTGGGGCGGCGGTCCGGCGGGTGCGGCAGGTGCTCAGGCGGCCTTCGGACGGCGGTCGGCGGGACGGCGGGGCGGGATCGGCACGGACGGGAAGTCCCGCGGGCCGGTCCACAGCGAAGGGACGGCGTCGCTGCGGCGGGCGAGTTCGTAGCCGATGCTCTCGTAGTTCACCCGCCAGCCGCGGAACTGCGGCCAGGCCTCGGCGGCGCCGTGCTCGGCGGGGAAGCCGGTCGCGCCCACCAGGGCCACGGCGGCGTCGAACTCTGCGTAGCTGAGCCGGATCGGGTCGTCCGGGTCCGGGTCCGGGTTGTAGCGGATCCGCAGCGCGTCGGCGATGTCGCGCATCGCGGTGAAACCGGCGCGCAGCACCAGCCGGGCCTCCGGCGGGGCGCTGCGCGGGCAGAGCGCGAGCTGCATGGCGGCGGCGTCGAGCACGGCCATCAGCCCGACCACCCAGTTGCGGTAGGGCTGCGGGGAGCGGAAGGACAGCAGCACCGGGTAGTTGGAGTGCCCCTCGCCGATGTCCGCGGCCAGCCGCTCCCAGGCCCGGTAGAGGTCGGGCAGGGCGGTCTCGGTGCCCACCAGGGCCTGCCGGGCCAGCAGTTCGGGCCCCCAGGCGGGCTCGCCGGCCCGCGACTGCAGCAGCGTGACCTCCACCTCGCGCCGGTTGTAGGCGCCGTACAGCGTCGGCAGGTAGCCGATCAGCAGCGCGATGATCAGCGGGCCGGTGGCGGCCGCCACGAAGTCCAGCGCGGACAGCCGCAGTCGGTCGCCGCTGGCGAACCCCAGCGTGAACAGGCTGGAGCCGGCCTCGCGCAGGCAGACCGTCCAGCTCAGACCCGAACTGCCGAACAGCAGCATGGTGTACGCCAGCAGCGTGCCCAGCAGCCAGGTGGCGAGCGTGCAGACCACTATCAGCGGGGCGAGCCAGGTCTGCGCGCGGTCGATGGTGCGGTAGCTGCGGAACGGGGCGCTGAGCAGCAGGAGCAGCCGGCGCAGCACCGCCCAGAGCCGGTTCACCAGGATCGAGTAGAGCCCACGCGGCACCACCAGGGTGCGCAGGATGCTCGCGGCGGTGACCCAGAGCAGGGCCAGCCCGGCCAGGGCGATGATCAACCTCATGGGGCCCATTGTGTCCCGCGCGCCCCGCAGGTCGTGGCCGGGCCCGATGCTGCCGGCGTCGCGGGTGTCGCGGGTGTCGCGGGTGTCGCCGATGCTGCCGGTGTCGCGGACGCTCGCTCGGCGGCCGCGTCAGCGGCGGGCCTCCGCGACCAGCCGGCGCAGCGTGGCCTGTCCGGGCGGGCCCCAGTCGGCCTTGCCGCCGGGGCGGCCCTGCACGCCGGCCTCGCCGATGTGGATGCAGGCGAGCGCCTTCAGCACCGCGCAGCCGCGGGCGCGGCGCACGGTCGCGGCGTCCGGCGCGGGCCGGTAGGCGGCGAGGAACCGGTCGGCGGCCCCGTCCGGCAGCAGGAGCCAGGCGGCGGCCAGGTCGTACGCCGGATCGCCCGCGCAGAGGTCGCCGAAGTCGATCACGCCGCAGAAGGTGCCGTCCGCGGTGAGGACGTTGGCCGGGTGCAGGTCGGCGTGGAGCCAGACCGCCGGGCCCCGGTGGCCCGGTGCCGCGAGGGCGTCGGCCCAGACGGCGCGGACGGCCTCCGGGTCGGGGATCAGCCCCCATCCGGTCGCCGCGGCGAGCGCCCGGGCGAAGCCCTCGGCGTGGTCGGCCAGCGGGCCGCCGCGGTCGCGGCCGGCCGGCGCACCGGCGGGGGCGGGCCGGTGCAGCGCGGTCAGGAAGCCGGCCAGGGCGTCGGCGGCATCCTCCGCCCGGGTGGCGGGCGCGCGGTCGGCGGGCGTGCCCGGCAGCCAGGTGGTGACGATCCAGGGGCGGGGGAACCGCTCGGAGGGCTCGCCGAGGCGCTGCGGCACGGGGACCGGCAGCGGGAGCCCTGGAGCGAGGAGGGGCAGCCAGGCGTGCTCCTTGCGCAGCAGCTCGTCCGCGGACGGGGTCGCCCAGGGCAGCCGGACCGCGAGGTCGTCGCCGAGCCGCCACAGCTGGTTGTCCCAGCCGCGCGCGCCGAGCGCCACGGGGTGCTCCGCCAGGTCGGGGTGCTGCTCGCGCAGCAGCTCCCGGACCAGCTCGGCGGTGATCCCGGTCTCGAGGTGGGTCGGCTGCGACGACCCGTGGTCCGCGGTCACCGGGCGGGGCACTGCTGGTCCGCCGCGTCGATCGCGCCGCAGTCCTGGTCGACGAGGTGGAAGCAGGTGGCGATGGGCCGGACCGTGATCGAGTCCGGGCGCTGGACCACCTCGAAGCGGCGGTGCTCGTACCGTGCACCGGACCGGCCGCCGGCCTGCGCCGGTGCGTGGGTGGTCAGGACGCAGAACTGCCCGGGCAGGATCGGGTAGCTGTCCTCCCCTGGCTCCACGATCA
The DNA here is from genome assembly GCF_040304075.1 of Kitasatospora sp. NPDC094015. Lineage (NCBI taxonomy): Bacteria > Bacillati > Actinomycetota > Actinomycetes > Kitasatosporales > Streptomycetaceae > Kitasatospora > Kitasatospora sp. NPDC094015. The sequence goes on from NZ_JBEOUL010000011.1 coordinate 122,419, forward strand.
GCTCCAGCGGCACGTCACCGCCGTTGGTGATCACCAGCTCCGAGGTCTCCCCGCCGAACATCCGCGCCGCCTTCGCCACCCGTGCGGGCACCGGCCTCCGGTACCCGGGGCCGATCCTCACACAGGATCGCGGTGGGCGGCCCTCGCATCCGCCGAAGCACCGGACAGCGGTGGGGTGGGCTGTGGCACGATGACGGCGCGGCGCCCGTGGGGGCCGCCGCTCGGAGAACGGGAGTGGTGCACGTGGCGAGCGACCTGATCTTCCGGACCGCCGGACCGGCCGACATCCCCGCCCTGCGGGCCCTGGTCCAGTCCGCCTACCGCGGCGAGTCCAGCCGGGTCGGCTGGACCACCGAGGCCGATCTGCTGGAGGGCCAGCGCACCGACGCCGAGACGCTCGCCGCGGTGCTCGCCCGGCCGAACTCGCTGGTGCTGCTGGCCGAGCGGGCGGGCGAGCTGGTGGCCTGCTGCCAGCTGGAACACCGCGGCGAGGTCGCCTACTTCGGGTTGTTCTCGGTCCGCCCCGAGCAGCAGGGCGGCGGCCTGGGCCGCGCGGTGCTGGCCCGGGCCGAGCAGCTGGCCCGGGACGAGTGGGGCGCGGCCGAGCTGGAGATGACGGTGATCGAGCAGCGGGCCGACCTGATCGCCTGGTACGAGCGGCGCGGCTTCACCCGCACCGGCGAGTTCACCCCGTTCCCCTACGGCGACGAGCGCTTCGGCGTCCCGCTCCGCCCCGACCTGCGGTTCGAACGGCTGGCCAAGGCGCTGCACGCGTCCTGAGCAGCGGCGGGGGCCGCGCGTGGTCGTCCCGCCGGGTCGGGTCTGGTCGGGCCGGCGGCGGTCGACCGGGGTCAGGCCAGGTCCGGGCCGGGGCGGGCGGGGTCGGGCCGCTCGCCGCGGCGCCACTCCACGTACCGGCCGGACTCCCTGGTCAGCCCGGTCAGGAACCAGAGCAGCACGGCGGTGTCGTCGGTCCAGCCGACCACCGGGATGATGTCCGGGACGGCGTCCAGCGGGCTCACCAGGTACAGCGCCACCAGCAGCCCGAGGCCGGCCAGCTTGCCGGGGCCGACCCCCGGGTAGCGGCCGCGCAGCACGTCCGTCACCAGGCCCGGCAGGGCGACCACCCGCTTGCCCAGGCCGGGCGCGCCGGGGCGGCGGGTCTCCCGGTACAGGCCCCAGGCCGAGCGGGAGACGGCGGCGCCGTCCAGCCCGCGCGCACCCCGGCCGGCCGTGCGCTTCGACGGTGCCCCTCTGCCCATGACGGTCTCCCTCCGCGTACGGGCCGCGTACCCGCGCGGGCGGCCCGTACGCACGGTACGCGACGCGGATGCCGGTCCGGGTCGCCGTTCGGTACCTGTTCGGCCACCGATCCGTGCCGACCTCGCGGTGCGGACCTCACCCGCCGTACAGGCTGCGGCAGACCCGGGCCTGCTCGGAGCCCGGCGCCCACTGGCCGAGCCGCTCCGCCTCGGCGCAGACCTTCAGCTCGGCGAGCAGCGCCGGGGAGGGGTCGGACTTCGGACGGGCCGCGGTGGGCCCGGGCCGGCGGGTGGACGGTGACGGCTTGGCCTGGCCGCTCCGGCGGGCGGACGCCGGGGCGGACGCCGGGGCGGAGGCCGGCGCGGCGGACGGGCGGGCGGCGGACGGGTCGGGCGACGCCGAGCCGTCGGCGGGGCCCGGCACGCCTCCGGGCGCCCCGGCCGGTGCGGGGGCAGGGGAGGCTCGGGGCGGCGGGGCGAGCGGGGTCGCGTCGGCGCCCGTGGAGCCGGTGACCAGGGTGCCGGTGTCCTCGGCGGCCAGCGGCCCGCAGGTGGCCAGCAGCCCGCCGAGCGCCAGCGCGCCCCCGAGCACCGCGACCACCCGCACCACCTGCCGCGCCCGCCGGGGCGGGGGAGTGAGCGCCGGCTCCCACGGCGTGGGCGGTGGCGGGGGAGGCGGCCCGGCCGGCTGCTGCTCCCAGGAGTACCGCCAGGGTGCCTGCCACTGCTCGTCCACGTGCGTCCTTCCGCCGTCCGACCGGTCACTGCTCAGGCCGGGCCTCACCGTGCCCAACGACGGACCGGCGGTTGCGGAACGGCCGGCCGGGTGCGTCCACCCGGCCGAGGCACGGATGCGGGTGGCCGGGCCCGGCCCGATCCTGGCGGGATGGAGAACCTGACGCAGACCCGTGGGACCAGGGAGAGCACGATGGAGTCGAGCAAGGCGGCGCAGCCGCTGGTCGAGATCGCCGAGTTCCGGACCGACAGCCGCTACCGGCTGGTCCACTTCCAGGGCATCGGCTGGAAGCCGCTGGCACCGGAGGAGTTCGAACCCGAGCTCAAGCAGCACTTCCCTGACCTCGATCCGCACGACGCGCAGCAGGTGCGCTGGGCCGACCGGCCGTGGGAGTGGCCGGCCTGGCGGCCCGGCGAGGCCTGACGGCGCCTTACGGCGCTCCGGCCGGGGTGGGCGCAACCGGCTCCGCCCGGCCGGGCGGAGCCGTAGGCTCGGCGGATGCGAAGCGCAGCGTGGCTGGAGGCGTGGACCGGCGGCCGGCGGGCCGTGCACATCGGGGACGTCGCCGACTTCAACGCCCAGTTCATCCCGCAGACCGACCTGACCAGGCGACAGGGCCACCACTACTCCTGCCTGGCCGCGTTCTACAGCCCCCACCCGGCCCTCCTGGTCCTGCCCCACCAGGTGGAGGAGGGCTGGACCCGGCTGCTGGAACGTGAGTTGGACTGGTCCGCGGTGGAGCTGCACAGCGGCCTCGCGGGCGACGGCGACCTGATGGCGGCCGCGCTGGCCGCCCGCCCGGCGCTGCGGCAGCGGATCGACGGCCTCGGCCTGCCGATCCACCGCTGGGGCCGCAGCGGCGCCACCGGGAGCGCGGACCGGGCGCGGTCGGGCGCCGAACCGGGACCGGGGTCGGGGTCGGGCGCCGGGCCGGACCCGCGGCTGGCGGCGGTGCGCCGCTACGAGGCGAAGGACCACTCGCACGCCCTGTTCGCCCGCCTCGCGCCGGCCCACCCGGGGATCCACGTCCCGGCGCAGCAGGCCGTCCGCCCGGGGCGCCGGCTGGCCCGGCTGATCGCCGGACAGGCGGCCCGCGGTCGACCCACCGTGCTCAAGGCCCGGCACGGGGTCGGCGGCTTCGGCACCGCCGTCCTGACCCCCGAGCAGATCGCCGCGGCGGGCGGTGCGGGGCCGCTGCTGCGCGCCCTGATCGGGCAGCGGATCCTGCCCGCCGGGGCCGACCTGCTGGTCGAGGAGTACGTGCCGGGCGGCGGCCGGCTGCGCCACCCCAGCTTCGACGGTCTGGTCGACCAGGACGGCGGCGTGCACCCGGTCGGGGTCGCGCTGATGGCGGTCGAGGGGACCGGCTACCGCGGCGCCACGGTCGGGCCCGGCCTGCTGCCGGAGCAACTCGCCACCACAGCAGTGGCGTTCGGGCTGGCGGTCGGCCGCGAGCTGGCGGCCGCGGGCCACCGCGGCTGGTACGAGGTCGACTTCGTCACCGGCCGGGACGGGCGGCTGTCACCGACCGAGACCAACCTGCGGCTCACCGGCCCCGCGGTCGCCTTCCTGCTCAAGGCCCGGCTGGACGCCGTCCGCGGCCCCGGCCACCTGGTCCGCACCGTCGACCAACTCCCGCTCGGGGCACGGCTCGGACAGCAGGCGCTGCTCGCACACCTGGAGCGGGTCGCGGTGCGCTGCGCCCGGTTCGGCGCGCTGCTGCTGCCGACCATCCCCACCGCGGGCTTCGACCCGGCGCCCACCGTGGGCATCGCGCTGGCCGCGACCGACCACGACGCGCTGGACGCGGCGGAAGCGGTCACCCGCGCGGCCAACCTGGCACTGGGCGACCCCTTCACCCCGCTCGACGTGGACTGACCGGCCCGGAGGACGATCCGGCTGTAGCACGGTGGCGCTGGGTGCGGGTGGGGAATCCGCGGGAGAACCCACGCACGGGCGAACCCGGGGCGGAGTGCGCTCGGTGGGGGACCGGGGCGGGCGAGGCTGGTGGCAGCGCTCCCGCGTACCGGTGCGGCGCGGGCCGGAGTTCGGCCCGCCGTCCGGCGCTCGGGAGGTCTGGGACGGCCGGCAGGAAGGTGCCGCATCATTCTGGAAACCGGTGGCGTCTTCGGGCGGCCGCCGCCCGCGGCCCCTGACGCCCGCCCCGACCGCGGTGCCCGCGCCCCGTCCGGCCGGCACCGCGCCCGCGCGATCCGCTGCCGGCCCGCCCGCGCCGCACCGGTCACCCCCCGACCGGCCGCGCCGCGCCCGTCCCCGACAGCCGCGCGCGCCCCGCCCCACCACGACCCGGAGACACCTTGACCACGCCGTACCCTGACGACCCTGACGCCCGGCCCACCCCGCCGCCCGGCTGCCCCGCCCACCACTCCGGCACCGCCGGCCTGCGCCGGATCTACGGACCGGAGGCCGAGGCCGACCCGGCGGCCCTGTACGAGACGCTGCGCGCCGAGCACGGCGAGGTGGCGCCCGTCCTCGTGCACGGCGACCTGCCGGCCTGGCTGGTGCTCGGCCACGCCGCCAACCTGACCGCCATGCGCACGCCCTCCCGCTTCTCCCGGGACTCCCGCCGCTGGACGGCGTTCCAGCAGGACCTGGTCACCCCGGACTCGCCGCTGATGCCGGTGATCGGCTGGCAGCCGCTGTGCGTGTTCGCGGACGGGGAGGAGCACAAGCGCCTGCGCGGCGCGGTCACCGACAGCCTGAACCGCTTCGACCGGCGCGGGATCCGCCGCTACGTCACCCGCTTCGCGGACCAGCTGATCGAGGAGTTCGGGCCGACCGGGCACGCCGAGCTGGTCTCCCAGTTCGCCGAGCACCTGCCGATGCTGGTGATGACCCAGCTGGTCGGGATGCCCGAGGAGTACGGGCCCCGGCTGGTCGAGGCCGCCCGGGACCTGATGAAGGGCACCGAGACGGCGATCGCCAGCAACGACTACGTGGTGGCGACGCTGCGCCGGATGATGGACCGCAAGCGGGTGGCGCCCGGCGCGGACCTGGTGTCCTGGCTGATGCAGCACCAGGCCGGGCTGACCGACGACGAGGTGCTGGAGCACCTGCGGGTAGTGGTGCTCGCCGCGAACGAGACCACCGTCAACCTGATCGCGGACACCCTGAAGCTGCTGCTCACCGACCGGCGGTTCCGCGCCGACCTGTCCGGCGGCCACATGACCCTGCCGGACGCGCTGGACCAGGTGCTCTGGGACTCGGTGCCGATGTCCCTGGTCGCCGGCCGCTGGGCGACCGGCGACACCGAGCTCGGCGGACAGCAGATCAGGACCGGCGACATGCTGCTGCTGGGCCTCGCCGCGGGCAACGTCGACCCGGCGGTCCGTCCCGACCTGGCGAAGCCGCTCTACGGCAACCGCTCGCACCTGGCGTTCGGCGGCGGCCCGCACGAGTGCCCCGGCCAGGACATCGGCCGGGCCATCGCGGAGACCAGCATCGACATCCTGCTCACCCGGCTGCCGGACCTCCAGCTCGCCGTCACCGAGGACGAGTTGACCTGGACCTCGGCCTGGATCTCGCGGCACCTGGTGGAGCTGCCGGTGCGCTTCGCACCGCGGGCCGGCACCCGGCCGGCGGCGCCGGCTCAGGAGCCGCTGGCGGCGACGGCCCCCACCGGCCGGGCCTCCGCGGCGCAGTCGCCGGCCCAGCCCGGCGGCCCGCGCCACCGGGCGGGCCGCCCGGCCGCGCCGGCCGCCGAACCGGGCAGCACCGCCACCGTCCCGCGCCAGCGCCGCAGTTGGTGGAGTCTGCTGACCGGAAGGTACCGGCGCTGAGCGCGGCCCGCCCCGCGCCCGCCCGTCAGGCCCGGACCGGCGTCCGGGCCTGACGGGCGAGGAAGCGCAGCACCACCGCCGCCGCCACCATCAGCGCCACGTTGAAGGCGTAGCCCAGCGCCGCCTGGTCCGGCCAGTCGTGCCGGCCGGTGGTGCGGTAGAGGTTGTCCTGCGGCCACCAGGAGGCCAGCAGCCAGACCAGGGCCAGCCGGGTGAGGAAGGTCAGCCCGGCCGGTCGGTCGTGCCGGGCCAGCGCCGAGCCGCTCAGGAACAGCACGGCGATGCCCAGGCCGAAGCCCACCGACTCGCAGACGTACAGGAGTTGGAACAGGATGGCCCAGGGCTGGGGCACCAGGTCCACGTCCGTGGAGCCGGGCCAGAGCAGATCGGTGAACAGCCAGGACAGCACGGCGAACAGGGCGGTCACGGCGAACCACGCGCCCGGGCCCGGTCCGGACGCGGGCCAGGAGCCCGCGCCCTTGCCGGCGTGCGCCCGGCCGGTCTTGCCCGACCGGGCGCCGTCCGCCGGTGCGGCCGGGACCGGCAGTGCGGCGCGGTCCAGCTTGCCCGCCCGGGTGCGCGGCAGTTCGGGCAGCGGCACCACGGCCGCCGGCACCGAGCCGGCGGGTAGCCGCTCGGCGAGGTGGGCGCGCAGCGCCCATGGGTCCAGTACCTCGCCCGCCACCGGCACGGCGTACGCGACCAGGGCGGGCGGCCGCGCCGGGGTCCGGCCGGCCCGTGCGGCCGGGACGGCCGGTGGTACCGGTGCCACGGGGGCCACCGCGCACTCGCGGACCTGCGGATGGCCGCGCAGCACCGCCTCGATCTCGGCGGCCGTCACCGTCTGCGGGCCGAGGTCGCGGCCGACGAACTCCAGCAGGCCGTCCGGTCGCAGCCGCCCGAGGTCGCCGGTGCGGTGCAGCCGCCCGCCGGCCCCCTCCGCGACGCCGGCGGATCCCTTCACGGCGCCGGCGGCCTCCGGCCGGTGCAGGTGGCCGCGGCCGACCCCCGGGCCGGCCAGGCAGATCTCGCCGACCTCGCCCGGTGCCACCGGCTGCCCGGCGGCGTCCAGCAGCCGCACCTCGGTCCCGGGGAAGGGCACGCCGATCAGCGAGATCCGCTCGGGGTGCTCCGGCGGGTCCGCCAGGGTGGCCGGGTCGAAGTAGGTGCTGTCCACGGCCGCCTCGGCGACCCCGTAGACGTTGATGTGCCGCACGCCGGGGCCGAGGTAGCGCTGGATCCGCAACTGCTCGTCCAGGTACCACTTCTCGGCGCCGACGGTGAGTAGCCGGACCTCGCCCAGCTCCAGACCGAGCGGCTGGATGTGGTCGAACAGCCGGCGCAGCAGATGGACGTTGGTCTCCATCACGGTGACCCGCTCGCCGACCACCAGCTCGTGCAGCTCGCGCAGGTCGGCGGTGCGGTCGAGGGTGTAGTTGCGCCGGGCCATCACCAGGGTGGCGCCGGTGCCGAGCGCGCGCAGCCAGTCCGCGGTGAAGACGTCGAACTCCAGCGTGGCGGTCTGCAGGATCCGGTCGGCCGCGGTGAGCCCGTACACCTGCTGCCAGCCCCGGTACGCGGACAGCAGGTTGCGGTGCTCGACCAGCGCGCCCTTGGCCGGGCCGGTGGAGCCCGAGGTGTAGAACACGCAGGCCGGGTCGGCCGGGCCGACCGTCACCGGCGGTGCGGTGGCGAGCAGTTCGGCGAGCTCCGGCTCGACCGTGTCCAGGCAGAGCACCGGACAGCGGCCGGCGTCGGCCAGCCGGACCCGGTGCACCTCCTCGGTGATCACCAGCGCCGGGTCCGCGTCGGCCAGCACGTGGCGGATCATTTTGTCCGGCCCGGTCGGTTCCAGCGGCAGGTACGCCGCGCCCGCCTTGAGCACCGCGAGCAGCGCCGCCAGCACCGCGGGCCCCCGCCCCATCGCCACCGCGGCCGGCCGGTCCGGCCCCAGCCCGAGTGCCACCAGCCGGTGCGCCAACCGGTTGGCCCGGGCGTCGAGTTCACCGTAGGTGAGCTGCTCGCGCCCGCACACCACCGCCACCGCCTGCGGTGACCTGCGCGTCTGTTCCTCGAACAGGCCGTGCACGGTCTGCGCCTGTGTCGTCGTCGTCATCGCGGATTCCCCTCCCTGCGTCGGCAGGACCACGCCGATCCTGCCCGCCCCCACCGACAGTGTGCATCCGGTACTCCACTGTGACGCCCGCAGGTCGTGCGGTAGTTGCACTTCCGTCACCGGTTCGGGACCTCGATCGGACGGGGGCCCGGCGCCGCCCCGCAGGAGCCGTTGGGGGAGCCGTCGAGGGAGGGCCACACAGGGCCTCCGCAGCCGGGGGAAAGTGTTCACCTCCCGGGTCTATGCGCGTAAACCCGTGGCACGCCAGGCTGGTTGACCGTCCGACAGGTACATGTCGGACCCTCGCCCCCGCCGCGCCCCCAGGAGTCCCGCATGCCCGCGAACCGCCCGCTGCGCCGCACCGCCGCCGCCGTCGCCACCGCCCTGCTCACCGCCACCGCGCTGCTGGCCGGCACCGGTTCGGCCGAGGCCGCGCTGCCCACCCCGGTCTCCACCGCCACCGCCAAGACCTACCTGGCCACCCTGTCGGTCACCGCCGAATCGCACACCTCGACCTACGACCGCGCGCTCTTCCCGCTCTGGATCACCGTCTCCGGCACCTGCAACACCCGCGAGACCGTGCTCAAGCGGGACGGCAGCGGGGTGAGCGTGGACTCCGCGTGCGCCGCCGTCAGCGGCAGCTGGACCTCGGTGTACGACGGGGCCACCACCACCAACTCCTCCAGCTTCGACATCGACCACCTGGTGCCGCTGGCCGAGGCCTGGCGCTCGGGTGCCTGGGCGTGGAGCACCGCGCAGCGGCAGGCCTTCGCCAACGACCTCACCCGGCCCCAGCTGCTCGCGGTCTCGGCGAGCTCCAACCGCTCCAAGGGCGACCAGGACCCGTCGACCTGGCTGCCGCAGGCCTCCTACCGCTGCACCTACACCCGCGCCTGGGTGCAGGTGAAGCACTACTACGGCCTCAGCGTGGACAGCGCCGAGAAGTCCGCCCTGACCTCGCTGCTGAACGGCTGCTGAAACGTTCCGCCCGGGTGGCGCACCGCATCGGTTGCGGGGCGCCACCCGGGCGGTTGCCGTCGATCGGGCGGGAAGCCGTCGATCAGGCGGGGAGCTGGGCCTCGATCGCGGCGATCAGCTCCTCGGCCTCCGGCTCGGTGCGGGGGCGGAACCGGCCGGCCACCGTGCCGTCCGGGGCGATCAGGAACTTCTCGAAGTTCCACTGCACGTCCCCGGCCGCGCCCTCGGCGTCGGCGGATTCGGTCAGCCGGGCGTACAGCGGGTGGCGGTCCTCGCCGTTCACGTCCAGCTTCTCGAACAGCGGGAAGGACACACCGTAGGTGGTGGAGCAGAAGGTCTGGATCTCCTCCTCCGAGCCGGGCTCCTGGCCGGCGAACTGGTTGCACGGGAAGCCCAGCACGGTGAAGCCGCGCTCCGCGTAGCGCTGCTGCAGCCGCTCCAGGCCGGCGTACTGCGGGGTGAGGCCGCACTTGGAGGCCACGTTCACCAGCAGCAGGGCCTTGCCCTTGTGGTCCGCCAGCGAGGCGGGCGCGCCCGCGAGGGTGTGCAGCGGGATGTCGTAGAGGCTCAACGGGGATCCTTCGGTCGGGTGCGGGAGTCTTCCGCAGTGCGACAACCGATGGGCCGGTCCGGGTGTTCCCAGCTGGGGCGCAGTGGCGGTTCCACTCTTACTGACAAAAAGTCAGCAAGTTCGACGCCATGCCTTGACGGTGCACGGACACCGCTCTACAACGTAGTCAGCTCCCCGGTCCCCGCGTCCGCCGGGAGCCAGCGAAAGTTCGTCTTCTCGATCCCCCCTCACCGAGGAAGAGGCTTTCCCATGCGCATCCACCGCCAGCTCGCCGTCCCCGCCGCCGCCGTCGCCCTGCTCGCCCTCGGTACGCTGCCCGCCACCGCCGCGCCCGGCCCCGTCGCCGCCACCCCGGTGCTGACCGCCGGCGCCGCCGGCACCGCCGTCGCCGTGGGCGACGTGCTCGGCGCGCCGCTCGCCGCGAGCACCCGCGCCACCTTCTACTCCACCGCCACCAGCACGACCGGCGTCACCTGCACCACCTCCCAGCTCGCCGCCACCGTGCTCGGCAACCCCGCCGCCCCCGGCACCGCCACCGAGTCGCTGACCGGGCTCACCTTCGGCTCCTGCACCAGCAACGTCACCGGCGTGACCTCCGTGCGCAGCCTGACGGTCGGCAGCCTCCCCTACCGGGTCGCCGTCGACGACGGCCCCGGGCTCCCGGTGACCCTCACCGGCGGCGCCGCGCCGATCCAGGCCACCGCCGTGCTCAACTCCTGGTTCGGCAACCTCACCTGCAGCTACCAGCTGAGCGGCGCGTTCTCCGGCAACGCCGACAACGCCGCGCACAGCCTGGCCTTCCACAACGAGCACTTCGCCAAGAGCGGCGGCTCGGTCCTGTGCCCCGCCGACGGCTACTTCTCCGCGACCTACGGGCCGGTGGCCGACACCAGCCTGCCCGGCGGCCCCGCGGTCCAGGTCAACTGACCGGCCCGCCCCGGTGCCCGTCCGGCGCCGGGGCGAGCACGGTCCGGAGGTCGGGGCGGTCCGGTCGGGGCTCGTCACATCCGGGCGACGGGATCCGTCAGCCCGGTAGAGGCAGCAGCGACCACCGAGCGGAAGGCCCCGCCATGAACGCGACCACCACCCCCACCACCCCCACCATGACCGCCGAGCAGGCCGCGCCCGGGTCGCGGATGCCGGATCCGACCGAGCTGGTCCCGGAGCTCAAGGAACTCGGCGGCTGGCTCTACCGGGCCACCGGGAACCGGTCGGTCCCGCGCGCCACGATCGGTCTGGTCCACCTGCGCGCGGGCCAGCTCGTCGGCTCGGCCTACCTGACCGCGATGCACTCGGGCCTGCTGCGCAAGGCGGGCGAGCGCGACGAGCGGATCGATGCCGTCGCGGCCTGGCGCACCGCCACCTGCTTCACCGGGGCGGAGCTGGCCGCGCTGGCCCTGGTCGAGGCGGTCCTGACCCCGAACCCGGACGGCGAGCGGGTCCCCGACGGGCTGTACGAGGAGGCTGCCCGGCACTACGACCCCACCGCGCTGGCCACCCTCACGATCGCGATCGGACAGGTGAACTTCTTCGTCCCGCTCGCCCTGATCGGCAAGCCCGTGCCGGGTGTCGCCCAGTCGGAGCAGTGGACCTGACCGGCCGCCGGCCGCCCCGGGCCTCCGGGGCGGCCGACCGGCCCCGACCGGCCCCGACCGGCCCCGACCGGCCGACCGGGCGGTCACGGCCGGTGCGCCCGGAAGCGGACCCGGCGGCCCCGGCCGTCGAGGCCGGTGGCGACACCGGTGAACCCGGCCGCCGTCAGCCGGGCCGGCAGGCCGTCCGGGTCGAGGGTGTTCATGGTGTCCCCGACGTGCAGGGCGCGGAAGGGCACGCTGGGCAGGCTGTCGCTCCCCGCGAACACGCCGCCGGGCCGCAGCACCCGGAACGCCTCGGCGAAGATCCGGTCCTGGTGGAGGTCGGTCGGCACGTGGTGCAGCATCGTGAAGCAGACCACCGCGGAGAAGGCGCCGTCCGGCAGCGTCAGCTCGGCCGCGTCGCCGAGCAGGACCCGGGCCCGGTCGCCGTACCGCCGCTCCAGCAGCCGTACGGTGGCCGGGTCGATCTCCACCGCGGTCAGCCGCGCGACCCGCTCCACCAGCACCCGCAGGTTCGCCCCGTACCCGGGCCCGAGCTCCAGCACGTCGTCGCCCAGGTCGAGGCCCTCCAGGGCCCAGGGCAGGATCTGTTCCTCGGTCGTCCGCGCCCACGTGCGCGAGCTGCACAGTCTCTTGTGCGCTGAATTCATCGGCATGCGACGAAGCCTGCCGGGGCCCGGCTTCGAGCACGACGGGCTAGGCTGCCAACCGATGTCGCGTTCCGGACAGCAGGATGCCGGCCCGTCGGCGGTGGCCGTCGGGACCTTCTCCCTGCCGCGCGGCCACTGGTTCCCGCTGCACGAGCACCCGGTCCACCAGCTGGCCTGGTCGAGCACCGGACTGCTGGCCGTCCGGGTCGAGGCCGGGAGCTGGCTGCTGCCGCCCACCATGGCGCTGTGGATCCCCTGCGGCGTGCGGCACGCGACCGGGACCACCGACGGGGCGCTCATGCGCAGCCCGTACGTCGCCCCCGAGCGGTGCCCGCTCGGCTGGCCGGATCCCACGGTGGTGGCGGTGCCGCCGTTGCTGCGCGACCTGATCGAGCACCTCGGCCGGCCCGAACTGGCGCCGGCCGCGCGCGGGCGGGCCGAGGCGGTGCTCTTCGACCTGCTCCACCCGCTCCCGGTACGGACGGTCACCGTCGTCCACCCCACCGATCCGCGCGCCCGCCGGGTCGCCCGGGCGCTGGCCGCCGACCCCGGCGAGGACCGCACGCTGGAGTCCTGGGGCGTGGTCGTGGGGGCGAGCGGCCGAACCCTGGCCCGGCTGTTCGCGGCCGAGACGGGGGTCAGTTTCGGCCGCTGGCGCGAGCAGCTGCGGATGCAGGCCGCGATCCCGCTGCTCGCCGGGGGGCTGACGGTCGAGGCGGTGGCCCTGCGGGTCGGCTACGCCTCGGCCAGCTCGTTCGTCGCGGCCTTCCGGCGCACCCTCGGCCTGACCCCGCGCCAGTACGTGCGGGGCGGCGACCGGCCGGGCTGACCAGGCCGTGCCGAGCCTGGCCCGGGCCGCCGGGGTTCAGCCGGCCGCGGCGGGCACCAGGTGGTCGAGCCCCTGCGCGCTGCCGGTCGCGGCCTCGGCCGAGCGCGGCAGCATGGTGCGCTCGTAGGCGCGGACGGCCTCGCCGATCCCGGCGCCGGACACCAGCGCGTGGGCGAGGTCGGCGCCGTCGAGCATGGCCAGGTTGGCGCCGAGGCCGACCGGCGGCATCAGGTGCGCGGCGTCGCCGAGCAGCGTGACGCCGGGCACGTGCTCCCAGCCGTGCGGGGCGGGCAGGACGTGCAGCGGCCGGTTGACGAAACCGTGGTCGCTGGTGCGCAGCAGGTCGCGCAGGCTCTCCGCCCAGTCGTCGAGCAGGGTCGCCAGCCGGTCCCGTACGGCCTGCCGGTCGGCGAGGTCGACGCCGCCGGTCCGGTGCCAGTCCTCCGGTGCGCGCAGCGCGAGGTAGGCGCGGATGTGGCCGTTGCTGTTGCGCTGGGCGACCAGCGAGCGCCCCGCCCCCTTCACCAGCAGCGACCCGTTGCCGACCAGCCGGGCGAGCCCGGGGTGCCGGGTGTCGCAGTCGTCGAAGCCGGTCTCGAGGAAGGTGACGCCGGTGTAGCGGGGCACGGCGGACGACAGGGCCGGGCGGACCCGGGACCAGGCGCCGTCGGCGCCGACCACCAGGTCGAAGTCCTCGGTGCTGCCGTCCCCGAGGAGCAGCCGGCAGCTGCCGTCCGGGAGCGGGGTGACCGCGCGCACCGCCCGGCCCCAGCGGACGGTGCCCTCGGCGAGCGAGTCGAGCAGCAGGCCGCGCAGCTGGCCCCGGTCGATCTCCGGCCGGCCGCCGTCCGGGGTGGGTCCGTGCCGGGCCACGAGCGCGCCGGTGGCGGGGTCGAGCACCCGCCACTCGTCGCCCTCGGGCCGGGCGAGGTCGTGGAACCGGTCGAGCAGTCCGGCCGAGCGGAGGGCGGCCTGGCCGGTGTCGGCGTGCATGTCGAGGCTGCCGCCCTGCGGTCGGGTGTCGGCGGACGCCTCGCGTTCGAGGACGGTGACGGGGTGGCCGTGCCGCTGGAGGACACGGGCGCAGGTGAGGCCGCCGAGGCCGGCGCCGACGACGGCGATGCGGGGAGTGCGGGCAGGGTGCACGGGACGTCCTTGGGGAGGTGGGTGTGGTGCCGGCGAGTCCCGGCACCCTCACGAAACCACACTCACTCAATAAGTGCAATGACTCAACTTTTGGGGTGGATTCACCTCGGGGTAGGGTGGGCGGGTGACCGAATCGACCGGGCGCCGCGAGCGCAAGAAGGCCCAGACCCGCCAGTCCCTCGCCGACGCGGCGCTCGAACTCTTCCTCGAGCGCGGGTACGACCAGGTCGGCGTCAAGGACATCGCCGACCGCGCGGACGTCTCGGTGACCACCCTGTTCAAGCACTTCTCCGGCAAGGAGGCGCTGGTCTTCGACCAGGAGGACGACCAGGAGGCGGGGCTGGTGGCCGCCGTGCGCGACCGGCCGCCGGGCCGGACGATCCCGCAGGCCCTGCGCGAGCACCTGCTGCTGGCGCAGACCCGGTTCGCGGTCCAGGCCGCGGACCCGCGGTTCGGTGACTTCCAGCGGATGGTGCGGGACACCCCGGCGCTGTCCGACTACTCCCACCGCATGTGGATGCGCCACGAGGCGGCGCTGGCGGGGGCCATCGCCGAGGCCGTGGGCGCGCCCGCGGACGACATCGGCTGTGCGGCGCTGGCCCGGTTCGCGCTGGAGTCCCGCACCCTCATCCAGCGGCACGCCGAGCCGCGCCGCGCCGCCGACGAGGCCTTCGCGCTGCTCGAACACGGCTGGGCCGCGGCGCACCCGGACAGCTGAGGGCCTCGCCGTGCGGGCCGGCCGGTCTCAGGCGGCCGGTGTCAGGCGGCCGGGCCCGGCCGCCCGGCCGGTGCGTCGAGGACGCGGCGCAGCCAGCGGGCCCGGGCGTTGCGGGCGTCCCGGGCCAGGGCGGCGTCCGGCGCCAGCGAGTCGAAACCGTGGAACGCGCCGGGCCAGACGTGCAGTTCGGCCTGGCCGCCGGCCTGCCAGATCGCGTTCGCGTAGGCCACGTCCTCGTCCCGGAAGGTCTCGGCCGAGCCGACCTCGATGTAGGCGGGGGGCAGCCCGGTCAGGTCGGTGGCGCGCGCGGGCGCCGCGTACGGGGGCAGGTCCGGGGCTCCGTAGCGGTCGCCGAGCAGGGCCTGCCAGGCGGTGGCGTTGGAGGTGCGGTCCCACAGGTCGACGCCGGCCATCTGGTGACCGGAGAAGGTGGCGTTGCGGTCGTCGATCATCGGGCAGAGCAGCAGCTGCCCGATCGGCCGCGGGCCGCCGCGGTCGCGGGTCAGCAGGGCGAGCGCCGCGGCGAGCCCGCCGCCCGCGCTCTTGCCGCCGATGACGATGCGCTCCGGGTCCAGGCCCAGCCCGGCCCCGTGCGCGGCGACCCAGCGCAGCCCGGCGTAGCAGTCCTCCAGCGGGCCCGGGTAGCGGGTCTGCGGTGCGAGCCGGTACTCCACGGAGACGACCGCCAGTTCCGGGGTGAGGTCGCGCTCGCGCAGCAGCTGGGGGAGGACGGAGGCGGCGTTGCCGATCACCATCCCGCCGCCGTGCAGGTAGTACAGGACCGGCAGCGGCCCGGCGATCCCGGTGGGGCGGGCGCTGATCAGGGTGACCTCCGGCGCGTCCGGCGGCCCCGGCACGCGGTGTTCGGCCACCTCGAAGCGGCCGTCCGCGCCGAGCTCCCGCAGGGTGGGGCGCGGCCGGACGGCGGCGTCCTGCTGCTGGCGGGCGGCGAGGTTCTCCGGGGTGAGCGGGTCCCGCAGGGCGTCCCCGAACTCGTCGAGCACGGCGGCGAGCTCGTGGTCGAGCGGCGGTGCGACCGCGGGGGCCGGGGTGGCCGTCGCCGGGTGCGTGGGCGCGGGGATCGCTCGCGTGGTGTCCATACCGAGCAGTCAACCACCCGGTGGACGGCCGCCGGGGTCGCTCCGGGTGAAGATCGCCGGCCGGCTCACGGCGTCGGGGCCGTGGCGGCGACCTCGCGCAGCAGCGGCAGCAGGATCTGCTCGTAGGTCGTCAGCGGGCGGGCCAGGGTCCAACTGGCCGTCACCGTGCGGTGCTCGGGCCCGGGGTGGACGGTGAGTGCGGCCAGCGCGCCGTGCCGGAGTTCGAGGCGCACCGAGCTCTGCGGCACCAGGCCGATCCCGAGGCCGATCCGGACCGCCTCCTTGATGCCGTCGGTGCCCCACAGGTCGAGGGTGCGGGCGCCGGACAGTTCCCAGCCGTGCAGCAGGTCCTTCAGCTGGCTGCGGGTCTGCGACCCGTTCTCGCGCAGCAGGAAGGTCTCGCCCGCCAGGTCGGCGGGGGTGAGCCGGCGGCCGGCCAGCCGGTGGTCGGGCGGGCAGATCAGCAGCATGGCGTCCTCGGCGAGCCGCTCCGAGCGGTACCGGCCGGGCGGCAGCGGGCCGGCGCTGAGGCCGATGCCGGTCCGGCCCTCCTCCAGGGCGGCGGCTAGCTGGTCGGCGGTACTGATCGCGAGGGTGAACTGCGCCTCCGGCTCCCGGCGCCGCAGCTCCCGCAGCACGGACGGCAGGAACTGCCCGCCGAGGGTGCTGGTGCTGCCGATCACCAGCGGTTCCCGGTGCAGCAGGGCCGCCGCGCGGACCGCCTCCACCGCCTGGTCGGCCAGCGCCAGCACCTCCTTGGTCTGTGCCAGCAGGACCTCACCGGCCAGGGTCGGCCGGATCTTCGGGCCCGAGCGGTCGACCAGCTGGGTGCGCAGGGCTATCTCCAGGCTCTGCACCTGTTTCGAGACGGACGACTGGCTCAGGAACAGGACCTGGGCGGCGGCCGAGAACCCCTCGCATTCGATGACCTGGGCGAAGATCGCCAGTTGATTGAGGTTCAGTCGCATGCGGCCTCGCTCGCGTCCGGAAGGTGTGGGACACAGGGGCGGCGCGGGGCTACGGCGGCCCGGCCGGTAGGGCAATGTACCGTGCGGCCGGGTCCGCGCCACAGTACGGATCCACCTGCGGAGTTGTCCGGCCCGGCGGCCGGGCCGCGGGTGCTGCCCGCGCACTCCTCCCACGTGCGCCGACGGCCGCGCCGGGGCCCGGCCGCGAACGGGTGGGAGCGGGGTGCACAGCGCGCCCGATGGTAAAGAAAAGGCAAAGTGACGGGACGAAACCTCGGAACCGGCCTCTTTCTCTGATGACCGGCCCGCACGTGGCCGGCAGATCCCAGGGAGGTGTTCCGATGCACCCCTGCCCCGACGGTCGAGCGGCAGCGAGCTTTCCGTCCCACAGCCCTCTGCCGCTCGGCCGTCGGCCGGCGCAGCGGCGCCGCAGACGCCACGCGACCACCGTGCGCGCCACCCGTTCCTGACCGTTCCGGAATTCCGTGATGTCGACCGGGGCGATGCTCCACCGCGATCCCGGCAGCCGCCGGAAGGAATTCCGGCGGCGGGCCGCGCGATCCCCAGCCCCGGCGTGATGAGGAAACAGATGTCATCTTCGAGGAAGAAGCGCGGATCCGGGAATTCCGCCTACGGCCTGCCGCAGGTGAGCCGGTTCCCGCGATCGTTCGCCACGCTTCTGGTGATCGTGGCCATGCTCTCCACGGCGGCGGCGCTGCTGCTGCCCGTGCTGCGCTCGGCGGGCGCGTACCGCACCCCGGCGGCGGCGGAGCAGGCACCGGGGACGGTCCAGACCCCGTCCGGCCCGCTGACACCGCTCGACCGGGACTTCGTCAAACGGGTCCGGCTCGCCGGACTGTGGGAGATCCCCGCAGGTCGGATGGCCCTCGCCAAGGGGGGAACCCCGGAGGTGAAGACCGCCGGCCAGCACCTGATCGACGGGCACACCGAGCTCGACCGGGCCGACCTGGACACCGCCCGGACCCTGGGGCTCGAGGTCCCCGACGAACCCAACGCCCAGCAGAAGGCCTGGCTGCAGACGCTGGACGCGGCCCAGGGCGACGATTTCGACCGGCAGTTCGCCAACATCGTGCGCAGTGCGCACGGCCAGGTGTTCGCCGTCGTCGCCCAAGTGCGGGCCAGCACCCAGAATTCCACCGTCCGGGACCTCGCGACGCTGGCCAATTCCACCGTGCTGGACCACATGACGGTGCTGGAGGACACCAAGTTGGTGGAATTCGGCAAACTCGCCGCACCGCCGTCCGGCACCGCGTCGCCGAGCACGAGCCCGGTCCCGGCGCCCGGCACGACCCAGCGTTAGCGGAATCCGGCCCGAAAAGGCCTTCCAAGGCTGTCCACGGCCTGCACCGGCAGGCCCCGATCCCGTTCCGAGGATGCGAAGCATGAGGATTCACAAACGTGGCAGGTCGAAGCGGAGACTGCTGGCGGTGCTGGTGGCCGGCGTACTGGCGATCAGCGGCGCGTCGGTACTC
Organism: Kitasatospora sp. NPDC094015; assembly: GCF_040304075.1. Taxonomy (NCBI): domain Bacteria; kingdom Bacillati; phylum Actinomycetota; class Actinomycetes; order Kitasatosporales; family Streptomycetaceae; genus Kitasatospora; species Kitasatospora sp. NPDC094015. The sequence goes on from NZ_JBEOUL010000011.1 coordinate 140,381, forward strand.
GCGGCGGCGGCGTTCGCCGGGCAGCGGCCCTGGCGGTCGCAGGCGGCCGCCGCGCAGGTGGGCACGGTGGCCTGCGCCGACGTCGGCGCGAGCCTGGCCACCGTGCCGGAGGCCGCCCAACCCGACGTCGACCAGGATCTCGCCGACCTCGACGGCCAGGTGGCGGACGCCTACCGCACCCTCTCCGAGCCCGGCTCCGGCGGTGGCGAGCAGCGGGTCATGGCCACCCTCGCCGATCAGCGGTCGGCGACCCTGCGCAAGCTCTCGGCGAGCGCCGGACCGGACGCCGGCCTGCCCGCGGACGTCAGCGGGCTGGCCCGCTGCTCGATCCGCCGGGACCTGGTCGTCGACGCCTCCGCCAAGGAGTACGGCCCCGAGGGGCAGGGCGTCGCGGCCGACCGCAGCAAGAGCTCGGGCGGCAAGTCCGGCCCGGGGCGCGGGTTCGTCGACATCAGGTCGGTCTCCCCGAACGTCGCCAAGCCTGCCCGTACCGGCCCGGCGAGCGGTACCTTCACCTCGCAGTGCGGGCGCAACGAGAACCGCCACCTCAACCCCGACAACGTGATCGTGGCACCCGGGGTGAGCAACGGCGCCCACCACATGCACGACTACGTGGGCAACCTCGCCACCAGCGCGTTCTCCTCCAACAACCGCCTCGCCGCCGCCGGCACGAGCTGCTCCAACGGCGACCAGTCCGCCTACTACTGGCCGGTGCTGCGCCTGCTCAACGGCGTCAACGAGAGCGACTTCAAGGCCCCCGGCGGCGGCAAGGACCGCAACGTCGGCCGGATCCTCAAGCCGGCCGAGGTCGGCATCACCTACAGCTCCGCCACCGGCAACAAGGTCCAGTCGATGACCCGCTTCCTGCGGATCATCACCGGCGACGCCAAGGCCCTCACCAACGGACCGGCCAACGCCCACGCCTCCTGGAGCTGCACCGGCTTCGAGGACCGCCAGCTCGCCGACAAGTACCCGATCTGCCCCAACGGCAGCCGGGTGGTGCGGACCCTGAAGTTCCCGGACTGCTGGGACGGCAAGAACATCGACAGCGCCAACCACCGCACCCACACGGCCTTCTCCCAGGCCAACGGGAGCTGCCCGAAGAACTTCCGGGCCATCCCGCAGCTGGTGGAGCGGGTCGCCTACGACGTGCCCACCGGGCAGCGCTTCGCCGTCGACAGCTTCCCCGAGCAACTGCACAACCCGATCACCGACCACGGGGACTTCATCAACGTGATGAACCGCGACCTGCTGGACCGGATGGTCGGCTGCATCAACGAGGGCCGTCGCTGCTGATCGCCCGAACGGGCCGCCACCGGGACGGAAACCCGGCGGCCCCGGGGGCCACGGGCCCCCACACGACCGGAGCAAGAAAACGCCGGAGGACACAGCAATGGTGACAGAGCAAGGGCACCGGGCCCGCCGTTCCGCCCAAGGGCGGGGGAGCGGAAGCCGCCGGGCGCAGGCGCCGGACGGGGCCGCCGGCGAGCAGTCCGGCACCGGGGGACGGCGCGTGGCCACGCTGTGGTCGCTCCTGCCGCTGCTGGCAGCAGGCCTCGGCGTGACGGCCGTCGCCGTCAACGGCGCCCTGCAGGCGTTCCTCGGGGTGGCCGCCGGGGTCATGGCCCTGGTGTCCTTCTCCTCCGCGGTCCTGTGGGGGCTCGCGGCGACCGACCGGCTGGTGCTGCGTCCGGTCCACCGGCTGGTCGCCCAGGCGATCCACCGCACGATGGGCGTCTCGGGCGTGGTCTTCCTCGTCCTGCACGTCTGGGTCAACCTGATCCAGCACCAGATCGGCGCGATCGCCGCCTTCGTGCCGTTCACCGACCCGAACCGGCCGGTGATCTTCGGCCTCGGCGTGCTCTCCGGCTACGTGCTGCTGGCCGTGGCGCTGGCCGGCGCGGCCCGCGGGGTGCTCGCCAGGACCGGCGAGGCCGGCCGGTGGCGGATCGTCCACATCTGCGCCTACCCGGCCTGGGGCGCGGGCCTGGTGCACGGCCTCAACGCCGGCCGCATGGCCGCCACCTGGGTGACCGTCCTGTACGGCCTCGCGGTGCTGGGCGTGATCGGCGCGCTCGGCCTGCGGCTGGCCTTCCAGGACCGCGGCGCCGCCCGCCGGCCCGGCGCGCCGCTGCGGATCCCGCTGCCGGGCCGCGAGCGGACCGAGGCCCGGCCGCCCGCGGCCGCACCGAGGCTCGGCCAGGACCTGCCCGGCCGCCAGCCGGTCGGCGCCGGCACCGGACGACGGCGGTTGGACGGATGAGCGGCGCACCCATCGCCTGGCTCGGCCGGCCGGTCCTGTTCGCCGGCCTGGAGCACGCCGAGCGGCTGGACTACCGCTCCCACCTGGTGGTCCACGGCCAACTGCCGGCGATGCAGGCCGAGGAGCTGGCCGAACTGGCCGAGAACGTCAACCTGCGCGGCCGCGGCGGGGCCGGCTTCCCGTTCGCCAGGAAGCTGCGCGCCGTGGTCAAGGCGGCCGCACGCCGCAAGGGCCGCCCGATCGTGGTGGTCAACGGAACGGAAGGAGAACCGAGTTGCCTGAAGGATGCCGCACTCCTGCTGCGCACCCCCCACCTGGTGCTGGACGGGGCCCTGCTGGCGGCCGAGTCGCTGGACGCCGAACAGGTGGCGCTCGGCGTGACCCGGGCGGACACCGAGCAGTCGCTGCGCCGGGCGCTGGCCGAGCGGCGGTCGACCCGCCTCCCGGTCTCCGTGGTCCGGCTGCCCGAGCGGTTCGTCTCGGGGGAGGGGAGCGCGCTGGCCCGCGGGATCACCAGCGGGATCGCCCTGCCGCGCGGCGGCGGCGTGCGGACCAGCGACAGCGGGGTCGGGGGCATGCCCACCCTGCTGTCCAACGCCGAGACCTACGCCCAACTCGCGGTAGCGGCACGGCTGGGGGCGCTGCCGTACCGCGAGGTGGGCACCCCGGCCGAACCCGGGACCGTCCTGCTCACGCTGGCCGGCGCCCAGGTGGTGGAGACGCCCGCGGGCGTACCGCTGCGCGAGCTGCTCGCGCTGTTCGACCTGGAGATCGGCCAGGGCGTGCTGGTCGGCGGCTACCACGGCAAGTGGCTCACCCCGGAGGCCGCCGCGGTCGCCGTGGTGTCCCGCGAGTCCTTCCAGCGCCTCGGTGGTGCGCTGGGCGCCGGCGCGATCCTGCCGTTGCCCGGCACCACCTGCCCGCTCGGCGAGGTGCTCCGGGTCGCCCGCTGGATGGCCGACGAGACGGCCGGCCAGTGCGGGCCGTGCTACCTCGGGCTGCCGGCCCTGGTCAAGGCGCTCGAGGAGGTGGTGCGGGGCGGCGGGCGCGCCGCCCTGGAGCTGGTGGAGACCCGGATGCGGGAGGTCACCGGACGGGGCGCGTGCAGCCACCCCGATGCTGCCTCGCGGTTCGTCGCCTCGTCCCTGGAGGTCTTCGCCGAGGACCTCGAACTCCACTCCTACCAGTACGGCTGCGGCCGGTCCGTGCAGGACGTGCTGCCGATGCCGGTGGCCGAGAGCGCCGGGTCCATCGTCGTGGACTGGACCCTCTGCGAGGCCCACGGCCTGTGCACCAGCGTGCTGCCCGAGGTGATCAGCCTGGGGGCGGACGGCTTCCCGGCCGCGGGCGTGATGCCCGTCCCGCCGCAGCTGCTCCAGAAGGCGGGCCGTGCGGTGGACCGCTGCCCCGCACTGGCGCTGCGGATCACCTGAGCCGCGCCCGCCCGCCACCCGGCCCGCGTGCCCGGCCCTTCGCGACCCCGGCCCTTCGCGACCCCGGCCCTTCGCGACCCCGAGTTCCCCTGACCCCGAACCCCTACGACCCCGTGTAGCTGTCCCCGAACGTCCCCGCTCCACCGATGGAAAGGCAAGGAAGACCTTGACCACCACAACGAAACGGTACGGCCTCGTGGCGGCCTGCCTCCTGCTGGCCGGCCTCGTCCTCATGGCGGCCTTCGGGAGCGCCAACAGCAGTGCCAGCACGTCCTACCCGGGCTCCGGCCAGTCCGCCGGCGGCACGCAGCCCGCGGCCGGTGCGTACGGCTCCTACGGTGACTCCGGCGCCTCGGCCGCGGGCGGCGGGGCCAGGCCCGGCGGGCAGCTGGCCGTCCGGCTCGACGACCAGCTCGGCTCGGTCATGACGGACGGTCAGGGCTTCACCCTGTACCGCTTCGACAAGGACACCGCCAAGCCGCCGACGTCCAACTGCTCCGGCACCTGCGCCACCACCTGGCCGCCGGTCCTCAAGGACGGCAGCACCCTGCCGGGCAACGGCATCGACCCCAGCAAGCTCGGCGAGATCACCCGCGCCGACGGCACGCACCAGCTGACGGTCGGCGGCTGGCCGGCCTACCGCTACGCCCAGGACACCGCGCCCGGTGACACCAAGGGCCAGGGCGTGGGCGGCACCTGGAACGCGCTCGCGCCGGACGGATCGAAGGCCAAGGCCGCCGGGGCCGACACCTCCGCGACCCCCGCGCCGACCACCCCCGCGCCGGCCCCGGCGCCCACCGCCACCGCGATGCCGCAGCCGACCCAGCAGGCCGGCGCCAAGGTGCAGCTGTCCGTCATGGTCCACCCCCAGCTCGGCCCGATCATGGTGGACTCGGCCGGCCGGACCCTCTACCACTACGGGAAGGACACCGCCTGGCCGATGCGCTCCAACTGCGAGGGCCAGTGCCTGAAGACCTGGATGCCGGCCGCGCCGGTGGACGCCGACAAGATCAAGGGCGTCGACCCGAAGCTGGTCGGCAAGATGCAGCGGCCGGACGGCACCTGGCAGCTGAGCATCAACTGCACGCCGGCCTACGTCTACTCGGGCGATCAGGGTTACGGTGACGCCCTCGGCAACGGGATCGACGGCCAGTGGTCGGCCATCAACCCGTCGGGCAAGCCGGCCACCGGCAAGTGAGCGCCGGGGGCGGCGCCCTGACGGCAGCCGGGCCCGCCGCGGCCGACATCGCGCCGGTCGGTACCACCCGCTCCCTGCGCACCGCGTTCCAGTGGTCCGCGCTGGCCGTCCTGTTCCTCCTCGGGGTGCTCGAACTCTTCGGTGGCACAGGCGGGTTGGTGGGATCCTCGCGAGCGGCGGAACCCTCCGCCGGCACGAGTTCGGTGGAGACGCTGGCCCGGCGGATCGGCTGCACGGCGGAGATCACCGCCACGACGGCCGACCTGCGGCAGGGGGTGTGCACCTCGGCCGGGGAGGAGATCTGGATCGCCACCTTCCCGAACTCCGGTGCCCGGGACTCCTGGACGACCGAGGCCAAGGCCTACGGGGGCTCGTACCTGGTCGGTGACGGCTGGGCGGTGGTCCTCTCCGAGAGCACGGCGGACCTGCTGCACGGGCTGCTCGGTGGGGAGATCGTGAACGGCGTCGACCACACCGGTCACGCGCAGGCCGCCGGCGGCTGACCGCCGACCCGGCGACGAGACGAGAGGTGGACGAGAGCAGGAGGCGAGGGTTCCCGCCGGCGCAGGCCGGCGGGAACCCTCGCCGTTTTCCGTTCCCGGACGAAGCAGACAACTGACGCCCTGTCAGTTAATCGTCTTCGCAGGTCGGTTCAACCATGCGAAAGCTGTATGAAGTTTTGTGTTATCAGCCCGAGATCTAACTTGACGCGGCCTTGCCATCGCGCTGACCGGCCCGGCGGCTCCGTCGGCGGGCGGTGCGGCACCCTGCGGAGCCGGTGCGTGACCCCGCACGCGGATTCCCCACATTCGGATCCGGAATCACCGGATGCGCGCTCGGCCGGCGGACTGTTGCCCGGAAACACGTGGGGCTGGTGTGCTGTGGCTCTTCCTGCCACACCGTCCCGACGGCCCGAGCAGCAGGCCGCCGGCGATGCCCTTCGTCCGGGAAGTTCCCCGTCCCGATCCGTGCGCCCCCGCGCCGGCCGGGTCCGCGAACTCCCCGCCAGGAGAAGGCCCGACCTGAGGAGGAACCCGTGACCCTTCGTACCACGACCCGCGAGTCGTCGCTCAGCGAGCTGAGCGACGCCGAACTCGCGGCGGCGCTTCCCGCCTCGCCCGCGGCCGGCAGCTCCCGCTCCCGGATCCGGGAGGTGATGGCCGAGGTGTTCAGCCGTCACCACGGCGCCGTGCTCGCCTACGCCCGCGGCTACTGCCGCGACCCGCAGACCGCCCAGGACCTCGCCGCCGAGGCCTACGCCAGCACCTACCTCTCGGTGGCCCGCGGCAGCGGCCCGCGGCACGCGTGGCGCCCCTACCTGATGGCGTGCGTGCGGCGCACCGCGATGGAGTGGAGCGTCCAGAGCCGCGACCGGGTGGTGCTGACCGAGGACTTCAACGCCTGGGCCGAGCGGCTGGCCGACAGCGCGGAGCCGGACGGCGAGCTGCTGGCGGCGGAGGAGGCGGCACTGGTCGCCAGGGCCTACCGGGCGCTCCCCGAGCGGTGGCAGGTGCTGCTCTGGTTCCTGGTGGTGGAGGGCGAGCCCGCCACCACCGTGGCGCAGCGGATGAGCATGACGCCGAGCGGGGTGCGCTCGCTGGCGGCCCGGGCCCGGGAGGGGCTGCGCGAGGCGTACCTGCGCGCGCACGTCGACGAGGGGACCGCCCAGGAGTGCCGCTACTTCACCTCGCTGCTGGCCGGCGCGGTCCGCCGGCCCGGGCGGCGGCGCGGCCGCGAGCTGGCCCGGCACCTGGAGGAGTGCGCGGGCTGCGTGCGGGTGGCCGAGGAGTTCCGGGCGGCGAACCACCGGATCGTGCCCTCGCCGCTGGTGGCCGTGCGCGCCGAGGCGGTGCGGCCCTGTTGAGCACGGGGGGTGCGGTCGCGGGCGGCCGGTCGGCGGGGAGCGCGGCCCTGCGGCCGGCGCGGACGGGGGCCGGCGGGTCAGCGGGGACGGGGGCCGCCGGGGTGCGGGCCACCGCGGTGGGGGCCGGACGGGGGGCCCTGACCGGCCGGCCCGGCCCGGGGGGCCTGCGGGTCCTGGCCGGGCGCGCCGGCGCCGTCCGCCTCGCGCGCCTGCGGCGCTGGGCGGCGGCGCTGGTGACGCAGCCACAGGTACAGCGCCACGCACGGCAGCAGCAGGCCGACCACGCTGAGCGTGAGGAAGGCCCCGAAGCCGCTGATCCGGTCGACCAGCCAGCCGAAGTTCTGGCCGAAGAAGCCCACCACGAAGGAGAGCGGCAGGAACACCGTCGCGACGATCGTCAGCCGCTCCATGGTCGCGCTCTGTCGCAGGTTGATGGTGTTCTGCTCGACCGAGATCACCGCGATGTTCGCCTCCAGCACCGTGGTCAGCAGGTCGCGCTGGGCGGCGACCTCCTCGTTCACCAGCAGCAGGTGGTCGTGCACGTCCCGGAAGTAGGGCAGCAGCTCGCCCGGCGTCCGGCCGGGCTGGAGCCGGCGGGCGAGCACGGCGAGCAGCGGGTGCACGGCGCGGTAGAAGTCGGTGGCCTCCCGGCGCAGGAAGTAGATCCGCTCGGTCGGGGCGATCGTGCCGGAGAACACCGTCGCCTCGATCTGGCCGATGTCGTGGTCGAGTTCGGCGACCACCGGCGCGTAGCCGTCCACCACCTGGTCCAGGATCGCCCACAGGGTGGACGCGCTGCCGGCCCGCAGCAGTTCCGGGCGGCGTTCGAGCCGGCTGCGGGCGCCGGCCAGCTCGCTGGCGATGCCCTGCCGGACCGTGATCACGAAGTGCTCGGCGAGGAAGACGCTGATCTCGCCGGTGTCCACCTCCTCGCGCTCGTCGTCGTAGCGCGCGGTCCGCAGGATGATCAGCTCGGTGCCGTCCTCGTACTGCTCCGCCTTCGGCCGCAGGTGGAAGGCCTGGGCGTCCTCGACGGCGAGCTCGTGCAGGCCGAACACCTCCCGTACCCGGTCCAGCTCCTCGGCGGCCGGTTCGAACATGCCGAGCCACACGAAACCACCGGGCTCGCACCGGGCGGCCGCCTGCTCCAGCGGGATCGGGCCCTCCTGCTGGCGGTGCCCGTCGCGGTAGTGCGCGCAGTCGACGATCATGGCCTTCCTCCTCGCGTCCGGCCGGTCGGCCGCCCGCGGCGCGGCGCGCCGTACCCGCGCCCGAGCACCCCACCGCTCCAGATCCTCCTCCGGTCCGGCCGGAATGTCCCCGCGAGCGCCCGGCCCGCGGCGAGCCTGCCGGAGGCCGGCCGGTCCGGGAGGGGTCGGGCCGCCGATCGCGGGCATACGCGGCAGCAGGAGACCTCCAGAAGGGCGGCACCCGCGATGTCCCTCATCAGAGCCACGGCCCGGCCGTTGCAGGCCTCGATGTTCCTGTACGGCGGCCTCGGCGCGCTGCGCAGACCGGACCGGGTGGCGGCCGCCGCCGAACCGGTGGTCCGCACGCTGGCCGGCCAGGTCCCGGTGGTGCCCCGCGACACCGTCACCGCGATCCGCCTGAACGCGGGGGTCCAGGTGGTGGCCGCACTGGCCCTCGCCACCGGCCGGGCCACCCGGCTGTCCGCGCTCGCGCTGGCCGCCACGCTGGTCCCGGTGACCTGGGCCGGGCACCGGTTCTGGGCGGCCGAGGACGAGGCGGAGCGTGCCCGGCAGCGCATCCACTTCTTCAAGAACCTCTCCATGCTCGGCGGCCTGCTGGTCACCGCCGCCGACAACGGCGCCGGCCCGACCCTGGCCTGGCGGGCCCGGCACGGCCTGCACCGGGCCACCGGGAGCTGACGGCCCGACCCCCCCGCACGTCCTGGCACCCTCACCACGCACGCCCTGGCACCGCGCCGGCCGACCGGGCCGCCGGTGCCAGGCGTGCGTTCGCCGGCTCGGGGCAGACGGAGGTCGCATCCGGGCAGTCCGCCCGGCGCGGGAACCGCAGGGAGGGACCCATGGCCGCACACCCATCACCGCACGCCCGGCCGGCCGCCGACGGAGCGCAGCCCCCGCCGCAGGCCGAGGACGCGCCGATCCGTACCGACGTGCCCGCCCGGCTCGACCGGCTGCCCTGGGCACGCTGGCACTGGCGGATCGTGATCGGGCTGGGGACGGTCTGGATCCTCGACGGCCTCGAGGTCACCGTGGTCGGCAACATGGCCGGGCGGCTGGCCGAGTCCGGCAGTGGCATCGACATCAGCACGGCGCAGGTCACCACCGTCGCCGCGGCGCTCTACGTGGCCGGTGCGTGCGCCGGCGCGCTGTTCTTCGGCCGGCTGGCCGACCGGCTCGGCCGCAAGCGGCTGTTCATGGTGACGCTCGCCGTCTACCTGGCCGCCACGGCGGTGACCTCGCTGTCCTGGACGGCCTGGTTCTTCTTCCTGTGCCGGTTCCTCACCGGTTTCGGCATCGGCGGCGAGTACGCGGCGATCAACTCCGCGATCGACGAGCTCATCCCGGCTCGCGTCCGGGGCCGGATCGATCTGGTGATCAACGGCAGCTTCTGGCTGGGGGCGGCGCTCGGCGCCTTCGCCTCGATCGCCCTGCTGAACACGGACCTGTTCGCCACCGACGTCGGCTGGCGGCTCGCCTTCGCGATCGGCGTGGTGCTCGGCCTGGTCATCCTGCTGGTGCGCCGGCACGTGCCGGAGAGCCCGCGCTGGCTGTTCTCGCGCGGACGCGCGCAGGAGGCCGACGAGTTGGTCGCCGAGGTGGAGCGGACGGTGACGGAGCAGACCGGGACGCCGCTCCCGGAACCCTCGGGCAGCATCCTGATCCGGCCGCGCGGCCCGGTCGGATTCGTCACCCTGGCCCGCACGGTGACCCGCAGCTACCCGCGGCGCACGGTGCTCGGCCTCGCCCTGTTCATCGGACAGGCCTTCCTCTACAACGCGGTGACCTTCGGCTACGCGGCGATCCTGGCCACCTTCTTCCAGGTGCCGGAGGGCGACACCGGCTACTACTTCGTGGTGATCGCGGTCGGGAACTTCCTCGGCCCGGTGCTGCTCGGCCACCTCTTCGACTCGGTGGGCCGCAAACCCATGATCACCGGGACCTACGTCGGCTCGGGGGTGCTGCTGTTCGTCACCGCGTACCTGTTCCAGCAGGGGCAGTTGAGCGCGGTGACCATGACGGCCTGCTGGACGGCCGTGCTCTTCCTGGCGTCCGCCGGTGCGAGCGCCGCGTACCTGACCGTCAGCGAGATCTTCCCGCTGGAGACCAGGGCACTGTGCATCGCGCTGTTCTACGCGGTGGGCACGGCGATCGGCGGGATCACCGGCCCGCTCATCTTCAACGGGCTGGTGAGCAGCGGGACTCCGTCGGACACCACGCTCGCCTTCTGCATCGGCGCCGGCCTGATGACGCTCGCCGGGCTGGTGGAGGCGGCCATCGGGGTGCGCGCGGAGCGGCGCAGCCTGGAGGAGCTGGCCCGGCCGCTCAGCGAGGTGCCCGAGGACGAGGCGCCCGAGGACGAGGTGTCCGGGGGCGGTGCGGCGGCCGGAGGTGCGGCGGCGAGTCCCGCGGCGGCGGGCGGCTGACCGGTCCGGCCGGGGGGTGGACGGGCATCCGGGGCCTCTCTCGTACGCGGGCGGCGGTGGGCGGGTCGGGCGGGTCGGGGCGCGAGTAGGTGAGTGGGGCGCGGGGGCCCGGGCACGCACCCCGGGTCCTCGCGAGCGCCGGCCACCACCGTGGTCCGCGCCTGTCCGCCAGCCTGACCAGCGCGAGAGCCGTCGTCAACGGACAGCCGTGGGCCGGACTTGGACTTTCGTCGCGCCACCGGGGAGCCCGCCGCGGGTCTCTTGACTTCCCGCCCCGGGTGCTGTCACGGTCGTCACCACGTTGCTCGAAGCCCCCAGGAAACGAGCAGCTTGTTGCAAGCCCGCCGCCGCGGGTGTTCGCACGACCGGTCGCCACGGCCACCGCGCCAGGTCCGCACGCCTGGCCGCCGCGGCGCGCACCGATCGGGCTTCCGTCACCCCCGCGAGCCGGCCCGGCCGGCCCGTCCCCCCTGCCCGTCCGCCGCGGCGGCCGGTCCGGGACGCGGCCCGCCGCCCGTGCGGCGGTTCCCCCACGCCCTGCGTCGCCACCGAAGGAGTACCCGTGTCCTCCCCTGCCCGTCGCGCCCCGGCGGCCGTGCTCGCCGCCGCCGTCCTGACGCTGTCCGGTCTCTTCGCGCCACCCGCCTCGGCGACCCCGCCCGCCGCCACCTACACGATCGGCGTCGGCGCGCCGGTCCGGTACGCGCACCCGACCGACACCCCGGCGTCCACCTTCGTCGACAAGGACGGCACCTTCTGGTTCCAGCAGTCCGCCGCCCTCTACGGCGCGAGCGATCCCCGGTACTGGGACTTCTTCACGGGGACCGACTTCGACACCGCCACCCGTTCCGGCGCGGTCAGTGACGCCGTGAACCCCGCCAACGCCAACGACCGCAACAACGACACCACCTGGCGCTGCAACAACAGCCCGACCGGTATGGCGGCGACCTACTCGACCGGCAACGCCAGCTACTCGCAGAAGAACTACTGCGACCTGTCGGGCGTCTGGGTCGACCCGGACACCGGCGATTGGTACGGGCTGGTGCACAACGAGTTCACCCCGTCGCCGTTCTCCGACGGCATCCACTTCGACGCCATCGACTACGCGGTCTCCACCGACCAGGGCCGGACCTGGACCATCAAGGACCACGTGCTCACCTCGCCGTACTCCACCAAGCGCGGCGACAGCGCCCAGTTCCCCAACCAGACGTACTCCTACGGCGACGGCGACCAGCGCCTGTTCGTCGACACCGCCTCGGGCTACTTCTACGTCTTCTACGGCTCGCGCATCGTCGAGAAGGGCGGCAACTGGACCGACAGCCTGGCCCACGTCGCCCGCGCCCCGATCTCCGCCAAGATGGCGCCCGGCTCCTGGCAGAAGTGGTACGACGGCGCCTGGTCGCAGCCCGGTGTGGGCGGCCTGGAGAGCAACCAGGTCCCGGTGGACGCCGCCGGCAGCACCGGATTCACCCCCGTCGCCGGCGACTACAACCCCGCCAACACCGGCACCGCCGCCCAGCAGATCGCGGCCGGCAAGCTGCCCTCGAAGTCGCCGCTGTTCGTGATGAACATCGCCTACAACGCCTACCTGCGGCTGTACATCGGCGAGCCGGAGGCCGTGTCCGGGGTCGCGCCGCAGCGCTTCTACGTCACCGACGACCTCTCCAGCCAGAAGTGGCACCTGATCGGCGACACCGGCGGCTACACCACCAACTCCTGGTACCGCTGGTTCCTCGACGGCGCCAACCGGACCAACTCCACCATCGTCGGCAAGAGCTTCCGCTCGTACTGCGCGTTCGAGTGCGCGGGCGGGGCCTCCGGGGAGTACGTGGACATCACGCTCGGCGCCTCCGCCCGGGTGGCCGCGCCGGTCGACGAGACCAAGGCGTACCGGATCAGCAGCGCGGGCGGCCGGGTGCTGGCCCAGGTGTCCGGCGGTTCGGGCACCACCTCGCTGGCGGCGGCCACCGGATCTGCGCTGGAGTCGTGGGTGTTCGCGGGCAACGGCGACGGGTCCTACCGGGTCGTCAACTCCTCGACCGGCCAGCTGCTCGGCGTCGACTCCGGCGCCGTCGCGGGGCGGGCCTGGGGCGCCCGGCCGACCGTCACCGCCGCCGGTCCGAGCGGACCGGTCGTCGGCCAGCAGTGGTTCGTCGTGCCCGGCACCTCGGCGGGCAACGTGCCCGACGGGACGTACCGGCTGGTCAACCGCTACAGCGGGCTGGTGATCGGCCTGTCCTCGACCACCGGCCGGCTCGCCGAGACCACGCCCACCCGCAGCTGGAGCGACACCACCGGCAGCGCGGTCGGCGCGGCCCGCACCCCGGGCGAGCAGACCCTGACGCTCACCCCGGCGGGTGCGGCCCCCGAGACCGTCACCGTCACCGCCCCCGGCAACCAGTCCGGCAAGCTCGGCACCGCCGTCTCGCTCCAGCTCGCCGCCACCGATTCGGCCGGCAAGGCGCTGACCTTCTCCGCCACCGGGCTGCCCGCCGGCCTGTCGATCAGCCCGGCCGGGCTGATCACCGGCACCCCGACCACCGCCGGGTCCGCCACCGTCACGGTGAACGCCACCTCCGGCACCGCCACCGGGTCCACCACCTTCACCTGGACGGTCAACCCGGCGCTCGCCGGCACCCACACCCTCCAGGCCGGCGGCAAGGCGCTCGACGACCCGAACCACTCGACCGCCCAGGGCACCCAGCTCATCACCTGGACCCCGAACACCGGCAGCAACCAGAAGTGGGTCTTCACCCAGCAGGCGGACGGCAGCTACCAGATCGTCAACGCGCTCTCCAACCTCTGCATGGACGTCAACGGCGGCTCCACCGCGCCCGGCGCCCAGATCATCCAGTGGGCCTGCACCGGCGGCGCCAACCAGCACTGGGTGGTCACCCCCGTCACCGGCGGCTACACGGTCACCTCCCAGGCCACCGGACTCCTGCTGACCACCGCCTCCACCTCCGACGGCGCCCTGGTCACGCAGCAGCCCGCCACCGGCTCCACCCTCCAGCGCTGGACCATCGCCTGACCGAACCGCACCCCCCAGGGCCCCGCGGCCACCCCGCGGGGCCCTGCCCGCGCTCCGGTCACCCGTCGCGATCTGCTTCGATGACCCCACGGGGTCCCCGGCCCCAACCGGGTCGCGGAGGTTGACGGATGGACGAGCGCACGGTCCTGTTGAACGGACTCGCGCAGGGGCTGCGCCCGCTCGCGCACGGTGTCGCGTGGTTCGAAGCCCTGCCTCCCGAGGGCCAGTTCGAAGTCCTGCGGGATCTGGGCGAATACTGCCTCCAGGCGGGCGCGACGGTGGAGGACGGGCCCGAGAGCGTGCGACTCGCCGGTCTTCGGCCCACGCATACTCCGGCGGTGCTGGTCACCCGTGGGCAGTTGGCCGGGCAGTTGACAAAGATCGTCAACCTGCCGCAGGACGAGCGGGTGAAGGCGTTCCGGCTGCTGGTCGCGCTGCTCGGGGTGGCGGACAGGCGCCGCCGCGAGCGGTTCTGCGCCGACGGGTGCACCCATGCTTGGCACCTGTCGGCGGCCTGGGCCGATCCGGAAGCCCGGGCGCCTTCCGAGCTCCCGGCCCGGCAACGTGAGCAGGGCTTGGACGTGGCCGAGCAGGACGGCCGCGCGGCCAGGAAGATCAGCCACCACCACCAGGAGCTGCTGTGACCGTCACCTCGCCCGAGTTCGTAGCCGGTCTGGTGGCCGACGCCGAAGCCGCCGGCATCACCCGCTTCGTCGCCGCCGCCGTGATCGAGCACGACGGCCGGGTCCTGCTCGTGCGGCGCCGCCCCGACGACTTCATGGGCGGGATGTGGGAGATTCCCTCCGGAACGGTCGAGACCGGCGAGAGCGTCCTGGCCGCCCTCCACCGGGAGACCGCGGAGGAGACCGGCCTGACCATCGACCGGGTCACCGGCTACCTCGGCCACTTCGACTACCGCAACAGCCGGGGCGGCACCACCCGCCAGTTCACCTTCGCCGTCACCGTCGGGGCGACCGGGCCGGTCGTCCTCACCGAACACGACGCCCACCGGTGGGCGCGCCCGGGCGCCCTTCCCGAGGTCAGTGACGCGGTCCGCGACCTGATCTCCGCGAGTCGGGCCGTCGACCGCCGGCCCGGCCCCACGGAGCCGCACCTACCGCGAACCTAGCGCCCTGCTGCACGCACCCGGCAGGACCGTGGGAGTGTCGGCGGAGCCTGAGAGACTCCCGTCCGTGCTGATCAAGGGATATGACCTCGGGCCGCTGGTCGCGGGCGAGTGGCTGCTCGAGCGGGCCGGGTTCTGGTCGAATCACCTCCTGGCCATGTGCCGGTTCACCGGGGGAGAGGTCCGGCCGTCACCCGAGTGGTTCGGGGTCGACGGCGCGGACACCGATGCCGTGGCCGATGTCCTCCTGGACGATCGGGCCTGGCCGGTGCTGCGCATCCCGTTCCAGGGCGGTCACAGCGCGGTTGTCGTCCAGCGGAACCTCGTCGGTGACTTCGGGACGGACTTCCTGCTGGCCCGACCGGGCTGGCCTCGGGCCGAGGTACTCGCCGGCGTCGGCGGTGACCGGTACGGTCCCGGGCTGTCCTGGCGCGACCTGGTGCACCTGGCCGAGACGCCCGACCCGGCCGTACCCGGGGTGCAGGACAGCGAGGCCCGACTCCTCCTGCTGCTGCCGATCCTCGCCGACGACGAGTTGCCGCCGGACGCCCCGTCACGAGTGGGCGCCGCTCTCACGGCCGTCGGAGCGCCCGACGACACCGCCCGGCGCACGGCCGAGCATCTCCTGCGCAACAGAAGGCCTGCAGCGCGGGGCTGTGACGACGCCGACTCCCCGCTGAGCGGTGGCAGCCCTCGGCGCACCGGGGCGGACCCGGACGCATCGGCGGTGCTGTGGGCGCTCGACCTCACCCGCTCGCAGAGCGATGCGCTCGCCGATGCCCTGGGGAGTCCGGCTCTGCCGGCGTCGGCCTGGTGAGGGCCGTGCGGGCCCGGGCGCCGGTCGCCGCCCGCGGCACCGGTCCGGGCGGTTCCCGGCCGCACCTACCGCGAACTTAGCGTCCCGTTACACGCACCCGGCAGGATCGGGTCGGCGCCGTACGGGCGCCGCCGGCCCGGTGAACCGTCGGGGCGGACCCCCCACTGGCACCCCTTGAGCACCTCATGCCCGATCTCCCCGTCCCGTCGCCCGCCCCCGACCCGTCGCGCCCGGGCGCCCCGGCCGCGTACCCCGGTGATCCCGTGCTGATCGGCCGGGAGCGGGAACTCGCCGCCCTGCTGGCCCTGGTGGAGCAGGACACCGGGCGCGGGAGCTTCGTCCTGGTGCACGGTGACCCCGGCAGCGCCAAGAGCGCCCTGCTGCGGGAGGTGCTCGGGCGGGCCCGGCGGCGCGGGGCCGTGGTGCTGTCCGCCGGCGCGGACCCGTTGGAGAGCGGGGTGGACTTCGGCGTGGTGCGCCAGCTGTTCGAACACGCCGTCCGCATCGATCCGGCGGGCGGTCAGGACGCCCTGCTCGCAGGGCCGGCGGCGCCCGCCGCGGCCGCCCTGACCGACCCCGACCCCACCACCGCCGCCGCTGCCCCCGGCGCCGAGATGGCGACCCTGCACGGGCTGTACTGGCTGGTCGCGCGCCTGGCCGCCCGCGGCCGCCTGGTGCTGGCGATCGACGACCTCCAGTGGGCCGACCGGGCCACCCTGCGCTGGCTCCAGTGCCTGCTGCGCCGGGCCGACGACCTGCCGGTGGTGGTGGTCGCCACCCTCGGGCCGATGCCGGCGCCGCCCGACACGGACGTCCTCAGCCGGGTGGTCGCGCTCTTCCGGCACCGGCTCGCCCTCGGCCCGCTCGACGCCGCAGCCGTCGCCGCCGTGGTCGAGGAACTCCTCGGCGCCCCCGGGGACGAGCCGTTCCGTGCCGCCGCCAGGGCCGCGACGGGCGGCAACCCGTACCTGCTGCACTGCCTGCTGCGCTCGGTCGCGGCGGCCGGCCACCCCCCGGACGCGGCAGCCGTGGCCCGGCTCGCCGAGCACCTACCGGGGGAGGTGGCGCGCGCCGTCCGCTCGCTGGTCACGGCCGTCGGCCCGGACGCGGAGGTGGTCGCCCGGGCCGCCGCCGTGCTCGGCGGCGCCCCCGCCGTCGACCTGGTCGCCCATGTCACCGGACGGTCCGAACCGGCCGTGCAGGACGCCGTGCACCTGCTGGAGCGGGCCGCCCTGATGGTCCGGACCGAGGAGAGCGCGGCCTTCGCCTGCCCGCTGATCGGCGCCGCCGTCGCCGGCGAGGTGCTGCCCAGCGCCCGCCAGCAGGTGCACGCCCGCGCCGCCGAACTGCTGCTCTCGCGCGGTGCGCCGGTACGCGAAGTGGCGGCGCACGCCCGGCCCGCCCCGCTCGGCCTGCCCTGGGTGCCCGACCTGCTGTGCCGGGCCGCCGCCGAGGCCGTCCGGGACGGCGAGCCCGAGCGCGCCGCCACCCTGCTCCGGCGCCTCCTGCGCGAGCCGCTGGACGACCGGGCCCGGGCCACCGCGCTGATCGGCCTCGGCGAGGCGGGGCTGGCGTGCGACGTGGCGACGGCCGTCGACCACCTGCGCCAAGGCCTGGACCTTTCCCACGACCCGGCGGAGCGGACCGCCGCGGCCCGCCGCCTGGCGGGCGCGCTGTTCGCCCTGGACCGCTACCCGGACGGGCTCGATCTGCTCCGGCACACCGCCGCGTCACTGCGCGGCACCGACCCCGGCCGGGCGCTGCGGCTGGAGATCGACCTGATCTACGCCGGCCTGCACGAGGCCGCCTCCGCCCCCGCCGTGCTGCCCCGGCTGATGGAGCTGCGGCTGTCCGACGCGGCCGGCACCCCGGTCGAACGGCCGCTGGCCGCCCTGCTCGGCCTGCGCGCGATCATGCGCGGGGAGTCGCCCGCCGAGGCCGTGGACCTGGCCCGGCTGGCGCTGAGCCACGGCATGAACCCGCCCGACGACGAGTCCTTCGTCTACGCGGGCGCCGTGCTGTTCCTGGGCTCGGCCGGCGAGACCGAGCTGGCGCTCGACCACGCCGACGCCGCGGTGGCCCGGGCCCGGGAGCAGGGCTCGGCCTTCACCCTCGCGCACAGCAGCATCATCCGGGCCTGCGTCTACGGGCAGCTCGGCCGGGTGCTGGACTGCCGGACGGAGGCGGAGGCCGCGCTGCGCACCCTGCGGGAGATCGGGGTCGACCCCGGCCACGCCCACAGCGTGCTCGCGACGGCCGCGCTGACCGACGCGCTGCTCAAGCAGGGCCACGTCGAGCAGGCCCGCGCCCGGCTCGAACACAGCGGCCTGGCCGGGGAGTTGAACGGGCACTGGATCACCGACTACGTCCAGCTGGTCCGCGCCCAGGTGCACGCCGCGCAGGGCCGGCCCGCCGAGGCACTCGCCGACCTCCGGGCCTGCGGCGGGCGGACCGAGGCCCGCGGCCTGCCCTGCCCGTGGATCTACCCCTGGCGCTCCGAAGCGGCGCTGGTCCACCTCACCCTCGGCGAGCGGGACGCGGCCCGGGAGCTGGCCGGGCAGGAGCTGGCACTCGCCCGGCGCTGGGGGGTGCCCGAGGCCGTCGGCGCGGCGCTGCGCGCGCTGGCGCTCGCCACCGGCGGCCAGCAGGGCCTGGAGCTGCTGCGCGAGGCGGTACGGATGCTGGAGGGCAGCCCGGCCCGCTTCCGGCACGCCCAGGCGCTCGCCGACCTCGGCGCCCAGCTGCGCCGCTCCGGGCGGGTCGCGGAGGCCCGGGGCCACCTGAAGGAGGCGGCCACCGCGGCGCACGGCCTCGGCGCCGCCGCGGTCGCCGACCGCGCCCTCGCGGAGCTGCGGGCCGCCGGGGACCGTCCGCGCACCCGCACCTTCCAGGGGGTGGCGGCGCTCACCCCGAGCGAGCACCGGGTGGCGGTGCTGGCCGCCGAGGGCCTGTCCAACCGCGAGATCGCCGAGCACCTGTTCGTAGGGCTGCGCACCGTGGAGGTGCACCTGACGAACGGTTACGGCAAGCTCGGCATCGACGGCCGCCCGGGCCTCGCCGAGGCGCTGGCCGCCCCCGCCGGGCCCTGAGCGGCCCCACCGCCCCTGAGCAGCAGCCACCCGGCCCGGCCGGTCACCTGCCGCGCGGCTGGGTGAACCTCAGCAGGTTGCCGGCCGGGTCGCGGAAGGCGCAGTCGCGCACGCCGTACGGCTGGTCCATCGGCTCCTGGAGCACCTCGGCGCCGGCCGCGCTGATCCGCTCGAAGGTGGCGTCGCAGTCCTCGGTCCGGAAGATGACGCCGCGCATCATGCCCTTGGCCAGCAGCTCGGCGGCGGCCTGCCGGTCGGCGGCCGGGGCGTGCGGGTCCGCCAGCGGCGGCTCCAGGACGATCTCCACGTCCGGCTGCGAGGGCGAGCCGACGGTGACCCAGCGCATCCCCTCGAAGCCGACGTCGTTGCGCACCTCCAGACCGAGCACGTCGCGGTAGAAGGCGAGCGCCTTGTCGTGGTCGTCGACGGCGATGAAACACTGCGAGAGCTTGAGATCCATGCCCGTCACGCTACGGATCGCCGGCGGGTTTCGCTGCTCCGTTCCGGATCGGCCTGGTGTACATCTTGGCGATGCAGGCCGGGATGGCGGCCCCGTCCGCGTGGTCGCGGGCCCGGTACGCGCTCGGGCTCTCGCCGACCAGCTCGGTGAACCGCGAGCTGAACGAGCCGAGCGAGGTGCAGCCGACCTCCATGCAGACCTCCGTGACCGTCAGGTCGCCGCGCCGCAGCAGCGCCTTCGCGCGCTCGATCCGGCGGGTCATGAGGTAGCTGTACGGCGTCTCGCCGAACGCGGCGCGGAAGCTGCGCGAGAAGTGGCCCGGTGACATCAGCGCGACCCGGGCCAGCGCCGGGACGTCCAGCGGCTGCGCGTAGTCGCGGTCCATCCGGTCGCGGGCCCGGCGCAGCCGGACGAGGTCGGAGAGGGGCACACCCGACACGGTACAGACCCGCCCGGCGGACCGGGCGCACGGCACCCGCCCCGAGGTCCGGCCACCGGGCGCCCGGGTGCGGGAGCATGCCGTCATGGACATCGCTACGCATGTACGCACCCGCCGCGCCCTGCACGCCGTGGCGGAACTGGTGCTGGCCGGCCCGCAGCTGCGCGCCAGCGGCACGATCCGGCTGCGCGCCTCCCTCGGCGGCTTCGCCACCCGGGCCGACCCCGACCTCCAGGTGGTCGGCGCGGACCTGGTCTCACCCGGGCAGCGGATCTTCCTGGAGCGGACCAGCTGCGCCGAGCTGGCCGGGCAGCTCGGGATCACCGCCGGCGCCCCCGAAGGGCTCTACCCGGACGGGTCCGGCGTGCGCCCGGACGAGGTGATCGAGACCGATCCGGCCGCGGCGCGCCGGATCGCGCACGCCTTCGCGGTCGGCGACGCGGCGCTGCGCCGACTGCTGCCGCAGGCCGATCCGGTGATCTGGCCGGAGCACTTCGACATCGGTGCGACCGCCGACGAGGTCAACTACGGCGTCAGCCCGGGCGACGACTTCCAGGCCGAGCCGTACGCCTACGTGGGCCCGCACGCGCCGCGCCGGGGCGCGTTCTGGAACGCGCCGTTCGGCGCGGTGGCCACCGTCGAGGAGCTCGGCGGGATGGACGGCGTGCTGGCCTTCTTCGAGCGCGGCCGGGAGCTGACCGCCTGACGGCCACTCCCAGGACGGCCGGGCGGCCGAGCGGACGGTGGCCGGGCGGCCGGGCCGAGGGGCGGCCGCCGGTGCTCAGTCGGGGAGGTCGCCCGGCCGGACCCGGTAGACCTGGAGGCTCAGCCCGTAGTACTTGCTGGTCTCCCCGACCCAGCGCATGCCCAGCCGCTTGGACATCGCGATGGCGCGCGCGTTGTTCGGCCGGGCGACCGCGAACAGTTCCTCGGCGTCGTGGGTGAAGGCCCAGGCGATCAGCGCCCGGCCGGCCTCGGTGGCGTAGCCGTGCCCCCACGCGCCGGGGGCAAGCTGCCAGCCCATCTCGAGGTCGTCCTCGAAGGGCGGCAGCAGCCGGATCCCCAGCCCGCCGACCACCTTGCCGTCCTCGCGGCGCTGCACCGCCCAGCGCCCGCGCGGCGGGGCGAGGTTCGGCTGCGCCTCCTGCCAGGCCCGCAGCACCGCCCGCATCGCCGCCAGGTCGGCGACCTGTTCCATCACCGGCGTGAGCCAGTGCGCGACGTCCGGCGACCCGTAGATCGCCAGGGCGTCCTCGGCGTCGTCGACCGACCAGTCCCGGACGATGAGCCGATCGGTGGTCAACGGGATGCCCATCGCCGGTACCTCCTCGGTGTCCCTGCTGGCCATGATGCCCCCGCCGGCCCGCGGCCGCGAGGAGGGCGGCACCCGGCACCCGGCACCCGGCGCCCGGCGCCCGGCGCCCGGCGGCCGGGCTCAGCCGAGGGCCGCCGACGGGGCCCGCTGCTGCTCGTCCTCGCCCGCGGCCGGGGCGGGCAGCGGCTGCTCGGCCCAGATGATCTTGCCTTCGGGGGTGTAGCGGGTGCCCCAGTGGTCGGTCAGCTGCGCCACCAGGAACAGGCCGCGGCCGCCCTCGTCGGTCGCCGCCGCGTACTTCAGGTGCGGCGAGGTGTTGCTGCCGTCGGAGACCTCGCAGATCAGGGTGCGGTCGCGCAGCAGCCGTACCCGCACGGGCGGGGTGCCGTACCGGATGGCGTTGGTGACCAGCTCGCTGAGCGCCAGCTCGGTGGCGAAGGCCAGCTCGTCCAGGCCCCAGCGTTCCAGGGTGGCGCTGCTCCAGGCCCGGACGTCGGCGACCGCGGCCGGGTCGGGCGGCACCTCCAGCTCCGCCACGTGGTCCGCGCCCAGCACCCGGGTCCGCGCGATCAGCAGCGCCACGTCGTCCTGCGGGCGGGCCGGCAGCAGGGCCTCCAGCACCGCCCGGCAGTGCTCCTCGGGCTCCCGCGGGCGCTCGGCCAGCGCCGTGCGCAGCAGCTCCATGCCGACGTCGAAGTCCCGGGTGCGCTCCTCGACCAGGCCGTCGGTGTACAGCACGATCTGGGTGCCCTCGGCCAGCAGGACCTGCGCCGTCTCGTACGGCATGCCGCCGGCGCCCAGCGGCGGTCCGACCGGCAGGTCCGGGAAGTCCACGCTGCCGTCGGGCCGCACCAGGGCGGGGGCCGGGTGCCCGGCCCGGGCGACGGTGCACTGCCGCGAGGTCGGGTCGTAGATCGCGTACAGGCAGGTGGCGCCGGTGACGCCGATCCCGGTGCGGCTGTCGGTCTCCTCCTGGTCGATCCGGTTGACCAGCTCGTCGAGGTGGCCGAGCAGCTCGTCGGGGGGCAGGTCCAGCGCGGCGAAGTTGTGCACGGCGGTGCGCAGCCGGCCCATGGTGGCCGCCGCGTGCAGGCCGTGGCCGACCACGTCGCCGACCACCAGCGCGACCCGGCAGCCGGGCAGTGGGATCACGTCGAACCAGTCGCCGCTGACGCCGGACTGCGCGGGCAGGTAGCGGTGCGCGACCTCCAGCGCGCTCTGCGGCGGCAGGGCGTGCGGCAGCAGGCTGCGCTGCAGCGTGACGGCCATCGCGTGCTCGCGGGTGTAGCGGCGGGCGTTGTCGATGGAGACCGCGGCCCGCGCCACCAGCTCCTCGGCCAGCGAGCGGTCCTCGTCGTCGAACGGCTCCGGCTTCTGCGACCGCCAGAAGTTGGCGACGCCGAGTACGATGCCGCGCGCCGTGAGCGGGGTGGCGATCAGAGAGTGGACGCCGTGGTCGAGAATCCGGCGGGTCCACTGCGGGTCCTGGGCCTGCCAGCCGAGGTCGGTCGACAGGTCGGGCACCACCTGGGAGCGGCCGCTGCCGAACCCGCGGGCCTGCGGGGTGGACGGGACGAAGGCGATCAGCCGGCCGCGCGGGTAGAACGGGTGATCCTCGTGGATGCCGTTGACCGCGACCCGGCGCAGGTCACCGCCGCCGGTCGGCTCCTCGCCCCGGAGCACCGGGTCGGCGAGGTCGACGGTGACGAAGTCGGCGAACCCCGGCACCGCGACCTGGGCCAGGTCCTCGGCGGTGCGGGCCACGTCCAGCTTGGCGCCGATGCCCACCCCGGCCTCGTAGAGCAGGGCCAGCCGCTTGCCCGCCACCTCCGCCTTGCCGGACAGCGCCAGCAGCTCGGTGGAGTCGCGGATGGTCGCCACCGTGCCCATCGCGCCGCCGTGCCGGTCGGTCGGCCGCTGGTTGACGGCGAGCAGCCGCCCGCCGCACTGGTGCATCTCGTCGGTGGCCGTCCGGCCCGAGCGGAGCAGCTCGGCGGTGTCGGGGTCGAGGCCGGTCAGGTCGTCCAGGTGCCGCCCGTCCGCGTCGGCCGGCAGGCCCAGCAGCTCCTTGGCCTCGTCGTTGGCGAGCAGCAGCCGGCCGTCCGGCGAGACGATCACCACGCCCTCGCGGACCGCGTGCAGCACCGCGTCGTGGTGCTCGTACATGCGGGTCATCTCGGCCGGGCCGAGCCCCCGGGTCTGCCGCTTCAGCCGCCTGGCGACCAGGGCCGTGCCCCCGGTGGCCAGGGCCAGCGCGGCGGCGCCGGTGCCGAGGATGACGGGCAGCTGCCGGTCGCCGGCGGTGGTGACGTTCTTGACCTTCATGCCGGCCGACACCAGGGCGATCACCGAGCCGTCGGGGGAGGTGACCGGGACGATCGCCTGCACCTCGTGCCCGAGCGGGCCGTGCACGCTCTCGGTGTAGACCTGGCCGGCCAGCGACGGGCCGATGGTGCCGACGAAGGGTTTGCCGATCCGGTCGGGCAGCGGGTGCGTGTAGCGGATCCCGTGGGTGTCCATCACGACGATGAAGTCGACCCCGGCCTTCTGCCGGGTCTTCTCGGTCACCGGCTGCAGGATCGCGCTCGGGTCGGGCGACTTGAGCGCCACCTGCACGCCGGGGGAGTTGGCGAAGGTCTGTGCGACCGCCACCGACCGGTTCACGGCCTCGTCGGTGCTGGCCCGGCGCGACTCCAGCACCAGCGCCAGGATCGCGCCGAGGACGAGCAGCACCACCACCGACACCTGGAGCACGAAGACCTGGCCGGCGACGCTGCGGGGGCTCTTGCGTCGGGAGCCCCTGGCGGTCGGCGACCGGTTCGACACGGTCCGGGGTCGGTCGGGCTGTTCGACCATGGCTCCTTTCTAGCACCGCTTCCCGAGTGACCACGAGGTGTCGACGCCGGGCCCCGGCGGCCGGCTCGCGCGCGGGCCCATCGCGGCACCCGCTACGGGCGGCACCGCTACGGGCGGCGCGCGAACCGGGCCGGGGCGTACCGGGCGTGCCGCTCGCGGAACGAGCGCCCGAGGTGGTGCTGCAGCCGGACGTGCCGGAACTGGTACACCGCGCCGGTCTGGCGGAGCACGCCCCGGCGGTAGGCGTCGTCCAGGAAGGCGACCGGATCCCACGGCAGCCGGCCGGTCAGCGGCAGCCACACCCGGCACACCACCACCCACTGCCCCCACGCGGTGAACGAGAAGGTGTACGCCAGCGCGCCGCCGATCCCGCCGACGGCGCCCACGAAGAGCCCGTCCGCGAGCGGCCAGGTGAGCGGCCCGAGCAGCCCGTCCAGCAGGACCACCACCACCCGGCCGCCGAGCGCGATCGCCACCGTGAGCAGCGGTGCGAGGACCAGCAGCTGGCGGCACACGGTGGCGCGGTCGGTGGCCAGCAGGGCCGACGGGGTGGCCGCCGAGCTGACGTCCAGCGGTGCTTCGAGGGCGGCCAGCAGCCCGAAGACCAGCCCGGCGCCGGAGCCGAAGATCAGGCCGAACACCAGCATGTTGATCAGCGTGCCCTGCAGCACGGCGGGGTTCAGCAGCTCCAGCCGGTCGTACAGCCCGCGCTCCAGGGTGATCGCGCTCGCCACCCCGACCCCGAGCACGAAACCGCCCAGCAGCACCGACCCGAACCGGGCGGCGAAGGCACGCACCGGCCGCCGGCCGATCCCGGCGTGCCGGCCGGGCAGCCGCAGCCGTACCTGGACCGGTGGGAACGATCCGCCGCCGGACCAGGTCATCGCCGCGTACACGGCGCCGAAGGCGAGGCCCGCCGCCGGCCCCGTCAGGACGCCCTGGAGCAGGATCTCGCCCCACCCGATCGGCCCGGACGAGGAGGCCAGCAGGCACTCGGTGACGGCGACGCACAGCGCCGTCGTCAGCACCACCGCCAGGATCCGGGTCGATCGCCGCAGCGAGTCGCCCAGCTGCCACCAGGCGAGGTCGTGCCGCTCGCGGTCGAGCCGGACCAGGTGGTGGGCCAGGAAGCCGAGCCAGCGCTCGGCGCGCTCCGGGCCGGGGTCGGGCTCCGGCCGCCGGCGGGGGCCCGCGTGGCGCTCGGGGATCCGGCGCCGGTAGACCGCTGGCACGAAACCGGCCAGCAGGTGCTCCTCGATCGCGTGCTCGGCCGGGAACCGCCCGGCGTCCAGCAGTTCCGCCGGGTCCCGCTCGGGTGCCTCGCTGTACATCGTCCGGGCCAGGACGACCATCAGCGGGGTGCCGAGCGCCCGGGCGAGGTGCGGGCCGCGGTCGCCGGACCGGGCCCGCAGCTCCGCCAGGACCGCGTCCCACAGCGTGCCGCCGTCCTCCTTGCCGCTTCCGCCACCGGCGGCCCGGGTGACCGGGCGGGCGGTCCTGGGCAGGTAGGCGGCCAGGTCGTCCGGGGTGAGATCGGTGAGCTCGATGCCGGCGGCCCAGACCAGGGGCGCCCGCGCCGCCTGCACGGCCTCGGCGAACTCGCCCCGGCGGCTGGTCAGCACCAGCGGCAACGAGGTGGCGTTGAGCGCCTCGAGCGCGGGGCGGCGCAGGCCTTCCGCGAGCTCGTCGAAGCCGTCCAGGACCGGCAGCACCAGATCGGCGTCGACCAGCGCGGACGCCAGCGTCGAGCCGCCCGGCGCCCGGCGGGCCAGGTACGGATGGTCGCGCAGCAGCCGGTCGATCAGCCAGTCGCGGAGGGTGCTGGCGGTCGGGTCCCAGGAGCCCAGGCTGAAGATCACCGGCACTCGGTCGGCCGGGGCCGCGGCCGCCAGCAGGTCCAGCACGAACCTGATCGTCAGGACCGACTTGCCCGAGCCCGCCCGGCCGAGCACCACCAGCCGTCCGGAGGAGATCCGCCGGTACACCTCGGTCACGCTGCGCAGGTCGCCGCTGAGGTCCACCCCGGGCGAGGTCGCGCCCGGCGGCAGGCGCTGGATGTTCTCCGAGTGGTCGGTGAGCGCGGCCGGCGCCGCCTGCCAGCGCACCGGCAGCGGGAACGGGTCGTGCACCCCGCGCTGCTCCTCCTCGCGCTTCCAGCGGCGCCGGACCTCCGCCGCCAGCTCCTCCGTGGCGGCGGTGAGCGCGGCCCGGATCGGCCCGGGCGGCGGCGCGGCGATCTCGGGCGGCGGCGCGGATTGTTCGGGAGCGAATGCGGCTATCGGTGCCGGTGCGGAATGCTGCGCCGGAATTCCGGTGACCGGATCACCGTCCGCCGGGTTCCGCGCGTTCGTCAGGGTGGCCATCAACCGCTGCCGGTCCTCGGGCCCGGCCTCCAGCGCGTTCGCCAGCAGGTTCAGCGTCCCCATCCGGTGGTCGTTGGATTTTCCGGTCTCCAGCCGCCGGATGGTCCGCACGCTGACCCCGGAGCGCTCCGCCACCTGTTCCTGCGTCAGCCCGGCCCGGCTGCGCAGCCGGCGTAACAACGTCCCCACCTGATCCGTCACTTCGCACCCCCTCGACCGCCGTGCGCGGCGGCGAGCAGCCTACCGGTACGACCGGCCACGGATGGCCGGTGCCATGGCCTGTCCCCCGGACCAGCGGGAACAGCAGGATCGGTGGCAGCCGCCCCGGTCCGGCAGCGGCCCCGGGGAGCGCGGCGGCCGGCCATCGCGTACGAATCCCATTCCGGTACGGCACCCGAGGAGACGAGATGGCCTATCGCTACTGGTGCGGCGAGTGCGGATTCAAAACGGCCTGGCTCACCGAATCCCAGGGCGCGGACCAGCAGATCGAGCACTACGCCAAGCACCATCCGGGAATTCTGCCCGGCGGGCAGGTCGAGACCAACCAGAGATCCCCGGTGAGCCAAAGCGGCGGCGGTGGCTGCGGCTCCGGCTGCCTGCAGGTGGCCGGCGTCCTGCTGCTCCTGCTCGTCCTCGCGGCCGCCTGCCACCGCTGACCGCCTGCCACCGCCGAACGCCGTATTCCGGCCGGGCGCGCACCGCACGGACACCCGACCGCTCCCAGAGAGGGACTCCTTGATGACCACGCTCCCCACCACCTGGCTCCGGCACGCGAGGGCGGCCGTCGCCGCCGCCGCGCTCGCCGTGACGGCGCTGCTCGCGCCGGTGCCCGCCGCCCACGCCGCGAGCGCGGCCCCGCCGGTGCTGACCGACGGGTACGGGCTGACCCAGGTGCCCGGCGCCACCGAGGTGCACTCCGCCACCGACTTCACCATCACCGTGACCACCCGCCAGGTGGCCGGCCTGCACAAGATCCGGATCTTCCTGCCCAGCGGCTACGCGGCCGACCCCGGCCGCCGCTGGCCGGTGCTGTACTTCCTGCACGGCGGCGGCGGCACCGTGGACGACGCCGCGGCCGCCCCGGCCCTGCACTCGGACTCGATGATCACGGTGGTGCCGGACGGCGGCCTGAAGGGCTGGTACGCCGACTGGGTCATGCAGAACACCCCCGTCGGTGCGGCCAACTGGGAGTCCTTCCACCTCGGCCAGGTCGTCCCGTTCATCGACGCCAACCTGCGCACCGCCGCCGACCGGTCGCACCGGGCCGTCGCCGGGCTGTCGATGGGCGGCTCCGGCGCACTGCACTACGCCGAGGCGCGGCCCGACCTGTTCGGCCAGGTCGCCTCGCTCTCCGGCGGCCTGGACTTCGGCATGGCGGAGATCCGCGGCGCCGTCCTGGCCACCGAGCTGAACCTCACCGGCGCCTGGTGCGCCGTCAGCACCTCCACCCCGTCCGGCACCGGCACCTGCACCGGCTACGGGCCCACCGTCGACAGTGACGCGGTCTACGGCTCGCCCTACCCGTTCTTCGGCGCGGACCGGGTCTGGAACGCCGTCAACCCGGCCGCCGCCACCAACCTGGCCAGGCTGTCCGGCACCGGGATCACGCTGTACACCGGCAGCCAGGGCCTGATCGACCACTTCACCGAGATCGCCGCCGCCACCGTCAAGGGCCGCCTCGACCAGCTCGGGCTGCCCGGCCGCCTGGTCGACTACGGCACCGGCGCCGCGCTCGACCCCGGCTGCGACGGCGGCCACGACTACGGCTGCTGGGCCCCCGCCCTCGCCGACTACGTGAACCGGCTGCAGAGCGCCTTCCCCACGACCGCCTGACCCGCGCCGGGCGGGCGGGCACCGGTCGCGGCCGGGCCGGCCGACCCGGCGCCGGCCGGGGAACGGCCGCGCCCGACGCGGGGGAACCGGCCCGACCCGACCCGGCGCGGCATCCCCGGCGGACCTCGCGTCCGCCGGGGATGCCGGCGTGCCCGGACGCCCCGGCGATCCGCCCGTCCGCACGCCGCAGCGACCGTGCGTCCGCGACCCGATGTCGACCGCCGCCGAACGCGCGCTCCAGCGACGCCCCAGCGCTCCCGGTTGAACTGCCGTCGGCGGCCCGGCACGCCCAGGCCGTCCTGATCCGAACTCGTCATCATCCATGGGGGACCAATGACAGCGGAGACCGTCCGCCCGACCACGCCCGCGCAGCTCCGGCTGGTCACGCACCACCGCCTCTTCCCGGACGACGCCTCGTTCAACCTGCCGGTCTGCCTGCGGGTGACGGGCGAGGTGGACGTCGAGCGGCTGCGCTCGGTGCTGGAGCGGCTGGGCCGCGGGATCGCGGCCTTCGGGGTCGGCTTCCAGGACCGGGCCGGTACGACCGTCAGCGTCGAGGACGCCGACCGGGCGGCCCGGTTCACCGTGCCCGTGATCGACCTGCCCGGCCCCGGCCGGGTGCCCGTCGTCGAGCGGCTCACCGCGCTGGCCGACACGCCGATCGCCCCGCAGGACCGGCCGCAGGTGGACTTCGCCCTGCACCGGGCCGCGGACGGCGTCCACGTTTCGCTGCTCTTCTCCCACCTGGTCGCCGACGCCTACACCTTCTACAACTTCGTGGACGCCGTCGAGCAGCTCTACCAGGACCCGGACGCCGACCTGCCCGACACCGCCGCCCTGCACCCCGCCGATCTGGTGGCGTCGGCGCCGGCCGGCCCGGCCGCGCTGGAGTACTTCGGCCGCACCCTCGGCGCGCTCTCCTCGCTCACCAACGACGGGCTCGGGCAGCCGCGTTCCGGCGGGGTGCTGACCGGCACCCAGCGCCGCCTGGAGCTGGACGAGGAGCTGTCCGCGCGGATCCGCGCCCGGCTCACCGAGCACGGCGTCAGCCCGTTCGCCTTCTTCCTCGCCACCCACCTGGTGATGCTCTCCCGGCTCACCGGCAACCGGGAGCTGGTCGCGGGCGTGCCGCTCGGCAACCGGCGCGGGTTGCGGCTGCGCCGGGCGTTCGGCTACTTCGTCAACACCCTGCCGCTGGCCGTCGACCTGACCGCGCACCGCAGCTTCGTCGACCTGGTGCGCGCCGTGCAGGACGCCTCGGTCGGCATGCTGCGGCACCAGGACTTCGACCTCGGCGCCAACCTGCGCACCGTCGCCGGGGGCATGCAGAGCACCCTGCTGACCCTCGACAACGCGTTCACCTACTACCGCCAGCCGCTCGAACTCCGCATCCCCGGCTGCGCGGTGGAGCCGCTGGCGGTGCCCAGGCGGCAGGTCCGGTACCCGTTCGGGATGACCGTGGAGGACTTCGGCGGCCGCTTCGCGGTCAACCTGGAGTACGGGCACTGCCTGGCCGAGGCCGACCCCGAGGGCATGCTGCGCCACCTGCTCACCCTGGTCGCCGACGACCCGGGGGCCGAGCTGCGCGCGCTGCCCGCGATGGCCCCCGAGCAGGAACAGCGGATCCGGCAACTGATCGGCGAGCCCGAGGAGTTCGAGCTGCCACCGTCGCTCGCGGCCTGGTTCGCGCGGACCGCCGCCGAGCACCCCGGGCGCACCGCTGTCCAGGACGGCGAGGAGCGGCTGAGCTACGCCGAGCTGAACGCCCGGGCCGACCGGGCGGCACGCCGGATCGCGGCCCTGGTCCCCGGCGACTGCGTCGCGGTCGCCATGCGCCGCGGCACCGACCTGGTCGCCGTGCTGCTCGGCGTGCTCAAGGCGGGCAAGACGTACGTGCCGCTGGACCCCGCCTCACCCGCCGCCCGGATCGCCCACATCGTCGCCGACTTCCCGGGCGGCCTGCCGCTGGTCGCCGACCAGGTCCGCTGGCCGGACACCGGGATGCGGCTGCTGGACGCCGGCGAGCTGCTCGCCCCCGGCGCTGACCACGAGCCGGCGGGCGCCGACCACGAGCCGCCCGGCGCGGGGGACCGCCGGGCCGAGCCCGCGTACATCATCTTCACCTCCGGTTCCACCGGCCGCCCCAAGGGCGTCCGGGTGACCCACGCCAACGTGATGCGCCTGTTCCTCGCCGCCCGGCGGCACTTCGGCTTCGGGCCGGCCGACACCTGGTGCCTGTTCCACTCGTACGCCTTCGACGTGTCCGTGTGGGAGCTGTTCGGCGCGCTGCTGCACGGCGGGCGCCTGGTCGTGGTGCCGGAGCTGACCGCCAAGTCCCCGGACCGCCTGCTCGCCCTGCTGGCCGGCACCGGCGTCACCGTGCTCAACCAGACCCCCTCCGCCTTCCGGCAGTTGCTCAAGGTGCTCACCCCGGAGCGGGCCGAGGCGCTCGCCGTGCGGCAGGTCGTGCTGGCCGGCGAGGCGCTGTCCTTCGCCGCGCTGCGCCCCTGGTACGAGCTGATGGGCGAGCGGGCCCAGGTGGTCAACATGTACGGCATCACCGAGACCACCGTGCACACCACCTACCACCCGGTGCGGCAGCAGGACGCCCGGCACACCCGGGAGTCGGTGATCGGCCGGCCGCTGGCCGACCTGACCGTCACCGTCGTCGACCGCGACCTGCACCCCTGCCCGATCGGGGTGCCCGGGGAACTCCTGGTCGGCGGCCCCGGCGTCGCGCTCGGCTACCTCGACCGGCCCGAACTCACCGCCCAGCGCTTCCTGCCCGGCACCCGGTCCGCCGCGGGGCCCGGCGCGCGGCCGGGGGAGCGGCCGGGGGAGCGGCTCTACCGCTCCGGCGACCTCGGGGTGGTCCGCCCGGACGGCACCCTGGTCTACCTCGGGCGGATCGACCGGCAGGTGCAGCTGCGCGGCTTCCGGATCGAGCTCGGCGAGATCGAGTCCGCACTGCTGGCCGTCGACGGCGTCCGCGAGTGCGCCGTGCGGCTGTCCAGCTCGGCGAGCGGCGAGCCGGAGCTGGTCGGCTTCCTGGCCGGCCGCGCGATCGGCCCCGACGCCCGGGTCCGCGCCGCACTGCGCGACCTGCTCCCCGGGTACATGGTCCCCGGCCGGCTGGTCCGGCTGGACGCGCTCCCGCTCACCGTCAACGGCAAGGTCGACGACCGGGCCCTGCCCTTCCCGACCGACGACGCGCCCGCGCCCGCCGCCCCGCGCTGCCACGGCAACCACGGTAACCACGAACTGGTCCGCGCCGCCTGGCAGCAGGCCCTGCCCGGCGCCGCCGTCGGCCCGGACGACAACCTCTTCGACCTCGGCGGCTCCTCCGCCCACGTGATCGAGGTCTTCCAGCGCCTCCAGGAGCAGGCCGGAGCCAAGGAGTTGGAGATCACCGACCTGTTCGCGCACACCACCGTCCGCCGGCTCGCCGCCCACCTGGACGCGCTCGGCGCCGACGCCCCGCTCGCCGCGGCGGAGGTGAACCCCCGTGCCTGAGCCCACCGCCACCGGCCCCGCGATCGCCGTCGTCGGCATGGCCGGCCGCTTCCCCGGCGCCGCCGACGTCCGCGCCTTCTGGGCCGGCCTGCTGCAAGGAGTGGAGCAGGTACGGGAGTTCAAGCCCGACGAGCTGCGCGCCGCCGGCGTCCCGGACGGGCAGGCAGCCGCCGCCACCCACGTCCCGTACGGCGCCGACCTGGCCGACGCCGACCTGTTCGACGCCGAGTTCTTCGGCATGACACCCCGCGACGCCATGCTGACCGACCCCCAGCAACGGCTGTTCCTCACCTGCGCCTGGGAGGCCCTCCAGGACTCCGGCAACCCGCCCACCCGCCTCACCGGGCGCACCGGCGTCTTCGGCAGCACCACCCTGAGCACCTACCTGCTCACCAACGTCCTGCGCAGCGCCGAGTACGCCGACTCCGCGCTGAGCTACCCCGTGCTGATCGGCAACGACAAGGACTTCCTGACCACCCGGGTCTCCTACCGCCTCGGCCTGACCGGCCCCAGCATGGCCGTGCAGAGCGCCTGCTCCGGCTCGCTGACCGCGGTGCACCTCGCCTGCGCCTCGCTGCGCCGCGGCGAGAGCGACCTGGCCCTCGCCGGCGGCGTCAGCATCACCCTGCCGCAGACCGCCGGCCACGCCTACCAGGAAGGCGGCATCCTGTCCCGCGACGGCCACTGCCGGGTCTTCGACGCCGCCTCCTCCGGCACGGTCAAGGGCAACGGCTGCGCGGTGGTGGCCCTCAAGCGCGTCGAGGACGCGGTCGCCGACGGCGACCAGATCTACGCGGTGATCCGCGGCAGCGCCGTCACCAACGACGGTGCCGACAAGATCGGCTTCACCGCGCCGGGACCGGCCGGCCAGCAGGCGGCGATCCTGGCCGCGCTCGCCGGCTCCGGCGTCCCCGCCGACCGGATCGGCTACGTCGAGACCCACGGCACCGGCACCGCACTCGGCGACCCGATCGAGCTGCGCGCCCTCGCCGCCGCCCACACCGCGGCCGGCGGCCCCGCGCCGGGCTGCGCCATCGGCAGCGTCAAGGCCAACCTCGGCCACCTGGACGCCGCCGCGGGCGTGGTCGGCCTGGTCAAGGCGGCCCTGGTGCTGCGCCACCAGACCATCCCGCCGCAGATCAACTTCGACCGCCCCAACCCCCACCTGCGGCTGGAACGGCTCCCGTACCGGGTGGTCACCGAGACCACCCGGTGCGACCCGCCGCTGGCCGCCGCCGCGGTCTCCTCCTTCGGCCTCGGCGGCACCAACGCGCACCTGGTGCTCACCGCCCCGCCGGCCCGCCGCCCCGCACCCGCCGGGCGGTACCCGGTGGTGCTCTCCGCCCGGGACCCCGAGGCGCTGCGCGCCGTCGCCGAAGGCCTGCTCGACCTCCTGCGCACCCGCCCCGTCCCGGTCGCCGAACTCGCCAGGACCCTGCTCACCGGCCGCGACCCGCTCCCGGTCCGGTACGCCTTCACCGCCGGCGACACCGCCGGGGTACGGGCCGGACTGCGGGCGCTGCTCGACGGTGCGGAGCCCGACCGCGGGGACGCGGCGGTGGCCGCCTGGCTGGACGGGGAGGACCTGCGGCCGGCCGACTGGGGGCTGGCGGGGGTGGGCAAGATCTCGCTGCCGCCCTACCCGCTGCGCCCCGTCCGGCACTGGATCGAACCGGCCGGGCCGGCTGTGTCCGACCCTGCTCCCGTTGCGGCCCGCCCGGCCGAGCGTGCCCCGGCCGCTGCCCCCGTGTCGGCCGTCGTCGAACTGTTCGAACGCCACCTGCGCAGGTCACCGATCGACCCCGACGACGACTTCTACGAGCTCGGCGGCGACTCGCTGACCGCCGTCGGCATCGTCACGGCCCTGCGCGAGGAGTTCGGCGTCGACCTCGACCTGGACGCCTTCGCGGCGCTGCGCACCCCGCGCCGGATCGCCGGGCGGATCACCGAACCGGCCGCCGCCGGCGCCCTGACCGCCGGGGCCCCTCAAGCCGCCGCCGCCCTGACTGTGGGGACCGACGGCATCCTGCCGGTCCGGGACGGCGAAGGGCGCACGCTCTTCCTGCTCCCGCCGGCCGGCGGCACCAACTTCTGTTACTTCCACCTCGGTTCGCACCCCGGGCAGGCCCGGACCCCGCTCGCGGCGCTCGCCTTCCCGGCCGACCGGCCGGCCACCCTGCGGGAGCTGGCCGCCGCCTACGCGGCCCCGATCCGCGCCGCACAGCCGCACGGCCCGTACCGGCTCGGCGGCTACTCCTTCGGCGGCAACGTCGCCTTCGAACTCGCCCTCCAGCTCCAGGCGCAGGGCGAGGAGGTCGAACTGCTGGTGCTGTTCGACAGCCACCCGCCGGAGGCGTACGTCGGACCCCGGATCACCGACCAGGAGTTCGCCGCCGCCTTCCCGCTGATGCTCCGCCAGGCCTTCGCGGACGGGCCCGGCCCGGTGCCGTCCGCCGAGGAGCACGCGTTCTTCCGCACCTGGAAGCACAACCACGACGTCCTCAAGGGGCACTACCCGGACCAGGTCCTGCGCACCGACCTGGTCCTGTTCGAGGCCGGGGAGCAGGAGAACCGCGACCTGCTGGACGCCCTGCGGATCCGCGCCGAGCCCAAGCAGCGCTGGCAGGCCCACCTGGACGGCGACCTGGCCGTGCTCCCCGTCCCGGGCAACCACTTCACCATGTTCACCGACCCCGCCCACCTGGCCCGGCTGGCCGCCGCGCTCGACTCGGTCCTGGCCGCCTTCGAACGGCCCTGACCCCTCCGGGACCCCGGGCGACCCCGCCCGCCGGCCGTCATCCGGCGGGCAGGGTCGCCCGGCCGGGCGTTCTACGTCAGTCCGAGACCAGGACGGCCACCCCGGTCACCCGGTCGGCCGCCAGATCGGCGAGCGCCTGGTCGGCCCGGTCCATGGTGTAGCGCTGCACCCGCACCACCGGGCGGTGCACGGCCGCCTCCGCCAGGTAGGCACGGCCGTCCGCCCGGGTGTTGGCCGTGACACTGCGCAGCGTCCGCTCCTGGAACAGGTGCCGCTGGTAGTCGAGCCCGGGGATCGCGGTCAGATGGATGCCGGCCACCGCCAGCGTGCCGCCCCGGTCCAGCGCGCCGAGCGCCACCGGCACCAGATCGCCGACCGGCGCGAACAGGATCGCCGCGTCCAGCGGCTCGGGCGGGGCGTCGTACGCGTCCCCGGCGGACGCCGCCCCCAGCTCCAGCGCCAGCTGCCTGGCCTCACGGGCGCGGGTCAGCACGTGGACGGTCGCGCCCCGGGCCAGCGCCAGCTGGGCCGTCAGGTGCGCCGAGGCGCCGTACCCGTAGATCCCCAGCCGTCCGCCCGGCGGCAGCTCGGCCCGCTCCAGCGCCCGGTGGCCGATGATCCCCGCGCAGAGCAGCGGCGCCAGCTCCTGGTCCGCCGGCCCCTCCGGCAGCCGGTAGGCGTACCGGGCGTCCGCCACCGCGTACCGGGCGTAGCCGCCGTGCAGGTCCCAGCCCGTGTACCGGGAGCGCGGGCAGAGGTTCTCCCGGCCGGCCAGACAGTACCGGCAGGTGCCGCACGTCCCGGCCAGCCACGC
Source organism: Kitasatospora sp. NPDC094015 (assembly GCF_040304075.1). Taxonomy (NCBI): domain Bacteria; kingdom Bacillati; phylum Actinomycetota; class Actinomycetes; order Kitasatosporales; family Streptomycetaceae; genus Kitasatospora; species Kitasatospora sp. NPDC094015. The sequence goes on from NZ_JBEOUL010000011.1 coordinate 175,187, forward strand.
CACCCCCACCCGGTCGCCCGCGCCGAACTCCCGCACCCCGTCGCCGCGCCGCAGCACCCGGCCGACCACCTGGTGCCCCGGCGTCCGGCGTGCGGCCCGTGGCGGCAGATCACCCTCGGCGAGGTGCAGATCGGTCCGGCACACCCCGCAGGCACCCACCTCGATCAGCACCTCCTGCGGCCCGGGATCCGGCACCGTCCGCTCCACCCGGCGCAGCGGCCCCGACGCCATCGGGCCGGGCTGCTCCACCACCCATGCCACCGTGCGGATCGGCCCCCCACCGGACGCCGACATCCCACACTCCTTCCCTGCACTCCCCGCCCCCGCGCCGTGCCGGACCCGCAGCCCGCGGCACAGCTCACGGGCCCGATGCCCGAGCAGCCACCGACCGGTACGAGGAGGACCTCCGGGCCACCGCCACCACGGTCGGCGGCCCTCCGGGATCCACCCACATTTTACCGCCCCGTTGCCGAACCGGTCGGGCCCGGCGCCGCCGCCCGACCCGGTCCGGGGCCGGTCACCGCGGGCCCGCCTGCGGGTAGCCGATCGCGGCGATGTCCCCCGCCAGGTCGGCGAGGCCGATCTCCGGGTTGAGGGCGGCGACCAGCTCGCCGGTCAGCGGCCGCAGGGCGTACACCGCGCGGAGCGCCGCGAGGTCCACCGGAACCTCGTAGTAGTCCTCGGCGAAGCGCCGGAACGCCTCCGGCGACCGGTCGACCAGCAGCCCGAACAGCCGGTCCGCCCCGTCCGGGTCCGGATGGCCGGCCGGGAAGTCGATCGCGCCGTGCTGCCACCGGTCGTCCGTCACCGCCCGCCACAGGCAGGCCGTCACGGCGGGCACGCCGTCCTCGTCGGTGAACGCCGGATCCGCGACCGACCGTCCGAACACCTCCGGGACCTCGTCCAGCACCCCCGGCCAGGGCTCGGCGTCGTTGGCGTACGGGCTCATCGGCGCCTCGTGGTCGAAGCCGCGGACCACGGCCCCGGCCGCCGAGAACACCACGCAGTACTCGTCCCCCGAGCCGTTGCGCAGGGAGGCCAGCTCCTCGCCCTCGGCCCACCCCGCGTCGAACGAGTGGTACCGGCCCTCCCACTCCGGGCTGAGGATCGCGTCGAGCATCGCCAGCGAGCGGCACAGGTCCCGCAGCTCGGGGACGGAGGGCAGGCGCAGGGCCACGTCGGATACGGTCACCGGCTCATTCAACGGGACGCCACCGACAGCCGGGCCGGGCTCCGCCGGTTGCCGGGGCGGGGGCGGGGTCCGACGATCGAGGGAGGGGGCGGCCGAGCGAAGGAGGGTGTCATGGCACGTCCGGTGATCGTCGGGGTCGATGATCCCGCGAGCGCGGGTCCCGCCGTCGACTGGGCCGCGGACGAGGCGCGGGCCCGCGGGATGCGCCTGCACCTCGTGCACGCCTGGGAGTGGGAACCGCACCAGGACCCGGACCCGGCGGACGCCGAGGCCTCCCGGCAGGCCGGCTCGCAGACGCTGCGGGAACTGGTGGAACGCGCCGTCGCCCGGCACCAGGACCTGGACGTCAGCAGCGCCCTGCTGGACGCCAGCCCCCGCGACACCCTGATCGAGCTCGCCACCCAGGCCGGCCTGCTGGTGGTGGGCTCGCGCGGCACCGGCGGCTTCCACGAACTGCTCGTCGGCTCCACCACCCTGCACGTCGCGGCGCGCGCCGCCTGCCCGGTGGTCGTCGTACGGGCACCCGACCTGCTGGCCACCGACGGCGTCGCGGTCGGCGTGGAGGCGAGGGAACCCGACGAGGGGGTGCTCCGCTTCGCCTTCGAGACCGCCGGCCGGCGCGGCCTGCCGCTGCGCGCCGTCCACGCCTGGAGCTACCCCCTGCTCCTCGGCCCGGGCCACTCGATGCCGCCGGTGTACGAGTCGGGGCACGTCGCCGCCGAGGAGCAGCGACTGCTCTCCGAGGTGATGGCCGGCTGGCAGCAGAAGTACCCCGAGGTGCCGGTCGAGGAGGACGCGGTCCGGTCCGGCGCGGCCAAGCAACTGGTCGCCCTGTCCAAGACGCACCAGTTGGTCGTGGTCGGCCGGCACCGCAGGTCCGACAGCCTGTTCGGCCGTCTGGGCTCGGTCAGCCAGGCCGTCGTGCACCACGCCCACTGCCCGGTCGCCGTCGTCCCGTCGGCCTGAGCCCCGGGCGCGCCATGCCGCAGACCCCCGGACCGGGCTCCGCCGAGCCGCCCGCCCAGCCGTCCGCCGAGCCGCCGGTCGACCTGGCCGCCGTCCGCCGACGGATCGCCGACACCCGCGACCGACTCGGCATCGGCGAACCGGAGTTGGCCAAGCGGGCCGGGATGGACCCGCGCTACCTCCGGCGGGTGACCGAGGCCGGACCGCAGTTCGACGCGGACGGGCTGCGCCGGGTCGCCGCCGCCCTCGGGGTCGACTACCGCGACCTGCTCGACGGGCCGGCCGACCCCTCGCCCGGCCACACCGGGCGTCCGGCCGGGCACCCACCGGGGCAGGCCGCGCTGCTGCGCCTCACCGAGCAGGAGTGCTGGCAGAAGGTCGGCCCGCGCGGCATCGGGCGGATCGCGGTGGCGGCCGCGCCGAGCCCGCTGGTGGTCCCGGTCAACTACGCGACGGACGCGGGGACGGTCGTCTACCGCACCGCCCCCGGGGGTGTCGCCGCGCTCGCCCCGGGCACCCGGGCCTCCTTCCAGGTCGACCGGATCGACGACCGGACCGGCACCGGCTGGAGCGTCCTGGTCACCGGGACGGCGGAGCGGATCGAGGACCCGGAGGCCGTCCGGACGGTGGAACGGCACGGCGGCGCCGAACCGTGGGCCGGCGGGAAGCGCCCGCTGTGGATCCGGATCCGCCCGCAGGGGATCACCGGCCGCCGGATCGGGACCGTCGGCCCGGACGGCCACCTGACCTGAGCGCCGCGCGGGTGAACCCGCCGGACGGGTTGGTGTGCGGAGCGCCGCGGGCCGGGTCAGGATGAGACCGGGGCTCCGCCCGGGGGCCACCGGGAGAGAGGCTGACCGATGACCATCGCCGGCGACTGGTACAACCAGTTCGGATCCCACCTGCAGCTCGCCGTCGACCCGTCCGGGAGCGTGAGCGGCGCCTACACCTCGGGCACCGGCCACGTGGTCGGCCGCTTCGACCTCGCCGGCCGCTGCCGCCCGGCCGACCGGCCGGAGCAGGGGTCCGCCATCGGCTGGACGGTCGCCTGGCACAACCAGGAGACCGACGAGGGCTCGGTGACCAGCTGGAGCGGCCAGTACTTCGAGCAGGACCAGCGGATCACCGCCATGTGGCTGCTCACCAGGCCCGCCCCCGCGGCGGACGCCTGGGAGGCCACCATGGTCGGCCAGGACGTCTTCACCCGCGCCCACCCGACCGCCTGACCGGCCCGGGGCACCCACCCACCACCGGCCCGTTCGCTACTCACCGGTCCCGTGCTCCGAACGATCCGTGGCGGGAGGCTCGTTGCAGGTGATCACGACCGGCGCGTTCGCGGCAGCCCGTGCGCGGTCGGAAGCCGCCGCGACCTCCTCGTAGGTCCACTCCTGGTACAGCCGCTCGCCGTGGGCGTCGGTGATGTCGACGACCATCCGGGTCCACTCCTCGGCGGGCTGTTCGGGGACGAGTCCCAGTGCGTACGTGGCGTCCTGGAGGAGGGACTCGGTGACGCGGATGCCGGTGAGTCGCTCGGCCAGGGCGAGGACCGCCGCCTTTCCGTCGACGGCCGGCGCGTTCTCGTCGTGCTCTCCCTCGGGGGTCAGCGGGAAGCCGATGTCCCGCATCAGGGGAACCAGTTCGTCGGGGTTGCTGCCGTCCCGCGCCGACGGGCCCTCGAACGTCGTGCGGAGCTCGCTGTCCTCGTACCGGTGGAAGAGGTGGATGGGCTTGCCGCCGTTGCTCGAGTGCGCCACGACCCGGCCGCCCTCCGACAGCATGTCCGCACACGGCATCCCGAGGCCACCGTCGAAGCCGAGGACAACTGTCCAGTCGCCGCCCTCGCCCGGGGCCTCGAAGGCGCCCGCGACGTAGGACTCGTCCCAGTAGTCGTCATCGAGCCCGGCACGGTGAGCGTCGTTCGCCTCGATCAGCCCGGCCGTGCCCTCCCCGGTGCCGCGCGGTTCCGCCGCCATCGCACCCAGCACCTCCTGCGGGCTCCGCCCCCGTACCAGCGTCACGGTGTATCCGTTGCCCATCATGTGGCGGAAGAGCGGCGAGGTGCGGATCCAGGCGTAGTCGTGCGCGGTCACCGAGTTGATACGGCGCAGTGTGCCCGACGTCGCCGACAACGCCCGATGAGCCGTCCCCCTCGCGCCGGGCAGTCTTTACGGTTCGGAGGGTGGTGTTTCAGTCGGAGTGGTGGCGGGGTCGGAGCAGGACCGGCAGGAGTGAGAGCGCCACGACCGCTCCGACCAGTAGCCACAGGTAGTTCTCGATGCCCGGGACGGCGGCGCCCAGCCAGTAGCCGGCGAGGACCAGACTCTGCGACCAGAGCAGGCCCGCGACGATCTGCCACACGGTGAAGGTGCGGGTGGGGACGTCCAGGATGCCCGCCATCGGGCTGAGCACCGTGCGGATCAGCGGGACGAAGCGCCCGATCAGGATCGCCTTGCGGTAGCCGTAGCGGCGCAGCAGCGCCTCCCCCCGGGCCGCCGCGGATCTCAGGCGGGGGCTGCGGGCCAGGGCCGAGCGGCCGCCGTGCCGTCCGATGAGGAAGCCGACCTGGGCCCCGGCCACGGCCCCCACGGCGGCGCAGAGCATCACCTGCCAGAGCGAGAGGTGCGGCCCCGAGGTGTGGCCGGCCGCGCAGAGGACCCCGGCGGGCAGCAGCAGGGTGTCGCCGGGGAGGAAGAAGCCGACCACCAGCAGTCCCGACTCGGCGAAGATCACCACCAGTACGGCGAGGGCGCCGAAGCCCGCGAGCAGGGAGGACCCGCTGGTCGGGTCGACGGCCAGCGGCAGCCCGGTCATCGGGGCTCCGGAGCGCCGGCGGCGCGGTCCGTGGGTCGTACGCCGCCCGGTCGGCCGCCCCGCGCCGGGCCGGGCCGGCGCACTCCCGATGGATGGGTCGAACGGGCCATGCCGGGGTGATACCCACCACGGGCGTGTCCTGACCTGTGCGGACAGTCACCCCGGGGTGCACGGACCCAGAAGTGAACGTCTGTTCGGATATGGCGGGCCCCCGACTCCGCGGCGGCCGCCACGTAATTCAACGCCCTTGACGGGTGGGCCGGTTGGTGAGGATCGTGGACAGCCTCGACGAGCGGGGGCGCTGGGATGCGGTGGGGGCGGGGGAGTGCCGTCGTACTGGCGGTGGTGCTGGGCGCGGGCCTGGCCGGGTGCGGGGGAGCTCCGGCCCGCGGTGGTGCTGCGGTGATCGAGGTCGACGCCGCGAGCACCTTGGCGGACCAGCCGGTACGGCTGCGGATCACGGGGCTGGCGCCGGGCGAGGAGGTCACGGTCGCGGCCACCGCGGCGGACTACCGGTCGGTCTCCTGGCAGTCCCGCGCCGTCTTCCGGGCGGACGCCCACGGTGTGGTCGCGCCCGACACCACGGCGCCGCTCTCCGGCACGTACCAGGGGGTGGACGGTGCGGGCCTGCTCTGGTCGATGAACCCGCCCTCGGGCGACCCGGAGCAGGCGTCGTTCGCCCCGAGCCTCCCGCAGGCGAAGCCCTCGTTCCAGGTGCGGATCGAGGTCTCCGCGCACGGCAAGCAGCTCGCGGCCAGGGACGTGACCCGGCGGCTGCAGGCGGACGGGGTGAGCTACCGGGAGCTGACCACGGCGGCGGACCGGGTCGCCGGCGCGCTGTTCCTGCCCCCGCCCGGCACCGCGCGGCACCCGGCGGTGCTGCTGTTCGGCGGCTCCGAGGGGGACATCGGCGTCGACCAGGTGTACGCGGCGGCCCTGCTCGCCTCCCGGGGCTACCCGGCGCTCGCCCTGGGGTACTTCCACCACGCCGGGCTTCCCGACACCCTGCACGACATCCCGCTGGAGTACTTCGCCACCGCCGCCGGTCTGCTGGCCGCCCAGCCGGGGGCGGACCCGGCGCAGCTGGTCGCCGTCGGCTACTCCCGCGGCAGCGAGGCCGCCCTGCTGCTCGGCCAGGACCGGCCGGACCTGGTCCACGGCGTGATCGTCTACGCGCCCTCGGCGGAGGTCACCCCCGGGATGTTCCCGACCGGCGGCGACGCCTGGACGCTGGGCGGCAGGCCCGTCCCGCAGGGCCCCGTCCCGCTCGACCGGATCGGCGGGCCGGTGCTGGCCCTGGCGGGCGCCGAGGACGCGCTCTGGCCCTCCGCCGACTCCGCCCGCCGGATCGGCCAGGCACTCGACGCGGCCCACGACAGCCACCCGCACCAGGAGATCGTGTACCCGGCGGCCGGCCACGGTGTCGGCATCGTCCCCTACCTGGCGGCCGGCACCCGACCGTTCCTGCCCGCGGCCGACGCCCACCTCCAGCTCGGCGGCACCCGCGCGGGCAACGCCGCCGCCAGGGTGGCCGGCTGGCAGCAGGTCCTGGACCTGCTGGCCGGCCTTGAACCGGGCGGTGGCCCCGGCGCGTGACGCCCCCTCAGTCGAGGAACGGCAGGACGGCGCCGGCCAACCCCGGGGACGTCAGGATGTCGTAGTGGGTGGCGCCCGGAAGCACCGCCAGCCGGGATGCGGGGCGTCCTGATCCGTCCCAGCCGGCGTCCCGCAGGCCACCGCCGAGCAGGCCGAAGAACTCCACCATGTGCGCGGGGCGCACGGCGTCGGCGTCCCCGAAGACCAGCAGGGTGGGGGTGGTGAGGGCGGCGATCTCGGCCGTCCAGTCGTAGTCCAGCTTCTTCAGCTCGGCGATCCGGCCGACCAGGACCGGCCAGTCGGCCGGGTTCGGGGCGACCCGGGCGTAGACCTCGTGGAGCGGTGACCGCCGCATCGTCTCGGCGCTCTCCGCGCTCATCGCGTCCATCCCCGCCAGGACCTCCGGGTGCCAGCCGGTGCGCCGGGCGGGGGTGGAGATCAGCACCAGCCGGCGCACCATGCCGGGGTGCTGGATCGCGGTGCGCAGCGCCACGTCCGCGCCGACGGAGTAGCCCAGGAGATCGGCCTGGCCCAGGCCGAGGTGCTCGATCAGCCCGGCGATGTCGTCCGCCATCAGCTCCGGGCGCAGCGGGCGGTCGATGTCGGCGGTCCGCCCGTGGCTCTGGAGGTCGACCAGCACCACCCGGTGGTGCTCGGCCAGCGCAGGCAGCACGAGGGCGAACATTTCGCCGCTGCCGACCCCGCCGTGGAGCAGCACCAGCGGCCTGCCGGCGCCGTGCTCCTCGAAGTAGAGGGAGAGTCCGTTGACCTTCGCGTAACCCATCGCATCGCCTTTCCCGCCGCTGTCACTGCCGTCGTCGCCGACGACCACAACCTAAGCCCCCGGTCCGACGGTGACGTGACGGCACGTCAGGCAGTCGCCCGGCCGGCGCGGGTCGCAGCGCCGCGATGTCGGTGACGCCGTCTACAAATGGTGACCATGAATCCAGCCCCACTGCATTGGAAGCTCGTCGTCGACACGCACGACCCGCACGCCCAGGCCGATTTCTGGGCCGCCGCGCTCGGCTACCGGGTCGAGGACCACAGCGTCCTGATCGGGAAGCTGCTCGACCTCGGCGCGATCCCGCCCGAGCTCGTCGTCGACCACCACGGCCGGCGCGCCTGGCGGGACGCGGCCGGGGTGCGCCACCCCGAGGAGCCGTACGACCCGGAGAGCGGGGCCGGCCTAGGGCGCCGGGTGCTCTTCAACCGGGTGCCCGCCTCGGAGCGCAAGACCGGCAAGAACCGCCTGCACATCGACCTGCACGGCCCCGCGGGCCGGCGGACGGACGAGGTCGAGCGCCTTCGTGCGCTGGGCGCGGTCGTGCTGCGCGAGGTCCACGAGCCGGCCGGCGCGTGGGTGGTGATGGCGGACCCGGAGGGCAACGAGTTCTGCGTGCACTGAGGACAGGAAGGACCTCGCCCACCGCCGCGGGCCCGACCGGTGCCCGAGCCGGAGAGTGCTACGACTTGAGCCGCTGGATGAGTTTGAGGAGGTTGGTGAGGTTCTGGATGTCTCCTCTGTACTCCATCCACCGGCTCTGCCACGTCCCGCCGGGGTGCTCGACCTCCAGCCAGTAGTAGTGGCTGCTGGGGACCCGCCCGGCGGCGCTGCTCGGCTCGAACCGGTAGCCGGTCGAGAAGGTGCAGCCCGGGAAGAGGTCGTAGCTCAGGCTGAGTTCCTTCGACCGGTCCTTGGCGCGGATGCCGCTCCGGGTGAAGATCAGGCTCTCGGCCTGGTTGACGAAGCCTCTCCTGGTCTGCCAGACGGCGAGGATCTCGTCGGCGTCCACGCCGTGGTAGGCCGCCGCGCTGCTGACCATTCCCGACGGGCGGCCCGCGCCGTGCCGCTGGAAGTGACGGACTGGGCCCACGTCCGCCAGGGCGGCGGCCAGCTCCTTCTCGAAGTCGACGGTCGGCGTCCGGTACACCGGCAGCTGCGGCGTGCCCCCGGACGCCGGCGTCCCGTCGGTCGGGGCCGCCGGGTTGGGGAAGAGGCGGACCGCGGCGAGATCGCCCGCCGCCTGGTTGGGCACGTGCACCTCCGGCCGGGGGACGTCCGGCCGGCCGAGGCCGGCCAGCACCCCGGTCGTCAACCCCGCGACCTGGCGGAGTGTCAGCGGGCCGGGGTGGGCCGGGTCGCCGGTGCGCAGGGCGGTGAGGAGGGCCCAGTTGCAGAGGGTGTGGCTGTCGCGGCCGGCCAGCCGGGCGGGGTCCTTGGCACCGGCGGCGCAGAACAGCGCGACCCCGCGGTCCAGCGGATCGCTCGTCAGGATCTCCTCGCTCTTCGTGCTGACCTGCTGTTCGACGCTGCCCTGCATGATCCGGGCGGCCTCGGCGGCGAAGCAGCAGTCCAGGAAGAGCATCCGGGCGCTCGACGGCACCTTCAGGCGCAGCAGGCGGTCGAGCGAGGCGACCCGCAGGCTGGTGTCGGCCTCCATCGGGCTGCGGGTGTCCGAGACCAGCAGGCAGTAGTCGCGCGTGGTGCCGAAGAACGCCCCGTGCCCGATGTAGTGGAACATCACGAGCAGCCCTTCGCCGTGGGGTGCGGCGAGCGCCTTGGCGCGGTTGTCCAGGAAGTCGGCGATCCGGTCGTACTGCCCGACGGCGTCCGGCTTGTCGAACAGGTCGAGGACGTTCTCCGGGGGGAGCCCGAACCCGGCCGGGCCGAGGTGCTCGGCCAGGGCGGTGGCCGAGTTCGCGAAGGCGGGCGCCGCCTCGAAGGAGCTCAGCCGGGGCCAGGCCTGCGCCCCGGTGACGACGGCGAGCGTACGGGCCGGGTCCAGCACCGGCGTCACCCCTCCAGGAAGTCCGTGACCATCCGCTCGGTGTGTTCGTCGGGACGGCCCTGGAGGGTCACCTCGACCGTCTCCCCGTTGCGTCTGCGCCGCTTGAGCACCAGCCTGAACTCCGAGCGGCGGCGCAGCCAGGACGCGAGCCCGGTGGCCAGCGCGGTGACGCTGCTGGAGCCGAGCACGACGGCCAGGACCGTCCCCGCGTCCTGGGTCAGGCCGTCCGGCTTGACCCGGGTGGCCACCAGTGCCGGCGCCCGCTCCGCCAGTGACTCCGTGAGCTCGTCGGCCGCGGCGTCCTGCTCGGCGCGGCTCACCCCGACCACGGCGACGGCGAGGTCCGCGGACCCCAGCACGCCGTCCATCGCCGACGCGACCTCGTCCGGGACGTCCCTCTGGTGCATCCGGATCCCCCCTCGACGCTCATCCCCTGGGAAACGCCCTACCCGCCGCCGGGCCGCGAGAACCCTTCACCGGTGCTCAGCCGTCGTGGTCGCCGTCGGTCCCGGTGGTGGCGGGCTTCGGCAGGTTCTCCTGGATGTAGGAGACCATGTCGCCGGGGCTGCGGGTCTGCAGCAGGACCCGGCCGGGCCCGGTCAGGTCGCAGACCAGGAACTGGCCGGTCTTGAGGGACCGGATGGTCCGTCCCCGGGCCATCCGGCGGACCTCCAGCGTGACACCGGCGTCGTAGCTGACGATGTGGCCGGCGGCGACGGTCAGCTGCTCGCCCGGCCCCAGGTCGACGGTGTCCAGCGCGCCGTAGCAGCCGAGGATCACGGTGCCGGTGCCCTCCATCCGCAGGACGAACCCGCCCTCGCCACCGAGGAAGTTGTGCATGCCCGCCCATTTGGTCTGCGGGGTCACCTCGGCCGAGCAGCCGAGCCAGTTCCCCTGGGTGACCTGCACCGGGCGGTCGGCGGTGATCTCGAAACCGGCCACGTCGCCCGGGAGTTGGTGCACCAGGTCGACCCAGCTCGGTGCGGACTGCGCGGTGTAGCGGGTGAGGAAGAGCGAACTGCCGCCGAGGGCGGCCCGTTTGAGGCTGGCCAGCATGCCGCCCTGGGCCATCGCCTCGATCTCCAGGTCCGGTCCGGAGCGGTACATCGCGCCGGACTGCCCGACCAGGGTCTCGCCTGCGGCGAGCAGGCACCGGGCGACCGCGAATCCCGGGTTGTGGCGTGTCTCGACCTGCATGGTGACCTCCAGGACCCCGTCCGCGACCCCCTTCGTCGGCGCACCCCTTTCATCGTGGCACAGCGGCGCCCGGCCTACCCGGCGAGCGGTCCCGGGGCGGTGCGCCGGTGGCTGTGCTGAGCCGAGCCGGTCGGTGCGGGGAGCCACGTGCCGGATGTGTACGCGCCGTCCCCGGTCGGCCGCCCTGGGTCCGCTGCACGCGACCGGCGAGCCGCAGCGGGTGGAGCTGGGGGCGCCGAGGTGCACCGGAGGTTGTTGCAGCTTCTCGCCGGCTCGCGGCCCGCGAAGTTGCGGGCGGCTGATCTCGGCCCCGCCGACGTGGGTCCCGTGACGGGCGCTCAGGCGTCGGCGGGTGGCCGGCCGAAGACGCTGCCCGCAGTGGCGAACAGGCGGGCGCAGCGCTGCGCCATGGCGTCCGGTGACTGCTCCGGGTGGCGGATCCACCAGTGCACCAGGCCGGTGACCAGGCCTCGCCAGGCGTACTTCAGCGCGTCCGCGTCCAGCGGGTCGAGGGCGTCGAGCGGCCGCCCGGCGGCGGTGCCGGCCGGTCCGGCGGCGCGCAGGACCTCGGCGGAGCCGGCCGCCGCGAGCCGGTCGATCGCGGCGCGGTAGTCACGGGCGGCCAGTGCGGCCTCGCCGTCCGGCGGTTGGGTGGAGTCGTACAGCACGAACCAGCCCTCGCGGCTGCCCTCCAGGGCGGTGAAGACGGCCCGCAGCACCGCCAGCGGCGCGTCCAGCGGCGATCCGCTCTCCGCCATCGCGGTGCGCATCGCGCCGATCAGCCGTTCGCCGACCGGTGCCAGGCAGGCGAGGTAGAGGTCCTGCTTGGACCCGAAGTACTGGTGCAGCAGCGTCTTGGTCACGCCGACCTGCTGGGCGATCGCGGCCAGCGACGCACCCTCGTAGCCGCGGCGGCCGAACTCGGTGGTGGCGGCGGCCAGGATCTGCCGCTCGCGGTCGGCGCGCGGGACGCCCTTGGTGCCTGCTCCGGACTGGCTGGTGGTCACGGCGGACATCTTACCCTAAGGTAATTTACCGCCAGGTAAGTTCAGCTTCCCGACCCGCCGAGGAGCCGCACACCATGACCGACGCACGGACCGACGCACGGACCGACGCCGCCAGTGCCCCGTCCGCCGCCCGCGCCCGCTCCTGGTGGGGCTGGGGCTGGGCGGACGCGCAGCTCGACGACGCCGGGTGCGCGGCGCTCGGCGCCCTGCTCCCCGGCACCCTCGCCAAGCCGCTGCCGGTGCCGCAGGTCCGCGACCTCCCCGTCGCGGCCCCGGCCGTCACGGTGCCGGGCTCGCTGGCGCACCTGGTCACCGACGATCCGCACCAGCGCGCCGCGCACGCCATGGGCAAGGCCTACCGCGACGTGATGCGCGCCCTGCGCGGACGCACCGCCCGACTGCCCGACCTGGTCGCCCACCCCGCCGGCGACCAGGACGTGGCCGACCTCCTCGACTGGGCCGGCCGGCACGGCGTCGCGGTGGTGCCGTACGGCGGCGGATCGTCGGTGACCGGCGGGGTGGAGTACCGCGGCGACGCGCACCGGGGGGTCCTCTCGCTCGACCTCGGGCGGCTGGACCGGGTGCTGGAGATCGACCGGGAGAGCCGCGCGGCCCGGATCCAGGCGGGCGTCCTCGGCCCGGCGCTGGAGGACCAGCTGCGCCCGTCCGGCCTGACGCTGCGCCACTTCCCGCAGAGTTTCGAGTTCTCCACCCTCGGGGGCTGGCTCGCCACCCGGGCCGGCGGGCACTACGCCACCGGCCGCACCCACATCGACGATTTCACCCAGTCGCTGCGGGTGGTCACCCCGGCCGGTGCGGGGGAGTCCTGGCGGCTGCCGGGCTCCGGTGCCGGGCCCTCGCCGGACCGGCTCTTCCTCGGCTCCGAGGGGATCCTCGGGGTGATCACCGAGGCCTGGCTGCGGTTGCAGGAGCGCCCCCGCCACCGGGCCTCCGCCGCGCTGTCCTTCGCCGACCTCGGCGCCGCGCTGCGGGCGGTTCGGGCCGTCGCCCAGTCGGACCTGACACCCGCCAACTGCCGCCTGCTGGACGCGGGGGAGGCCGCCATGTCCGGGGCCTCGCAGGACGGTTCGGCGGTGCTGGTGCTCGGGTTCGAGTCGGCCTGGGGCCCGGTCGAGGACCGGCTCGCGCAGGCCGTCGCGCTGGCCCGCGAGCACGGCGGACGCGGCGGCGAGCCGGCCGCCGGGCGCGGGGCCCCGGCGGGCGCGGCCGTGGACGCCTGGCGGTCGGCGTTCCTGCGGATGCCGTACCAGCGGGACGCGCTGGCCCGGATGGGGGCGGTGGTGGAGACCTTCGAGACGGCGGCCACCTGGGACCGGTTGCCCGCGCTGATCGAGGCCGTCCGGACCGAGCTGGGCGCGGCCGCGCAGCGGATCACCGGCCACCCGGCGTTCGTCAACTGCCGCCTCACGCACGTCTATCCGGACGGCGCCGCGCCCTACTTCACGGTGCTCGCCGCCGGGCGTCCGGGGTCCGAGGTCGAGGTCTGGGACGACCTCAAGGCGGTCGCGGGCGAGGTGCTGCACCGGCACCGGGGCACCATCACCCACCACCACGCCGTCGGCCGGGACCACCGCCCGGGGTACGACCGGCAGCGCCCCGAGCCGTTCGCGCTGGCGCTGCGGGCCGCGAAGCGCGCGCTCGACCCCCACGGGGTGCTGAACCCTGGGGTGCTGATCGACTGAGCGGTCCGGCGGCGGTCCGGCGGCGGTCCGGCGGTGGCCAGGCAGCGGCCCGGCGCGGGCAGGGCGCGGGCAGGGCGGAGAGGGCAGGATTCGAACCTGCGCGGGCCCGTACGGACCCTGCTCGGCCGTTGCCGGCCTGGCACCCGATGAGCCGCTCCGGGCACCTCTCCCGAGCCGGGGAGTCCGACTGCTCCCCGGCCTGTGACGAGAGTGCCGCAACGGGCTGACGTGGCGCTGATCGCGCACTGACCTCCGGCCGCGGCCCGACCGCCATCGCTTGAACGGGACCGGCCGGTAGGGGAGTTCAGAGTGCGTGGGCCCGACGCAGCCGGGCGGCGGAGCGGCCGAGCAGGACGGTCGCGACGACGGGAAGGCCGAGCGCCAGCGCAACGACGGCCAGGATCGCGGCCGCGCTCAGGCCACCGGTCGCCACGGCGCCGAGCAGGACGAGCAGCGGGACCGTGAGCAGCGGCGAGAGCAGCAGCAGGGTCGCGCGCCGCTTCTCGGGCCGGGTCCACTGCGCGGACCGCCACAGCCGGACGAGCGCGGTGACCATGGCGGCCAGGGCGAGCACCGGGCCGACGCCGGGGACGAGCAGGACCGGCAGCGGCGCCACGGCCAGGGCCAGGGTGAGTGCGGTGTGCCCGCCGCTCGCCGGCACCGGCGCGCCGTCGCCGGGCTCCTCGGCCAGGGCGGCCGCCGCGATGTCCGCCGGCGCGCCGAGCAGGCCGAGCACCCGGCGGACGGCGTCCTCCTCGCTGCCGGACGGGTCCGTCCCGGCCTCCGCCAGCGAGACCTCGATGTGCTCGCTCAGGTCCGCCAGCAGCTCCCGGCGCTGCTGCTCGGGAAGGGCGACGACGCGCTGCTCGACGGCGGACAGGAAAGCCCGGACGAGCGGGTGGGTCAGGGTGTCGTTCACGCGGTTTCTCCAGGGGTGAGGAAGTGGTCGACGGCGGCCCGGAAGGCGGGCCAGTGGGCGGTGAACTCCGCGAGTGCGGCGCGTCCGGCGTCGGTGAGGGTGTAGTAGCGGCGGGGCGGCCCGCTCTCCGACTCCTGCAGGTAGGTGTCGGCGAGACCGGTCCGGCGGAGCCGGGACAGCAGGGGGTAGATCGTGCCTTGGCTGGTCGCCATCACCTCGACCCGGGCGAGCTCCGCCAGCAGCTCGACCCCGTAGCGAGGGCCGTCCCGCAGCAGAGCCAGGACGCAGTACTCCAGGACGCCCTTGCGGAGCTGGCTCGCCACCCGGCCGTCGGCCTCGCCCGGCATGCTTGCATAACCATCTACCATGCAAAGCAAGCTACCACGGAAAGCCCGACCCGGGCCGAATGGCGTCCGGGTCGGTCGGGCTGACCGCCCGCCAGGCCTCGGTGGCCGGAGCGGCCGGTCGCCGGATGTCCGAGCATCCAAGATTCAACTGCATGCGAACCCAGTCCGCTGCGGGGGCCGCGTCGAACCAGCAGTAGGAGCCCGGCTCCGGGCGATTCCGTCCCGGCGTACTTCCGAGCGTCGGCCACCCGGGTGACGGTTCCTCAGGAAGGAGGTGCAGGGCCATGCGCACGACGCGCACCAAGCGGTCGCTGGCGGTTGCCGCGACCTGCGTGATGCTGGGCGGCGGCGCCGCCGTGGCGACCTCGGCCACCTCGGCCTCGGCGACCACCACCGCGTCCGTCGCGTCCTCGGTCTC
>NZ_JBEOUL010000012.1:0-182561 GCF_040304075.1 Kitasatospora sp. NPDC094015
GTCGCCTCCCCCTGGTCCCGCGGCGGCTGGACCAACTCCCAGGTCTTCGACCACACCAGCGTCCTACGCTTCCTCGAAGTCGTCACCGGCGTCCAGGAACCCAACATCAGCACCTGGCGCCGCCAGATCTGCGGCGACCTCACCAGCTGCTTCGACTTCACCAAACCCGACTACACCATCCCCACCCTCCCCGACACCACCGCCCTCATGGCCAAAGCCGACGCCAACACCAACCTCCCCGCCGTCAAACTCCCCACCACCGGCACCCAAGCCCTCCCACCCCAGGAGCAGGGGGAGCGCCCCCACCGCAGGCTGCCCTACCGTCCCTGGGCGGACCTCACGGTGGACCGCAGCACCGGCACCGTGACCTGCACGATGACCAACTCCGGTACGGTGGCGTTCCCTTACACGGTCTACCCGAACATCGTCTACGCGTTCGCGGGCACGCCGTTCACCGTCGCCCCGGGCGCCACCAAGACCTACACCTGGGACGCCGCCACCACCGACGGCCGCTACGACTTCACCGTCCACGGCCCCGACGGCTTCGTCCGCCGCTTCGCCGGCACCGTCACCAGGACCGGCCAGGACGACACCCCCGTCCCCTCGGTGACGGCCACGCCGGGCAGCTCCTCGCTCACCCTCCAGCTGGTCAACGACGGCGGCACCGAGGTCTTCCTCACCGCCGCCCCGAACGACTTCGCGGGCACGGCGCAGACCGTCTGGCTGGCCCCGAACAGCCGGACCACCCTCGGCTGGCCGCTCGACCAGGGCCGCTACGACGTCGTCGTGACGGGCGGCAACGGCACCCGCTTCACCCAGCGCTACGCGGGCACCCTGCACTGACCCGGGCGGTCCCGGACCGCCGCTGCGCGCCGGTCGCCCCGAGCGGCGGCCGGCGCACAGGGTCGGCGCAGCGTCAGTGCAGGGTCGGTGCAGCGTCAGTGCAGGCCGGCCCGGAGCGCGGTGACCCGGTCGGCCGCGGCGGTGAAGCCGGGCCGGTCCAGGGTGCCGGCGTCCAGCGCCGCGGCCAGCGCCGCGACCGCCTGGTCACCCTGGCCGGTGTCCCGGGCCGAGCAGAGCAGCAGGTCCATGCCGGCGGCGGCCGCGAGCACCGAGCGCTGCCCGGCGTTGCCGTACGCGTTGAGCGCCCCGGCCTCGATCGCGTCGGTGATGGTGACGCCCTGGAAGCCGAGCCGGCCGCGCAGCTCCTGCTGGACCACGGTGGGCGACAGCCCGGCCGGGTTCTTCGGGTCCAGCGCCGGGTAGACCGCCCAGGAGAGCATCACCAGCCCCACCCCGGCGGCGATCGCGGGCGGGTACGGCACCTCGTCCACGGTGCGCAGCATGGTCAGCGACAGCGGCAGGGTGACCGGCCCGAGGTCGGTGTTCTGGCCCGCGGGTGCCGAGCCGAGCCCGGGGAAGTGCTTGGCGGTGGCCGCCACCCCGGCCTTCTGCTGGGCCCGGACGAAGGCGGTGCCGAGGGTGGCGACCGTCCTCGGGTTGCTGCTGTAGGAACGGCCGGTGGCGTCGATGAAGTTGCCCGGCTTGTCGTACACGTCGAGGACCGGGGCGAGGTTGACGTTCAGGCCGAGCCCGGTGAGGTTCTTGCCGGCGCCGGTGCCGGCGGTGGCCGCCGCGGCGGCCGGGTCGGGCGAGTGGCCGATCTCCTTGGCGGAGGGCACCGGCGCCCCGGGCAGCCGCTTGATCTTGCCGCCTTCCTGGTCCGTCATCAGCAGCAGCGGCTCCTTGACGGGGCTCTGCCGCTGGGCCTCCCGCAGCTGGTCGACGACGGCCTTGAGCTGCGCCGGGCTGGAGACGTTCTCGCCGAAGAACACCACCCCGGCGGCCTGGCCGGCCCGGATGGTCCGCATCAGCGACTCGGGCGGGGTCAGACCGGGGTAGGAGTAGACGACCCGGCGCCCGGCGAGCTGCTCGGCGGTCTGCGCCGGCGCGGTCGCCGTCGGCTCCGGGCTCGGGGTGGCGGAGCTCGGGCTCGGGCTCGGTGTGGGGGTCGGCGTCGGCGTGGGGCTCTGCGCCGAGGGGCTCGGGGTGCTGGGGGCCGGGGACGGCCCGGCCGTCGGGGACGATCCCGAGGAACAGGCGGAGAGCAGCAGCGCCGCAGCGACGGCCACCCCCAGGACGCGCGAGGACACGGCCGCTCCCTTCTGCTCCACCGGGCCTGAAGATCGCCTCCAGGCTAATCCGGGGTGGCCGGGATGCGGCCGCCGCCGCGCGCGGTCACGGGGTGTTCTCGTACCAGCCCAGCGCGTCCGCCCCGGTCTCGTCCTCGGGTACCCCGTCGGCCCAGTTCGACGCCAGGTAGACCAGTGCGGCGGTGATCCCGAGCGCCCACCAGCCCCAGCGCGGTATCCGTTCTCCCATGGGGCCGAGCCTACGGCACCGTCGTCACACAATCGGACGACCAGTCAGATCCTTTGCCGTACAGCGACGTTGCGGTCGCCCGGCGGTCCGCGCCGGGCCGCCCCGCGGGTCACGCCCGGTCGCCGGCCAGCTGCCCCCGGAAGCCGCCCGCGACCAGCCGCCGGTAGGCCGCGAGGACCGGCTCCGGCACCTGCTGCTCGACGGCGAAGCCGCGGCGCGGGTACTCGACCACCCGCTGCAGGGTGCCGACCAGCTTCTCGACCACCAGCCGCCGATCCCCGATGCCGGCCGCGTAGGCGTCCAGCCCGATCGGTACCGAGGCGCAGACCGGCTCGACCTCGGGCCAGCGCAGCCGGCAGGTCGCGTAGGTCCGGCGCTCCATGTACGGCATCGAGACCAGCATCAGCGAGCGCACCCGGACGCCCGCCGCGGCCAGCACCGCCCGGGAGAGGGTGAGGTTCTCGCCGGTGTGGCGGGCGGCCGGCTCCAGCAGGACGGCCGCGGCGGGCATGCCGAGCGCGCGGGCCCGGGCGGCGAAGCCGACCGCCTCCCCGTCGGGGAACTCCTGCGGCCGGATCCGGTTGGCCCCGCCGCTGAACACCGCGACCGGGAACATCCCCGCCCGGTACAGCCGCGCCGCCTGGTCCGCCACCCCGAGGTCGTGGCTGCCGAACACCAGGGCCGCGTCGCACGGCCGCACCGGCCGGCCGAGCCGCAGGTACGCCCAGAGCACCCGGGCGTCCTGCCACCGCCGCCCGGCGGGCACCTGTTCCTGACCGTCCACCACATCCGCTCCAGCGCCTCGTCCCCGGCTCCCCACGCTAGGGGTTGTCCGGCCGGGAACGGCCGCGCCCCGGCCGACGGCCCGGGGCGGGCGGGTCGGCCGGGGCGGCGGGTGGCGCGCCGGGGCGGGTCAGCCCAGCAGGGCCGGCAGCTCGGCGATCGAGGCGAGCACGTGGGTGGCCCCGTCGGCCCGCAGGCGCTCCTCGCCGTGCGCACCGGTGAGCACGCCGGCCACCACCGGGGCGCCGGCGCGGGTGCCGGCGAGCATGTCGTAGCCGGTGTCGCCGGCCACCGCGACCTGGCGGACCGAGTCGGTGCCGGTGCGCAGCAGCGCGGTCAGCGCCAGGTCCGGGTAGGGGCGGCCGCGGCCGGCCTCGGCGGGGCAGAGTGTCAGGTCGGCGATGTCCTGCCAGCCGAGCGCGGCCAGGATGCGGTCCTGGGTGGAGCGGGAGAAGCCGGTGGTCAGCACGACCTTGCGGCCGGCCGAGCGGAGCTGCTCGATCGCCTCGGCGGCGCCGGGCAGGGCCTCGCAGTGACCGGCCTCGACCAGGTCGTGGTAGGCGGCTTCGAAGGCCAGGTTGGCCTGCTGGGCCTTGGCCTCCTCGCCGAACAGGTGCCGGAAGACCGAGATCTTGGACTCGCCCATGGTGACCCGGACGTGGTCCAGCATGCGGGCGTGGTCCGGGGTGCCGGCCTCGACGCCGAGCGCGGCCGCGGCGGCGTCGAAGGCCCGCTCGACCAGGCCGTCGTCGGCGACGGTGGTGCCGGCCATGTCCAGGACGACCAGGCGGATGTCGTTGCTCATGTGCGTTGCCCTTACAGGTTGGCGAGGTGTGCGGTGGTCTCGGCGATCGCCGGGGAGCAGGTCATGCCGCGGCCGCCGGGGCCGGTGACCAGCCAGACGGCGTCGCTCAGCTGCTCGCGGTGCACCACCCGGGTGGTGTCGGTGCACTGCGCGTACACGCCTGCCCAGCGGCGGCGGATCCGCGGCAGCGGACGGCCGAGCAGCTCCTCGGCGACCGCGGTGAGGTGCTCGTACGGCTCCTCGTCCACGTCGAAGCCGAACGGCTGGTCGTACTCGTGGGTGTCGCCGATGGTCAGCCCGCCGTGCTGGCGCTGGACCATCAGCAGCTGCATCTTGTGCTCGGCGGCGACCGGCGGCTGCGGGTGGGCGGCCTTGAGCGCCTCCAGCTCGGGGCCGGCGAAGGCGGGGTAGTAGCGGAAGCTGTCGCCGTCGGCGACCGAGGTGGTGAGCGGCTCGTCCAGCGGGTCGGTCTGCATCATCTGCAGCCGCACCCGGCGGACCGGCAGCTGGGGGGCGAGTTCGCGGACCAGGCCGCCGAGCCAGGCGCCGGTGCACAGGATCACCAGGTCGCCCTCGTGCAGCTGCCCGTGGTCGTCGCGCACGGCGCTGGAGCCGACCACCTCGCGGACCTCGCGGCCGGGCACGAAGGTGTACCGGCCGGAGGCCTCCAGCTCGGCACGCAGCGCGGGCTGGGCGAGCCGGGGTTCCACCGCGGCGTCCCGCTCGCACCACAGGCCGCCCAGGAAGTCGCCGCGCAGGGCGGGGTTGGCGGCCCGGACCTCGTCGGCGCCGAGCAGCCGGTACCCGCGCTCGGCGGCGTCCGGGCGCTTCAACGCCGCTTCGGCGACGGCCAGTTCCTCCTGGCTGCGGACCAGGGTGAGTGAGCCGTTGGCCCGGAAGTGCAGTCCGGGGACGCGCTCGCCGATCTTCTCCCAGAGCTCCCGGGCGCGCAGCGCGGTGGCGAGCTCCTCGCCGCCGGCCCGGCCGCTGACCCAGACCAGGCCGAAGTTGCGCACCGAGGCGCCGCGGGCCTCGGCCTCGCGCTCGATGTGGACCACCTCATGGCCGCGCTCGACGGCCTGCCAGGCGTGCATGGTGCCGAGCACGCCTGCTCCTACCACGATGACTCTCATGCGGACAGGCTCCGGCGGCCAGGTGACGGGAGGTCGTCCGGCCGGGGGACCGGAGATGAACCGCCTGGCAAAAGTTGTACAGACAACCTGGTCGGACCTGCGGGATCGACCCTCCCGCTACCCAAACCCCCTGCCCGCCCCACCGGTTCGACGGCCACCAAGAGTTCACCCCATCGTGGTCCGCCGGACGACCGGGCCATCACGGATGCCGCTAGTATCTGCCCGGTCACTCCCGGTGACCGCCGCAGGCGTGCACACCGCCCCCGCAATCGAAAGGCTCGCGGAGCCGATGGCCCCTCGACTCTCCGTCGTCGTCCCGATCTACAACGTCGAGCGCTACCTGCCCGAGTGCCTCGACTCGATAGCTGCACAGGCCTTCGACGACTTCGAGTGCGTCATGGTCGACGACGGCTCCACGGACGGCAGCGCGGCGATCGCCGAGGAGTACGCCGCGAAGGACCTGCGCTTCCGCCTGGTCCGGCAGGCCAACAAGGGCCTGGGGGCGGCCCGCAACACCGGCTGGCGCCACCTCGACCCCGGCAGCGAGTACCTGGCCTTCGTGGACAGCGACGACACCCTGCCCGCCGGCGCCTACCGGCTGATGATCGACACCCTGGACGACACCGGCTCGGACTTCGCCACCGGCAACGCCCTGCGCCTGCGCACCACCGGCTACTCGCCCTCGCACGCCCACCGCAAGCCGTTCCGCGAGACCCGGCTGCGCACCCACGTCACCGAGATCCCCGCCCTGGTCACCGACCGCACCGCGTGGAACAAGGTCTACCGGCGCAGCTTCTTCGACGGCGCCGGCGTGCTCTACCCCGAGGGCATCCTGTACGAGGACGCGCCGGTCAGCGTGCCGCACCACTACCTGGCCGAGAGCGTGGACGTGCTCTCCGAGCCGGTCTACCACTGGCGGGTGCGCGAGGACGGCGACCTGTCGATCACCCAGAAGAAGACCGACCCGCGGGGGCTGATCGACCGGGTCCGCTCGATGGAGCTGGTCCGCGAGTGGCTGCTCGCCCGCCCGGAGCCACGCTTCCGCGAGCACCTGCGCAGCTACGACCGGAACTCCCTGACCGAGGAGATCCCGATGTTCTTCTGGTCGGTCCCGGACGGCGACCCCACCTACCGCGCGGCCTACCAGCAGCACGTCGGCCGCCTCCTGCGCGCCATCGGCGTCGACCAGATCGACCCGCTAGGCGCCCAGCTGCGCGTCAAGTACCGCCTCACCCTGGCCAACCGGATGCACGAGTTCGTCGCCCTCCAACGCCTCCACCGCCGCGTCCGCCGCCTGCGCACCCGCACCACGACGGCCTGACACCGGCACCGGGCACGGCCCTCAGAGGTCGAGCTCTCGCCGCGACATGCGCCGCCGTAGACACCTCTCCCGGTCACGCGCCTGCATCCTCGGCTCCCGGAGCAGGGCGTCGAACTCATCGTCATCAATGAGCTGTTGGGCCATGACCACATCGGAGTGACCGCGACGGTGTACGCCCACATCCGCCTCCGGCGCGACGCCATCGACCTCCTCAGCCGCACCCTCGGCAAGCCCTCCGAGGCCGCAACCGACCCCGACGACAGCGACGGCTCGCCGCTTTGTGCAGCACCCGTCCGATGATGTTGCCGTCAACTACTGCCGTCAAACGCTCAGGGGCCCATCGGAGACGCTTCCGATAGGGCCCCTGAGTTTCAACTCAATCGAATTCTTCGAGCCGCTTTCGCGGATATCCATGGAGTCGCTTGAACCACTCCATGGGATCCTCTAATTCTCGCAGATCACAACTCGGTCCGGCAGTGGCTAAGCCGGGTCGATGACGATTGGCTCTCCCGAGTGCAAGTAGAGGACATATCCGGCTTCCTCATCCGAGAGATCGGAAACAGGACAAACCCCGAGTGCCCATGTCGGCCGAGGCGTCCATCCGAAATCAGCAGGCGGATCGTACTGGTCGATGGCGACCACTTGAACCTCGGTTGGTGGGATTCCCAGCATGCAAGTCTCCCCAGCCGAAAGCTCGGACGGGTCGGGCTCCACTCTCCACGGAGTATTGCGCCAATCCCAGTGGTTAGGATCGCGCGAGAATCCAACCGTTCCATCCCAACGATTCTTCGACTCGTCGTCGATCTCGCGCCACGGCCACTCAATGAAGACACGAGTGGCGGTCGTGGAAGATACATACGTGTCAACTGGCTCGGCGGAGAGGATCAGGCGATCGCCGCGCGCGAACCCTTCGGCACTCTCATGTCTGACTCGCCTCATTGCTACCACCCTTCAGACCAGAATAGTGTAAACGGCGACTTATCTGCGTTGCCGCCGCGATATCCAGCGCCACCAAACACTAGATTCCTTGAGTCCAGACGGCCATAGCAAATATCCCAGCAAATATTGCGGGACGTTCCTCCGTAGCCAACTATCTCATTTGGCCCAAGGTTATCCAGAATTGTTTCCTCCGCGTGCCCTCGCCCCGGCACGAACTCCTCCCCCGGACGGAGGATCCAGTTAGAGGGCATGCCACCCGAACCTTCGAAGGCAATTCGGTTCACCCAGGTCTTCGTTTCGGTATTAAAGACACCGATCACTGCCGTGGTGCCCTTTTGATCCGCATGCGGATAGTCAGTTCGCATGCCCTGGAGTTCTTCGGCTCTGCCCCTTGCGCCAATTGCATCCAGTTCACTGGGGCCACACTCATTATGCACCAGCACCGGCGTGGTCCCCGCCAGCACATAGTACGTGTGGTAGTTGGCGACCGTGAGGTTGTACATCGCCTTGGTACCGTGGATTGCAAGCACCGAGGTGATCTCGACCTGAGTCCCGTCGGCGCTCCGCAGGCTGTGACCGGCGACGAGGTCCGACGCCGGCGTCCACGAGCCTGTGGTTTCGTCCCAGAAGGGGTGGCGTGCGGTGGTGTGGAGAGTGGATTCGGCACCTGACGCGTCCTTGGTTGTGACATCGACCAGGTCCTCGTCCGTGTGGACCAGCTTGGCAGTGACGGTCTGGGCGGCCTGGTTCTCGACGTGGCTCTGGTCCGCTGCCTCGACCTGGTCGCCTTCCGACAGGTCGCCGATCGGCTTCGCCGTCCCGTCCGCCATGAGCACGGGGGTGTCCGGCGTGAAGCTGCAGGTGGCCGGTTCCGGCTCATGACCGCCGCCGCCTGCTCCTTCGCCCGGACTCGACGGCTCGGCCGCGGGCTCGGCCGGCGGGGAGGGATCGGACGGCGGGTGGGGGTCATCCCCCTTGGGCGTGGCCGGCTTGTCGGTCTTTCCGAGGCGCAGAGAATCGTCGAACGCCTTGGTCGCCGCTTCTCCGCCGTCCTCCGCGGCCTTGGTCAGCAGTCCTCTGAACTTCGACCCGATCTTCGCGACCACTCGTCGGGCGAATACGCTGAGCCCGCCTTCAACCTCGACCTCGGGGCTGACCACGAGCGTCGATGCTTCAACAAGAACCTTCCCAGCTTCGTACTGTGAAGTATTCTTCCTGACCTTCAGGTGCTTCGAGACCGTGTCGGAGATGAAGGAGGTGAACTTCTTCTTGAACGGCGCCAGACCGGGATTGATGAACTCGGTTGCGCTGTTGTCGAGCGAGGCGAGCTCATCGACAATGCCGCCGATCGCATCACGAAAGTCACCCTGCGGCGGGGGTGCGTCGCCGCCGCTCTTGTCGAGGCGGTTGGCGATCAGGCCGGTCGGGTCGCTGCCGGAGACGGGGTTGTTGGCGGCGTAGGCGTAGCCGCCCATCTGGTCGGGGTCGCCCGCTTCGAAGACGGGGTCGACGGTGAGGAAGCGGCCGATCGCCGGGTCGTAGTTGCGCGCCCCGAGAAGGCTGAGCCCGGTCGTGGCGTCCGTGGGTCGGCCCAAGTAGCCGTGGTTGTCGGCCCAGGCGTTGGGCGGTGTGCCGCGGACGTTGCCGTAGGGATCGAAGTTCCGCCTCGTGATGGCAAGCGTGCTGCCGTCGACCTGCAGCTGGGCCGTGCCCTGGGCGGTGGTCGGCTGGTAGCTGACTGTGCCGTTGCTGGAGCGGACGATGGCCGTGCCGTCGGGCGAGGAGTAGTAGCGCTGCCCGGTGACCACCTTGGTGGTGTTGTTGAGGGTGAGCTGTTCCGCCCCACCGAAGAGGTACAGGACGTTGGACCCGCTGGCGGGCCCGCGCTGGACGAGCAGGCCACCGTCGGCGTCGTAGATGTACTTGGTGGGCGCGCCGTTGGTGGTGACGGTGTCGGTGCGGCCCTCCTCGTTGTACGTGAAGGCCTGGCTGCCGGTCTTGCTGCCGGTGGTGTCGCGGCCGGTGGTGTTGCCGGCGGGGTCGTAGTGGGGGGTGAGGGTGGTGGTGCCGGTGGTCGGATTGGTGGTGGTGATGGAGGTGGCGGTGTTGGGCTGGGCCGCGACCGCGGTTCCCGCGCCGGGATAGGTGCTGCTCTGGGTGGTGTTCTTGGCGGCATTGCCGGTGATGTCGTGCTGGACCTGCTGGTTCCGGTCACCGAGCTGGTTGTACTGCCAGTCCAGCCAGTACGGAGCGGGCCCACCGATGGAGGCCGCCGTCGGCCGGGTGGTGACACACCGGGCCAACTGCCCCGCGGTCACGGCGGTGATGCCGTTGCTGTCGGTCCAGGCGGTGGTCAGACGGTTCTGGGCGTCGTAGCCGAAGCATTGGGTGTCCGTGGTGCGGTCGGTGCCGCCGCTGGACTGGGTGTCGGTGATGGTGGTGGGGTTGCCGGCCTGGTCGTAGCCGTAGGTGAGGTTGGAGATGGGGTTCGCGGTGTTGGTCTGGAGGGTGACCTTGTTGGTGGCGAGTCGGCCGGTCGCCTGGTCGTAGGTCCGGTTGGTGCGCAGCTGCTTGCCGGGCATGCCGACGGTGGTCTGCAGCACCTGCCCGAGCGGGCTGTAGGCGACCGGGCCCGCGTACTTGGTGCTATCGGATCCCGCACCGATCAGGAGACCTTGGGCGTTGTAGCCGTAGCCGACCGTCTCGGCGGGCAGACCGCCTTCGCTGCCGTAGGTGGTGGATCCGAGCCAGCCGACGTCCTTGGTGTAGTCGGTCTTGGCGGTGTAGCTGCCGGCCAGCTTGCCCTCGTCCACCGGAATGGTGGTGGTGACGCTGGTGGGCTGGTAGTTGGCGTTGTAGGAGTCGACCGTCTTGGTGTAGGCGCTCCCGGTCTTCCCGCCGACGTAGCGGGTGCTGCTGTCGATCAGGCCCTTGTACTTCTGGTCGTAGCTCCACTCGGCCAGGAGCTTGCTCGAGTCGGTCGTGCCCGTGCCGGAGTACTCGCCGACCCGTCGGCCCGCCAGATCGTAGCTGAAGGCGAGGCTCTGGTTGCGGGCATCGGTGGTAGTGGCGACGCGGCCGTACCGGTCGTAGGTCGTCCGGGACAGGCCGCTGTCGGGGTCGGTCTTGGAGGTGAGTTGGCCCTGCAGGTCGTAGCCGTAGGACCAGGTGTTCCCGGCGTTGTCCTTGACGGTGTCGAGCTGACTGCCGGGGGTGTAGGTGTACATGGTGGTGATGTCGGCCGCAGCTGCGGAGTTGGCGGTGTTGCTCGCCCAGACCTTGGTGTTGGCCGCGTCGTACAGGGCGAGGTTGGCGTCACCCTGGACCTTGAGATAGCCGCCGGTGTGGGTGCCGGAGTTGCTGGACCAGAGCTGCGTGGTGCCGTTGGTGTCGAGGACGACGAGGTTGCCGTCGGCCGTGACCTTGGCGCTCGCACCCGGGTGGCCGGCGGTGCTGGTGGACCAGAGCGCCTTGCCGTCGGCGATGCCGTTCAGGACCAGGTTGCCGTCCGCCTGCATCGACAGCCGGACGCTCCTGGACAGCACGGACGTCCCGGCGGTGATCGTCGTCCCGCCGGGCAACTGCCGGTCGGGAGTGGAATCACGGGCGACCGTGGACGTGGTCCGCCCGAGCGCGTCGACGTACGTGGTCGTGGCGGTCCCGCCCTCGGGCGGAGTGGTGTCGACCCGGTCCACGCCCTTGTAGGTGGTCGCGGACTGCCAGAGGACGTCGGCGAACGACCGGAGCGCGCCGGTCACAGCCCGGCCCTGCCCGTCGTAGCCGGTCTGGGTGACAGAGGGTCCGGTCTGGTTGGTCTCGGCCCACAGGGTGGTGCCCGGTGCGGTCGTCGTGTCGACGTACGGAGCGATGCTGCGGACGTTCCAGCCGTGCGAGTCGTAGAAGCTGGAGGAGATCAACCGCCCGGCACCGTTGTCGGGCCGGGTCGACTGGCCCTGGCGGGCCTGCAGGAATCCGTCGTAGAGGGTGACCGCCGTGTTGTACAGGCCACCTTCCAGGAGCGTCTGGGTGGTGACGGTGGTCGGATCGGGGTTGTCGCCCGCGCCGTGCACCGAGTAGCTGAACTTGCGGTCCGGACTCTGGGTCGCCTTGTCCCGGCCGGGGGTCCAGACCGCCGCACGGCGGCCCAGCGTGTCGTAGGTCGACTCGGTCACCTTGCCGTTGGCATCGACCGCCTTGGTCACCAGGCCCCGGGCGGGCGCGATGGTGCTGCTGGCTGTCCACCCCATCGGGTTGGTGGTCGAGAACGAGGTCGGCAGGACCGAGGTCACCGGCGAGTACGTGGTGGTGGTCGCCAGACCACCGAGATCCAGGCTCTTCACCACCCGGCCGTAACCGTCGTAGGCCACCGCGCCGGTCGTCTGGAACTGCGGTGCACCGGAACCGTCGTAGCCCGTCAGGATCTGGTTCGAGGTCGCCAGGCCGAGCGTCGTGCCGTTCTGGCCGAGCGTGCCCGGGGTCCCCGGGTTGGTGACCGTGCCGTCGCCGTCGTAGAAGACGCGGCTGTCGTTGATCGTCGTGGTGCTACCGGCTGATGTGGTGCACGGGCCGGCGACCGTGACGATCTCGCTCGGGTAGCCGAGCATCATGGGGTTGCCGGCCGGAGCGGCCGCGTACTTGGTGGTGGTACAGGTCTCCTGCGAAGGGACCGTGACATCTCCCTTGCTGTCGACCTGCGACACTCGCCCCAGGCCGTCGAAGGAGGTCCGGTCCTGGGTCGTGCGCCAGGTGACGCCGTCCGACAGCAGGCCGAGCGAGCGTGCCGACGCGGACTCGGCCCGGTGCGCGATCAGGTCCGGCAGGGTCGACAGGTGTGCCGGGGCGGGCACTTCCGAGGTCCACGCGGTGCGCGGTGTGCTGGTGACCGGCACGACCGTGGGCTCGTCGATCAGGGACTTGCCGGTGACGCTTCCGCCGGCCTGCGTGTAGGACGCGCTCTCCTGCGCCGCCCCCGCCAGCCAGGGGCTGTCGGTGATCTGCTCTCCGAGGGAGTTCGCCAGCTTGACGCTGCGCCGGGCGCCGTCAGCCTTGAAGTCACCGTCCATGCCGCGCAGATACGAGACCGTGCTCTGGGTGACCGGATCGGGCGCCGAGCCGGAGGTCGTCGTGACGGTGCGGTAGCCGCGGAAGTCGTTCCAGGTGCGGTACTTGTCGTCGGTGAGTTCGGAGTCGTCGCGGTGCCAGGCCGTGCCACCGCTGTAGTCGTACTTCACGACCTGCGCGGGAGACCCGGCCTTGGTCCGGTCGCTCGAGGTGATCTGGGTCACCAGGGTCTTGTTGAACCAGTCCGCGATCGGGTCCTTGGCCCCCGGCGTGTTCCAGTAGACCGGGTAGCACGCCATGGTGTTGCTGTCGGCGGAGGCCGGCATGGTGCCCTTGACCCGGGAGCACTCGGGGTCGCGGTAGGTGACCGCGATGGAGGCGCCCGTCTCGGTCTGGACGCTGGAGATCCGCGGGTGGTACAGCGGCGGGGCGGCCGGGGTGAGGCCGTCGACCCGGTTGTCCATCTCGATGCCGGTGAAGGTGACCGGGTCGAGGGCGATGCTGTCGGCTCCGCCTGCCGTGGTGTCCTTGCCGGTGTGCCGGACCGACTGCAGCCACATCACCGCCTGCAGGGCGCCGACGTTCTTGGGGTCCTGGGTCTTGCCGGTGACGGGGTCCATCGTGCCGCCCGCGTCCGAGAAGACGTGGGTGAGGTCGTAGGTGTCGACGTCCTGCCAGCCGGCCCCGGTGCGGATCCTGGTGTCGATGGACTTGAGCCGGTAGGTCGACCAGAAGGTCGGCGCCGCAACCTGGCAGACGTCGTCGCCGGTGCCGGAGGTCTTGTACGTGGAGGGGCAGTTCAGGTCGTACGGGCTGTCCTGCCAGTTGGTGGCGGTGGCCTTCGACAGGTTCCCGTACTGGCAGACCGCATCGGATGCGGTGCAGCGCTGAGCGGTGTTGAAGACGACCTTCGCGGAGGGCTCCCGGCCGGCGACGGCGTCGGCGAGCTGGTAGCCGTATGAGATCTGGGTGAGGTAGCCGCCGCGGGTGTACGCGGTCAGGGTGCCGCCGGCGCCGGACTGAACGACCTGTCCGTAACCCATGTTGTAGTAGTTGGACTCGTTGGCCCAGTCGTAGCGCTGGACGTTGCCGTTCGGGTCGACGATGAAGTCGAGGTTGAACCGGTAGCCGGGCTGCTTGTCGCACTGCGACGCACTGCCCTTGGCGGCGGAGTAGCACGGGTCACCGCTGTTGGGGTGGTAGACCGGCACGCCCCAGGCGCTGTTGGTGGCACTGTCCGACGTGGTGCCGGGCGCGTGGTTGAGGCCGAGGTAGTACGAGGTACCGTCGGTCGTGGTGACCTTGAAGTACTCGCCGTCCCACAGCCCGTTGGAAGCGCCCGTCAGCCGCTCGATCTTCGTACCGTCGTCCGTCTGCAGGTGGTAGACGCCCGCACCGTCCCGGACCAGCTGCCCGCTGTGGGAACCGAGCGAGAGGGTCGCGTTCCAGCCGGCCCAGCACTCGTCCCCCGAGTCCTTGATGCCGGAGTTCGCACAGGGCTTGTAGGACCGCTCGATGAATCCCGGGCTGTAGGACCAGCCGTCACCGATCCAGGAGGACTGCGAGTTGCGCGCCGAGGTCTCGCCGTCGATCGACTGCGAGTCGTACGACAGGCTGACGGTCGGGCCATCCCCGGCGAGTGACGGTGGAGCCGTCACCGGGTAGCTGTACGTGAACGATCCGGCCGCCGAGGCCGACCAGGCACCCGCCGCGGACAGCGACGTGGCCGTGTAGTCGCCCTGCGAGCCGCCGGTACCGGCCACCGCGGCGACCGCCGTGCCACCGGGAGCCGCCGCGGGCGCCCTCGGCGCGGCCAAGGCCGACCTGGCCCGGGGGGCCGTCCCGGTCAGCGCGACGGTGCCGGTGATCCTGCGGGTCAGCGGGTCGTTGGTGAACTCCATCGGCTGCTGCACCCGGCACGCCGCCACCTCGGGGGTGGTGAGCGCACAGGACGGCATCCGGACCAGGTGCAGGCGGGACGCCCACCCTCCGCCGTACGCCTGCTCGATGGAGCTGTAGTCGAGGGAGACCGCGACGTTGTCGGCGCCCGGTCCGCCGTCGGCGCGGCCGAGGCCGACCAGCAACCCGTCGACATCGGCGGACTTGGCCTGGTTCCGGTCGGCGACCTGCACGTTCACCGACGACGCCGATGCACCCTGTGCACCGGCGGACGGCGCCAGTGGACCGACCGGGGAGAGCACCTGCAGGGAAACCGGCGACGACTTCGCCGACGACCCGAGCTCGACCTTGGTGGCGGAACCCTTCGGCCAGGTAGCGGGCACGACGGGGCGCGGCTTGAGTTCGCGAGCGCCGACCGGCACCTGCGAAGGCAGGGAGCTGCGCCCGTCGGCGGGGTGGCCGGGAACCTTCGGCGACTCGGGGAGCGGGTCGGCCGCCCAGCTGCGGTCGATGGCTTGGAACGGACCGATGACGACCTCGGCGGCGGCAGCCACCGGCACGGTCAGGGAGAAGGCGGTGAAGGCCGCGAGCGCGACCGTTCCCCGTCTGCGCCAGGACCGGCGCCGGGCCCGTAGGAATGTGTGATACCTGTCGCGCAAAACTGACCCTCACTCAGGAAGTGGACGAATGCCGGGCGCGTCCATCCAGAAGCCACCCCCGACCATGGTCAGCGAGAACCGTATTGCCACGCACCGACAGCAGCAATAGCCTTTCCTGACAAGCCTCCTGAGTATCCATCACAGATTCTCCGATCTGTGCAATCGCTGCAGGACGAAGGCCGACAAATGAGCTTCAAATCCGACACTTCGTCAGCTCCGACGGAAGTTCGTGTGACCTCCGTCACCGGGGCTGCGAATAACGCCGTGCTCCTTCCGGAAAGGGATATCTCGTGGGGGAAACCGCCCAGGCCCGTAGCCGCGCCAGTCGGCGAGGCCGCAGAACACCAGGCATGCAACTGGCCGCCTCGCTCGCGCTGGCCGGGCTCCTGATGGCCGCCGCACCGGCAACCGAGGCAGCCGGTGCACCCGCTGCCGCACCGGTCGGCCCGATGTCTGCCGCTCGCACGGCGGCGGCCGCGTCCGGCAAGCCGGTCACGGTCGAGGAGTTGACCACCGAGACCTCGCAGACCGTGGCCAACGCCGACGGCACCTTCAGCCTCACCACTCACATCCTCCCGACCCGGGTGAAGAGGAACGGCGCCTGGACCAGTGTGGACGCCACGCTCGCCAGGAACGGCGACGGCACGC
The DNA here is from genome assembly GCF_040304075.1 of Kitasatospora sp. NPDC094015. Lineage (NCBI taxonomy): Bacteria > Bacillati > Actinomycetota > Actinomycetes > Kitasatosporales > Streptomycetaceae > Kitasatospora > Kitasatospora sp. NPDC094015. The sequence goes on from NZ_JBEOUL010000012.1 coordinate 15,631, forward strand.
TCTCCCCCAAAGCCACCCCGTCCGGGCTGGCCCTCTCCGGCGGCGGCACCGGGCCGCTCGCCACCCTGACGGACGCCAAGGGCCGCAGGCTCTCGCTCACCTTCCCGGTCGCGCTGCCCGCTCCGAGCTTCTCCGGCGACAGCGCCACCTACAGCGCAGTGCTGCCCGGGGTCGACCTCAGGGTCATCGCGACCGACCAGGGCGGCCTGCGCGAGGTGCTGGTCGTCCGCGACGCGGCCGCCGCCGCGAACCCGCAGCTCCGCTCGCTCCAGCTCGCGACCAGCACCAGCACCGGCCTGACACTGGCCGCCGGCCAGGACGACACGCTGACCGCGCGGTCCGCCGACGGCAGTACGGCCTTCGCCGCGCCTGCTCCCGTCATGTGGGACTCCTCCACCGGCAGCGACAGCGCGACCGCCCGCATGGCGGCCCCGAAGGCGAAGGCCGCCGTGCGGGGATCGGCGCCCGCTGCGGGGAATGCATCCGCCGAGCCCACGTCGAGCTCCACCGAACGTGAGCCCGGGACCGGCGCCAAGGTGAAGCCGATCGCCGTCACGGCGGAGGCCGGCACCCTCACGCTCACGCCCGACGCCGGCCTGCTGACCGGACCGGACACCGTGTGGCCGCTCTACATCGATCCGTCCGTCAACCCGATCACCACCGGCACCAACCACTTCGCCACCGTGAAGGAGGGCTGCCCCGGCCAGCGAGCCTACGACGTCGCCCAGGACAACGGCCAAGGTGTCGGCTACCAGCACTGGGACGACTGCCAGGGCCTGTACCAGTCGTTCTTCGAGCTCAACACCGGCAATCTCACCGGCGACATGGTGGTCTCCCGATCCGAGTTCCACATCACCGAGAGCTACGGCGCCTCCTTCGACTGCAACCACTCGGCCGCGGTGTCCCTGGCCACGGTCAGTGCGCTCGCGTCGGACGTCACCTGGAACCTCCACCGGCCCTCGGTCGCCGGGGACGGCTGGCTCGGCGGCACCCAGTACCCGAAGAGCTCCAACATCTCCAACCACTGCGGCAACCACGACGTCGTCTTCGACGTCACCGGCCAGATGCAGAAGCTCGTCGGCAACAGCGCCACCTGGACGGTCGGCATCTACGGCAACGAGACGAAGTCCAGCGGCAACAACGACTTCATGCGGTTCAACCCGAACCCGTACGTGATCACCGTGTTCGACATCGCTCCCGAGGTGCCCGATGGCCTCGGCGTCACCCCTGCCCCGCACAACCCGGACGGCAACGGCTGTGACGGCGCCCCCGGCTGGATCGGGGACTCCGGCACCACGGGCGGCGCATCCAACATCACCCTCAACGCCCATCTCAGCACCAAGATGAGCGGCGTCAACCTGCGCGCCGGCTACCACGTGTGGGACGACATGGTGGACAACGGAAGCGGCGGTTCGGCCGACGCCTCCTGGCCCGTCAGCACCTGGGTCGCCAACGGCGGCACCGTCTACACCAACATCGGCGGCCCGGTCAGCGACGGCCACCAGTACGGCTGGAACACCTGGGCCAACGACGGCACCCTCAACAGCGGCTTCTCCCGGTTCTGCTACTTCAAGGTCGACCTGACCGCCCCGAGCGTCCCCGCCTTCACCGAGAACGCCGCCTTCCCCCCGATCGGCGGCACCAAGGCTCCCACCGGCCACGCCGGCGACACCGGGGCCAAGGTCACCGTCACGGCCAACGACCCGACCCCCGGCGGCTGCACGCACGCCGCCTGCATCAGCAGCGGGATCGACCGCTTCGAGTACTCGCTCGACGCCGACATCCCCGCCGTCGGCGCCCACTCCGTCACGGCGACCGCCACCGGCGGCGGCAACGCCACGGCCGCCGTGCCGATCGACGTCCCGAGCAACCTCTGGGGCGCCCACACCTTGTTCGTCCGTGCCGTCGACAAGGCCGGCAACACCCGAGCCACTGTCGGCCAGTACTCCTTCTTCGCTCCCTGGAACCCCACCGCCACCACCGCCCCCGGTGACCTCACCGGCGACGGGTCGCCCGACCTCGCCGCGACCAGCACGGACGGGAACCTCCTGCTGATCCCCGGTGGCACCGACCCCGGCAGTGCACCGACCATCGCCTCGACGCCCGCGCAGAGTCCCGGAGCGGCCAAGTGGTCGGACTTCCTCATCGCCCACCGTGGGTCGGTGAGCTCGACCATGGACGACCTGTTCGCGTTCAACAAGACCAACCACGAACTCTGGCTCTACCCCAACGACGGCAGCGTACTGATCGACGGCGTGGCCGGTGTCCCGGGGCACTTCACCAACGGCGGCTACAGCAACATCAGGAACGTCGGGAGCTGCCCCGCCAAGGGCTCCGACGGCACCTGGAACCGGGTCACCCAGATCCTCGCGACCGGCGCCCTCGCCCAGTCCAAGACCCCCAGTGACCTCATCACCGTCGACAACAAGGAGCTCTGGTACTACCCCGGCACCTTCCGCGACGGGTGCTTCCTCGGCACCGGCGTGCGGATCGGCACCGGTGACTGGTCGAACTTCACCGTGATCGCGCCCGGCACGGTGGGCGGGACGCCGACCCTGTGGGCCCGCGACAACTCCACCGGAGCCGTCACCAGCTACCCCCTCACCTTCACGAACGGCATCCCCACCACGACCATCACCGCCCCCGGCTCCACCCCCCTGATCTCCGGTGTTCGCAACGCCGCCGGTCAGACCATGTGCCTGGACGGCACCAACAGCGGCAGCGCCAACGGCACCCCCATCCAGCTCTGGAACTGCAACGGCACCGGCGCCCAGAAGGTGACCTTCGGCACCGACCGGACCGTCCGCATCAACGGAAAGTGCCTGGACGCCGGCGGTGGCACCGACGGTGCCGCCGCACAGATCTGGGACTGCAACGGTTCCGGCACCCAGCAGTGGGAGGCTGGTCCCACTCCCGGCAGCCTGAAGAACTCCGGTTCCGGCCGCTGCCTCGACGACCCGTTCGCCTCCAACACCCAGGGCAACAGGCTCGTCATCTGGGGCTGCAACGGCGAGGGCAACCAGAAGTGGACCACCACGGCCGACGGCACCGGTCAGCCCGCCCAGCAGAACATCCTGGCGATCGGCGGCGGCAACCAGGCCACCACCATCGCCTCCCCCGGCGACATCGACGCGGACGGCTACCCCGATCTCTACACCACGACCGGCGGTGAAATCACCCGTCTTCCCGGCGCCCCGCCCACCGGCGGCCTGGCCCGGTTCGGCGCTCCCGTCGCCATGGGCGCCGTCCACCAGCCGGCCGACCGCTGGACGCTGACCGACACCGCCGACTCAGTCCGACCTGCCAACAGCCTCACCCTCACCGGCGCGGCCGCCATCACGGCGGGCCGTACCAACAAGGTCCTCGGCCTCGACGGCAAGAGCCCCTCCACCGCCAGGACCGCCGGTCCGGTGCTCACCACCACAACGAGCTACACCGTCTCCGCCTGGGCCTACCTCACCGATGCGGGCAACTACGCCACCGTGGTGGGCCAGTCCGGCACCAACGTCAGCACCTTTTACCTGCAGTACTCCAAGGCGTACGGCAGCTGGGCCTTCGTCAGCCCGGACAGCGACGTGGCCGCACCTGGGTCCTTCGCGGCGGCTGCCGCGCCGAACCCGCCCCAGCTCAACAGGTGGACCCACCTGGTCGCCACCTACGACGTCACCAGCAAGGCCATGAAGCTCTACATCGACGGCACCCTCGTCGCCATCGGCACCAACCCCAGTCCCCTGACGTCCACCGGACCCCTGACCATCGGCAGTTCCCGGACCGGCGACTACTTCCCTGGCCAGATCAGCGATGTCCAGACCTGGAACTCCGCACTGTCGCCTGCCACCGTCGCCGCTCTCGACACCGACCGGCCGAACTTCACCCAACTCAGCTGAGTACCCGACGGCCTCTCTCGTAAGCGCGGCCCTTCCACCCCGTTGACCCGGGGGGAAGGGCCGCGCCCCGTTCCGCAGGACCACCCCCGGCGGCGGGATCCGCCCGGGTCAGCGCAGGACGCGGGCCCGTAGGTAGTTGCGGCGGCCGAAGTGCGGCTCGTCGACCGCCGTCAGCTCCTCGACCTGGAAGCGGTAGAGCGCCGCCGCGCCCCGGCCCGCCAGGAACCGGGACCGGACCTGCGGGTCCTGCCCGAAGGAGGGGAAGCGCGCCTGGTACGCGGCGAAGGCCGCCTCGGCGTGCAGCCCCCAGGCCTCCCCCGCGCTGCCGCTCAGCTGTACCCCGCGCAGCTGCTCGCCGAAGGCCGGCGGCGGCAGGAAGACGGTCGCCGCCGCCCTCGCCTCCTCCGCCAGGTGCAGGCTGTGCCGGGTCGAGCGCTCGCTCACGAAGTACAGCACCAGGTCCTGGTCGTGGGCGAAGAACGCGAGGTTGGCGTGCGGCCCCCGCTCGTGGCCGGCCGTCGCCAGGGTGAGCACCTGGCTCTCCGCCAGGATCCCCTCCACCCCCTTGCCCAGCTCCGCCGCGGGCCAGTCCCCCTGGGTGACATCGAGCCGGTACGGCATGGCGCGTCCCTCCGTACTGCCACGGGAAATCGTGAGCCGGGCGAGCGGGCCCCCTCGCCCCCGCCCACATGCTCTCCCCGCCCGGCGGCCCGGCACAAGGGGCCCCCGGCGGACCGCCGGCCGCCCGGCGGCGAACCGACCAGTGTGCCCGATCACCCCGGCCCCGCACGGCCGTTCACCCGCACTCGGCATGTCCCGGCCAGTCGGTCGTACCCTGTGTGCCAACGACTGCGGCTCGATCAGGGGGACGAAGTGCACCGGAGCCATCGGCCCACCCGCGGCCGCCGCGCCCAGGGCGGCACCGCCTCCCTCCCCCGCGCGTACGACCGCGCCATGAGCGGTGAACTCCCCGACGACGGACCCGCGGACGGGCCCGCGGTGGACGCCCAGCGCCCCGAGATCGGCGACTCCTGGGCCCGGCTGCGCCGGCTCGGCCTCGACCCGGACCGCGGCCGCAACGCCCGCCGGATCGGCGCCGCCGAACTCGAGCACCGCCGCCGCGACATCGGGCTCGACCAGGTGCTCCCGGTGCTCCGCTCCTCGCTGCTCCCACCGGACGGCGGCACCCCGCTGCTGATGGCCATCGCCGACGCCGAGGGCCACGTGCTCTGGCTGGAGGGCAGCCGCCCGCTGCTGCGCAGCGCCGACAGCATCGGCTTCGGCCACGGCGCCCGCTGGGCCGAGGACGAGGTGGGCACCAACGGCATCGGGCTGGCCGTCCGGACCGGCCGCGCCACCGAGGTCCACTCCGCCGAGCACTACCTGCGCAGCCACCATGCCTGGACCTGCGTCGCCGCCCCGGTCCGCGACCCGCGCACCGGCCGGCTCGCCGGCGTGATCGACCTCAGCGGCCCGGCCCACAGCGGCGCCCCGTACCTGCTCCAGCTCACCATCACGGCGGCCAGGTTGGCCGAGACCGAACTGCGCGCCCGGCACCTGGAGTCGCTGCACCGGCTGCGCACCGTCGCGGCCCCGCTGCTGGCCGGGTTCACCGGGCCGGCGCTGGTGGTGGACGGTGCCGGCTGGACCGCCGCCGCCACCGGACTGCCCGACCTGCCACGGCTGCGGCTGCCCGCCGACGGCTGGGGCACCGGCACCCTGCACCGGCTGCCCGGCCTCGGCGAGTGCGCGGTCGAACCGCTGGCCGACGGCTGGCTGGTGCGCCCGGTCGCCGACCCGGCCACCGCGGAGGCCGAACTCGCCGAACCGGCCGACGGCGCCCGGATCCACCTCGACCTCACGCACGCCGACCGCCCCGCGCTCCGGGTCTCCGGCGCCGCCGGCAGCTGGTCGTACACGCCCAGCCCCCGGCACGTCGAACTGCTGCTGCTGCTCGCCGTCCACCGGGACGGCCTGACCGCGGCCGGGCTGGCCCAGGCGCTGTTCGGCGACCGCAGCCGTACGGTGACGGTGCGGGCCGAACTCTCCCGGCTGCGCCGGCACCTGGGCGGGCTGCTGGAGCACCGGCCCTACCGGCTCGCCGGGGCCGCGCGGGTGTCCGTCCAGGCCCCCGCCGAGCCCTACGACCTGCTGCCGGGTTCGAGCGCACCGGGCGTGCGCGAGGTGCGGGCGGGGCTGGCGGCCGGGCGTCTGCGGCTGCCCGCCGGCTGAGCCGGCCGGCCCCGGGCCGGGAGCGGCTCCGTCAGCCGCCGGCCAGCAGCGCGGCGAGTTGCTCGTCGGTGGGGCCCGAGACGGCTTCGGCCTCCGCCGAGACGCAGGCGTAGGTCCGGTCCAGCCAGGCCTTGACCTTGGGCTTGGAGACCTCCAGCAGCGCGCTGCCGTGCGGGGAGTCCAGTGCGAGGTGCAGCGTGGAGCCGTGACAGGGACAGTAGGCGGGCCAGAGCTTGATGTCCCCCTGACCGCTGAGCGATGCCAGCCCGTCCCGCAGCAGCTCGCGGGAGAAGACCCAGTCCGCCTCGTCGGGACGCCCCAGGTGGAAGGTGAGCCGCACCTCGAACGGGCGCTCGGCCTCGTAGCGGAATCTGGTGCGCACCTCACCCACCAGGTCCTGGTCCAACGCGATCCGCAGCGTCAGCACCTCCTCCACCACCGGCGGGACGGCGACGGCCCGGCCGGGTTCGCCGCCCGTGGGGGTGGCGGCGAGGGGCTGGTTCGAGGGGGCGGACAGCGGGTCGCGCGGCATAGACGGTCTCTCCGGGGCGGCTGGGTTGAAGGCCAGCGTGCGGCACCGGGGGCCGGTCGGCAAGAGTTGCAACGGGGTTGCAGGCCCGGTCCGGGCCGATCACCGGACACTCCGTCAACTCGCCCGCACCGTGGGTCACTAGAATGTGCGGAGGATGCCGCCCGAGGGGTGGCGGAGGGTGTACCGGCCGCTGGTAGTCTCGTGGCCCCGCCGCAGCGGCCGGCGCCCGTGCGAGGCGGAGAGGGAGGGGAGCCCGGTGGTGCTCCGCGAGGACAGCAGGACGCCCCGGCCGGTGCGCCGGCACGGCCGGCCGAAGCCGGTGGGCGGCCGGTTCCGGATGCCCACCCTCAGGTTCTCCGGGGCCGCGATGGCGATGTCGACCGTGGTCGGGATCAGCCTGCTCACCACCTGGCTGCTGAACGAGCAGCAGCAGGTCGGCCGCCGGCCCGGGCTGTCGGTCGGCGCCAGCCCGCCGCTGCCCAGCCCCGAGGCCGCCACGCCGCTCGCGCCCCCGCCCGCCGAACCGACCGCGGCCGTCCCGGCGCCCGCCCTGACCGGCCCGCCGCCGTCGGCCGCCACCGCGCTGCCCGGCGCCCGGCAGAGCGGCGCGAGCAGCTCCCACGCGGTGACCACCCGCCCCGGCGGGACCCCGTCCCGCCCCGCGGCCGGCAGCGGCGACTCCGAGCCCCCCGCCGACCGGACCTCGGCGCCGCCCGCCGCCACTCCCGCGCCGACCGGCCCGGCGGTGGAGCCCACCCCGGCCACGCCGACCGAACTCGCCGCCGACCACGCACTGCGGGGCACCGGCGAGATCACCTCGCTCGGCCGCTCGGGCACCCGGCACACGCTGGCGCTCGCGGTCGGCGAGCCGCTCACCGCGCTCCAGGTCGAGCTCCGGCTACGGCGGCCCGACGTGCTGCCCGGCACCGCCCCCTGGACCGATCTGCCGGGCGCGGTGGCCACCGTCTCGCTCGACCACGACAGCCTGATCTACCGGTTCACCCTGCCGCCCGGCCTCGACGTCGCCCCGGGCGCGTACGGGTTCACGGTGACCGGCAGCACCGTGCCCGCGCCCACCGCCTCGCCCGCCCCGTCCGGCAGCGGCAGCCCCACTGCGGCGGGCACCGGCGGCGCCCGGAAGGTGACCGTCACGGTGCCGGCCGCGGAGGGCTGGAGCGCCTCGGCCTTCGCCCTGGTGAAGCCGCGCGCGGTGGCGGCCCGCGGCAGCTTCGACGCCACCTGACCCAGGGCCGGGGCGAGCCGGGGCCACCGCCACGGCCCGGCCCCGGCCCTCCCGTCTGCCTTCCCGGCTAGCCCTCCTGGACCGCCCGGACGTGGACCGCCCGCCGCAGGTCGTCCAGCTCGTCGAGCAGGCTCCGGCGCAGCCCCGGGGTCGGCTCCGGCCGGGCCAGGCAGGCCTCGGTGGCCGCGACCACCTCGGCGGTCGCCCGGTCGCGCGGGAACAGCGAGTGCCCCAGCACCCCGGCCACCCGGTCTCCGCGCTCCCCGCCCACCGGCACCAGCTCGAAGTACCGCCCCCGGTACTCCGCCAGGAGCTCGTCCGCGCCCGACCGCCAGAAGCCCTCCGCCGTGGCCGTCAGCAGCCGGTTGGACAGCTCGCCCTCGAACAGCGCCGCCCAGGCCCTGGCCTTCGCGTCCGCGCCGGGCAGCGCGGCCCGGGCCCGGGCCGCGCCCTGCTGCGCGGCGTCGCTCGGATCGGCGGCCAGCTCGGCCGCGATCGCCGCCTCGTCCGCCAGCCCCTTGGCGGCCAGCGTGACCAGCGCGGACCAGCGCCGGTCGGGGCTGAGCCGCAAGCCGTCGGGCAGCCCGTCACCGGCCAGCCAGGCGCGCAGCCGGTCCAGGTCGGCGGGCGAGTCGGCGCTCTCCACCACGCCGCGCAGGGCGGCCAGCCGCAGGCTCTCCCCGGCGCCGGGACGGGCGAGCAGGTGCTCGGCCGCCCGGCCCAGCAGCGCGAGGCCCGCGGGCCGGTGCTCGGGCGCGAGGTAGCGGTCGACGGCCTCGGCGCGGGCGAAGGCGAGCACCGCCTCGACGGCGGCCACCGCGGTCTCGGCGGGCAGGTGCTCGGCGACCAGCTCCAGGTAGGCGAGCGGCGCCAGCTCGCCGTCCCGGACCAGGTCGCGGGCGTGCTCCCAGAGCACCGCCCGGGTCAGCTCGTCGTCGATCCCGGAGAGCGAGGCGGCGACGGTGCGCCAGGAGTCCGGGTCCAGCCGGATCTTGGCCCAGCTGAGGTCGCCGTCGTTGGGCAGCAGCAGCGCGGCGCGGGGGGCGCCGGTCAGCTCGGGCACCTCGGTCAGGCCGCCGGGCAGCAGGTCGACCGGGACGGCGGCGCGGCGCACCAGCCGCCCGTCCGTGCGGTCGTACACGCCGAGCCGGATCCGGTGCGGCCGGCTGCCCTCGTTCACCACGGCGGCCCCGGCGATCCGCTCGCCGTCGTACCGGACCTCCAGGCGCAGCGTGTCGACCCCGCTGGTGCGCAGCCAGCTCCCGGCCCAGCCGCGGACGTCCTGGCCGCTGGCCTCGGCGAGCGCGGCGAGGAAGTCGGCAAGTTCGGCGTTGCCGAAGGCGTGCTGCTCGAAGTAGCGGTTGACGCCGGCGAAGAAGGCCTCGTCGCCGAGCCAGACCACCAGCTGGCGCAGCGCCGAGGCGCCCTTGGCGTAGGAGATGCCGTCGAAGTTGCCCATCGCCTCGGCGACGCTGGCGGTGCCGTTGCCGGCGACCGGGTGGGTGGAGGCGCGCTGGTCGGCGTCGTAGCCCCAGCCCTTGCGGCGGGCGGCGAAGCCCGTCCAGGCGCCGGTGAAGCGGGTGGACTCGGCGGCCACCCGGTAGCCGAGCATCTCGGCGAACGACTCGTTCAGCCACAGGTCGTCCCACCAGCGCATGGTGACCAGGTCGCCGAACCACATGTGGGCCATCTCGTGGCAGACGATCATGGCCCGCAGCTCGCGGTCGGCGTCGGTGGGAGTGGAGCGGAACAGCAGCTCGTCGCGGAAGACCACGCAGCCCGGGTTCTCCATCGCGCCCCAGTTGAACTCCGGGACGAAGGCCTGCTGGTACTCGCCGAACGGGTAGCGGCGGTCGAACAGCTGGTGCAGCCGGTCGAGCGAGTTCCGGGTGACCTCGAACAGCTCGTCGGCCTCGCGGTCCAGCTCGGCGGCGAGCGAGCGGCGGGCGTGCAGGGCGAGCGGGATGCCGTCGTGCTCGGCGTGCACGGAGTGCAGCGGGCCGGCGACCACGGTCACCAGGTAGGTGCTGATCGGCTCGGTCGGGTGGAACCGCCAGCGGCCGCCGCCGGATTCGGCGAGCGCGCCGTTGCCGACCACCGTCCAGTCCTCGGGGGCGGTCACCGAGAGCGCGCAGCGGGCCTTGAGGTCGGGCTGGTCGAAGCAGCCGAACAGCCGGGGTGCCTGGTCCGGCCCGAGGGTGGCGTAGACGTACGCGGCGCCGTCGGCGGGGTCGGTGAAGCGGTGCAGTCCCTCGCCGGTGTTCGAGTACAGCAGCTCGGCCTCGACCAGCAGCTCGTTCTCGGCGGCGAGTTCGGGCAGCGCGAGCCGGGCGCCGTCGTACCCGGCCGGGTCCAGCGGACGGCCGTTCAGCACGGCGCGGCGCAGCTCGACGGCCGCGAGGTCGAGGAAGGTCCCCGCCCCGGGCTCGGCGCAGTCGAAGCGGACGACCGTGGTGCTGGTGAAGGTCCGCTCGCCCCGGGTCAGGTCCAGGTCGACGGTGTAGGAGTGGATGTCGAGCAGGCGGGCACGGACGAGCGCCTCGGAGCGTTGGAGTGCTGACATCCCTGCATGCTTGCCCAGCCGGCCCGGGACGACAAGGGATTCCGCTGCCAGCCGAGTCACGGCCGGTCAGGCCGCCCGGCTGGTTAGGGTGGGAGCGGTCCTGCCATGTCTGTCCACGCCGTCGAGGAGGAGACCAGTGACCACGGTCCTGACCCAGGGCGGCAATGCGCCGCTCGCCGCCGCCCGGGTGACGGTCGAGGTGACGGCGCCCAAGGCGCTGGACGTCTCCGGCCTGCTGCTGACGGGAGCCGGCAAGGTCCGCTCGGACGCCGACTTCGTCTTCTTCAACGCGCCGAACGGCCCCGGCGTCACCCACCGCCCCGCCACCGGCGGCAAGCCGGACGCGATCACGGTGGACACCGCAGCCGTGCCGGCCGGCATCGACAAGGTGGTGATCACCGCCAGCCTGGACGACGCGAGCGCGACCTTCGCCGGCACCGAGCCGACGGCGACGGTCCGCGACACCGCCACCGGGCGGGTGCTGGCCACCTTCACCCCGCCCCGGTTGGGCCGGGAGACGGCCCTGGTGGTGGTCGAGGTCTACCGGCGCGGCAGCGAGTGGAAGATCCGCGCGGTCGGCCAGGGGTACGCCGACGGGCTGGCCGGCATCGCCACCGACTTCGGCGTCTCGGTGGACGACGCGCCGGCCGCCGCCTCCGCCCCGGCCGCCGGCCGGCAGGCCGCACCGCCCGCGCCGCCGGCCGCCCCGCCGCGCCCGGCCGGCCCGCCCTCGGTCGGGCGGATCACGCTCGACAAGGGCCGGGTCGACCTGGTCAAGGGCGGTTCGGTGTCGCTGGAGAAGGGCGGCAAGCCGTTCCTCTCCTCGGTCCGGATGGGTCTGGGCTGGGAGCCGGCCGGGCACGGCAAGAACATCGACCTGGACGCCTCCTGCATCGCCTTCGACGCCCAGCGCCAGAAGATCGAGACGGCCTGGTTCATGAAGCTCTCGATCTTCGACGGCGCGATCGCGCACTCCGGCGACAACCTCACCGGTGAGGGCGCGGGGGACGACGAGGCGATCACCGTGCACCTGGAGGGCCTGCCCGCCGAGGTCTGCGGCCTGGTCTTCGTGGTCAACTCCTTCTCCGGCCAGAAGTTCACCGACATCAAGAGCGCCTACTGCCGCCTGGTCGACGCCGGCAGCGGCCAGGAGCTGGTCCGCTTCGAGCTGGCCCAGTCCGAGGCGCACACCGGCGTCGCGATGTGCAAGCTGGTCCGCCAGTTCTCCGGTGAGTGGGTGATGACCGCGCTCGGCGAGTACGTCGACGCCAAGACCGCCCGCGGCATGGTGAAGCCGGCCGCCGCGATGCTCTGAGCCGCCCGGCCTGCCTGCATGCCTGCCTGCCCGCCTGCCCGCCTGCCCGCCTGCCCGCCTGCCCGCCTGCCGCTAGGCGAAGGTGCGGCGCAGGTGGGCGGCGAGGGCGGCCGGGTCGGCGGACGGCACGCGGTGCCCGAGGTAGCCGTCCGGGCGGATCACGAAGGCCTCGCCCTGGCGGGCCCCGTACGCCTCCCGGAAGGCCCCCGCGGTGTCGTGCACCGCGGGCAGCAGCAGCCCGCGCGGGTCCGCGTCGGGGGTGAGCACCACGTAGGCGTCGAGCCTGCCGTGCGCGGCGTCCCGGGCGACGGCCGCACAGGTGTGCAGCTCCTCCGGCGGAGTGGTCTGGTTCGCGTACAGCAGGAGGGTGTGGTTGGGGCCCCGGAGCAGGTCGAACAGGCGCAGCGGGTAGGCAACGATGTCGCGCGCCAGGCCGGTGCAGTCCGGGGCGCGGTCGCCGGGGGCGGGGCCGGCCGGGCCGGGTTCGGCCGGGCCGACGATCGGGCTGCCGGGGTAGCCGAGCAGCAGCTGGGCCTCGCGGCGCAGCACCGTCCCGGGATCGTCGTCGTCGGAGTCCATGCCCTCCCGGGCGTGCCGCACGGTGCGGCCCACCACCTCCTCGCCGACCGGGTGGCGCTCCGCGTGGTAGCTGTCGAGCAGGCCGGGTTCCGCCCTGCCGCCGATCACCAGGGCTAGCTTCCAGGCCAGGTTGTAGGCGTCCTGGATGCCGGTGTTCATGCCCTGCGCCCCGGTGGGCGGGTGGATGTGCGCGGCGTCGCCGGCCACGAAGACCCGGCCGACCCCGTAGCGGTCCACCAGGCGGTGGCTGATCCGGAAGACCGAGGACCAGCGCAGCGTGGAGGCGGTGGTGCGGCGCGGGGAGAGCCGGTCGAGCACCGCCTGGATGTGGTGCAGCTCGGGGGTGCGGGCGCCGCCGAGACCGTGCTCGACGCCGTCCGGGCCGCCCTCGGCGGAGAGGTCCGGCGGGACCAGCATGGACATCCGGTAGCGGCCGAGGCCGGGCAACGGGATGCAGACCAGCATGTCGTCGGTGGCGCCCCGGTCGTCGGTGTGCTGGGCGCGGATGCCGAAGCCGGTCGGCAGGTCCCAGTCGACCTCGACGTCGCCGAGCATGTACTGCTCGGGGAAGGCGTCGCCCTCGAAGCTCAGGCCGAGGCCCCGGCGCACGACGCTGTGCGCGCCGTCGCAGCCGATCAGGTACGCGGCCCGGACCTGCTGCTCGCTCCCGTCGGGCAGCCGCAGCAGGGCCCGCACCTCGCCGGCGTCCTGCTCGAAGGAGAGCAGCTCGGTCTCCCGCTCGACGCGCACCCCGTGCCCGGCGAGGCGGTCCGCCAGCAGCTGTTCGGTGGCGTACTGCGGGAGCGCCGCGAAGGCGTACGGGATGTCGTCGGGCAGCTCCAGCGGGATCCGCGCCACCTGCCGGCCGTTGACGAACATCAGCTGGCCCCGCAGCGGCACGGCCGCGTCCAGCGCCTCGCGGACCAGGCCCATGGCGTCCCAGATCTCCAGCGTCCTCGGCTGGATCCCCACCGCCTTGGCGTACGGCTGCACGGCGGCCAGCCGGTCGACGATCCGGCACCGGACGCCGCGGCGGCTCAGCTCCAGCGCGGCGGTGAGCCCGACCGGCCCGGCCCCCACCACCAGCACGTCGATGTCGGCCATGACCGCCTCCTGGACGCCGCACGGGACTCCTTCCTCCACCTTGACGCCGCCCACGCCACCGGGCGACCGGGCCGGGGCGTCGACCGGCCCCGCCCCATCCGCAGACCATCGCTCGCACACCCGATCGAGGCCCACCCGATCGGGTGGAGATCCACCGCACACGTCCGGAAGGGAGCCGGCGCCTCGTAGCGTGACCCGCACCCGGAGGAGGGGCATCATGAGTGCCATGGCACATGAGCGACCGGCCCAGGACGCGCCGACGCAGGACGACATCCTGTTGGACGGCTTTCTCGGCCTGCACACCCCCGAGGGCTTCCGAGCCGAGCTCATCGAGGGAGAGATCGTCGTGGCGCCACCCACGGACGGGGATCACGAGGACTGCATCGGTCTGCTGATCGACCAGGTCGCCCTGCGATCGACGGTGAAAATGCAGGTCGCCGGCTACAAGGGCCTGCGCCTGGTCAGCGGGGGCCTGTGCCCCAGGAATCACGTCATCCCCGACGCCACCTTCGCCCCGATGGAGCTCCGCCTGTTCCGCGGTGCCCCGCCGTGGATGGAGCCGGCGGGTGTCGCGCTGGTCGTCGAGGTCACCTCCAGCAGGCCCGCGCAGGACCGGGTGGCCAAGCGGCACTGCTACGCCCGCGCCGGCATCCCGCTCCACCTGTTGGTCGACCGGGAGCGCTCATTGCTCAGCCTGTTCGCCGGGCCGCTCCGGGACGAGTACACCGAGGTGCACCACGCCCCGTTCGGCCACCCCCTGGCGTTGCCCGCGCCGTTCGACTTCGAGCTGGACACCAAGCCGTTCCTGTGACCGGTCCGGGTACGACGACGGGGCGGGCCGCACCGGAGTGCGACCCGCCCCGTCGGGGCGCTGCCGGGTCAGCCCCGGGTGGCCATCGCGCGCAGGAAGAAGGTGAGGTTGGCCGGGCGCTCCGCGAGGCGCCGCATGAAGTAGCCGTACCACTCCTGCCCGTACGGCAGGTACACCCGCATGGTGTTGCCCGCCTCGGCCAGCCGCAGCTGCTCCTCGGGACGGATGCCGAGCAGCATCTGGTACTCGAAGCTGTCCCGGGCGCGCCCGTTCCACTCCGCCAGCTGACCGGCGATCTTGATCATGTTGGGGTCGTGCGAGGCGATCATCGGGTAGCCCTCGCCCGCCATCAGCACCTTGAGCGCCCGGACGTACGCCAGGTCGACCTCGCGCTTGCCCTGGAAGGCGACCGACTCCGGCTCCTTGTAGGCGCCCTTGCACAGCCGCACCCGGGAGCCCGCCGCGGCGAACTCGCGGCAGTCGGCCTCGGTGCGCCGCAGGTAGGCCTGGAGCACCACGCCCAGCCACGGGAAGTCCACCCGCAGCTCGCGGGCGATCGCCAGGGTGGAGTCGGTGGTGGTGTGGTCCTCCATGTCCAGGGTGACCGTGGTGCCGACCGCCGCCGCCGCCTCGCAGATCCGCCGGGCGTTCTCCAGCGCGATCTTCTCGCCGTCGGCCGGCAGGAACTGGCCGACCGCCGACAGCTTCACCGAGACCTCGGCGTCGGCCGCGAGGCCGGTCTCGCCGAGGGCGGCGAGCAGGTGCTCGTACGCCTCCGCGGTGCCCGCGGCCTGCGCGGCGTCCTTGGTGTCCTCGCCGAGGTGGTCGAGCGTCACCTTGCGGCCGGTGGCGACCAGTTCGTCGGTGGCCGCGATGCCCTGGTCGAGCAGCTCGCCGGCGACGAACCGCTCGACTATGGCGTGGGTGGGCGGGAACTTCTCGACCAGGGTGCGCACCTGCGGGGAGCGGGACGCGGCGAGGAGGGCGGAACGGAGCATCGGTACTCCTGGAGATGATTCAGCAGGGAGAGAGGGGGTGGGGCGGCGGCGTGAGGGTGGCACCGCCGCCCCGGGAGGCACCTGGGCCCGGTCAGCCCATGTGCGGGTAGCGGTAGTCCGTCGGCGGGACGAACGTCTCCTTGATGGACCGGGTCGAGGTCCACCGCATCAGGTTCTGCTTGGCGCCGGCCTTGTCGTTGGTGCCGGAGGCCCGGCCGCCGCCGAAGGGCTGCTGGCCGACCACGGCGCCGGTCGGCTTGTCGTTGATGTAGAAGTTGCCGGCCGCGTGGCGCAGCACCCGCATGGCGTGCTCGACGGCCGCACGGTCCTGGGCGATGATCGCGCCGGTCAGGCCGTAGCTGGAGACGGACTCCATCTGGGCGAGCATCTCGTCGTACTTCTCGTCCTCGTAGACGTGCACGGCGAGGATCGGGCCGAAGTACTCGTCGCGGAAGTACTCGCTCGCCGGGTCCTGGCAGACCAGCACGGTCGGGCGGACGAAGTAGCCGACCGAGTCGTCGTAGCTGCCGCCGGCCAGGATCTCGACCTTCGGGTCGGCCTTGGCGCGGTCGATCGCGGCCTTGTTCTTGGCGAACGAGCGCTCGTCGATCACCGCGCTCATGAAGTTCGACAGGTCGGTGACGTCGCCCATGGTCAGCCACTCGACCTCGGAGCGGAAGTCGTCCTTGATCTCGGCCCAGATCGAGGCCGGGACGTAGGCGCGGGACAGCGCCGAGCACTTCTGGCCCTGGAACTCGAAGGCGCCGCGGGTCATCGCGGTCTTCAGCACGGCGCGGTCGGCCGACGGGTGGGCGACCAGGAAGTCCTTGCCGCCGGTCTCGCCGACGATCCGCGGGTAGGTGCGGTAGCCGGCGATGTTGGTGCCGACCTCGCGCCACAGGTGCTGGAAGGTGGCGGTGGAACCGGTGAAGTGGATGCCGGCCAGGTCCGGGTGCTTGAGCGCGACCTCGGAGACGGCCAGGCCGTCGCCGGTGACCATGTTGATGACGCCCTTGGGCAGGCCGGCCGCCTCCAGCAGCTGCATCAGCAGGTGCGCGGAGTACTGCTGGGTCGGCGAGGGCTTCCACAGCACCACGTTGCCCATCAGGGCCGGGGCGGTGGGCAGGTTGCCCGCGATGGCGGTGAAGTTGAAGGGCGTGATCGCGTAGACGAAGCCCTCCAGCGCACGGTGGTCGCTGCGGTTCCACACGCCGTCCGAGGAGACCGGCTGCTCGGCGATGATCTGCCGGGCGAAGTGCACGTTGAAGCGCAGGAAGTCGATCAGCTCGCAGGAGGAGTCGATCTCCGCCTGCTGGGCCGTCTTCGACTGGTTGAGCATGGTGGCGGCGGCCAGCGTCTCGCGCCAGGGGCCGGCCAGCAGGTCCGCGGCCTTGAGGAAGATCGCGGCCCGCGAGTCGAAGGAGAGCGCCTGCCAGGCCGGGGCGGCGGCCAGGGCAGCGTCAATGGCGTCGCGCGCGTCGTCCTGGGTGGCGTTGCGCAGCGTGCCGAGCCGTGCCGCGTGGTTGTGCGGCTGAACAACGTGGATCTCGGAGCCGGCGCCCATCCGGCGCTCCCCGTTGATCGTCATGGTCAGCTGGATCGGCTCCTGGCCGCCCAGCTCCTTCAGCTTGGCCTCCAGGCGGGCCCGTTCCGGGCTGCCGGGGGCGTAGCTGCGGACCGGCTCGTTCACCGGCGCGGGGACCTGGGTCACAGCATCCATGGGGCGCGCTCTCCTTCGAGTCGTGGGCGGGGAGCCGACGCGGGTCACACGGCGGCCATGGACGAACGCTAAGCCCGCCGGGCGGGCCACATGATTGGCCTGGCGGCTAAAGTCATCCGGACGGAGTTGTCCGACCGGATGAAGGAGCCCCGTGACCGCCCCCGCCCCCGCCGGCGGCCTCCCGCTGCGCCAGCTGCTGATGTCGCTGGGCGAGCCGCTGGTCGAACTCCAGGCCGCCCCGGCCGGGCTGGACGTGCCGGTCCGGGACGTGGCGATCCTGGACCCGGAGGACCCGGCCATCGCCTCCGCCGGCGAGCTGGTGCTGGCGATCGGCGCCCGGGGCCGGGCCGCGCTGCCCGCGCTGCGCGCCGCCGGCCGGGCCGGGGCCGCGGCTGTCGCGGTGAAGCTGGACGCCCCGGGGCAGGCGGACGCGCTGCGCGAGGCGGCCGCCGAGGCCGGGGTGGCGCTGCTGTCGGTGCGCCGGGAGACCCGCTGGGAGCACCTGGACTCGCTGGCCCGGGCGCTCATCGCCGGGCCGGACGCGCCGGTGTCGGCCGAGCCGAACGCGGGCGACCTGTTCTCGCTGGCCCAGACGGTGGCGGTGCTCACCGGCGGGATCGTCTCGATCGAGGACACCTCCAGCCGGGTGCTGGCCTACTCCCGCTCCTCGGACACCGACGAGGTGGACGACCTGCGGCGGCTGTCCATCCTCGGCTGGCAGGGGCCCGAGCCGTACCTGTCGAAGCTGCGCGAGTGGGGCATCTTCCAGCACCTGCGCAGCTCGGACAGCGTGATCGAGATCGACGCCCATCCGGAGCTGGGCATCCGGCGGCGGCTGGCGATCGGCATCCGGGCGGGCGGCCAGCCGCTGGGCACCATCTGGGTGCAGGAGGGCGCCCGCCCGCTGGCGCCGCTGGCGGACCAGGCGCTGGTGGGAGCCGCCCGGGTGGCGGCCGCCCAGCTGATCCGCCGCCGGCGGGAGCTGTCCGCGGACGTCCGGCTGACCAGGACGCTGCTGACCGGGCTGCTGGAGGGCTCCACCGGCCCGCAGTCGCTCGCCACCCATCTGGGCCTGGGCCTGCGCCGCCCGGCCACCGTGCTGGCGTACGCGGCCGGGCAGGGCCCGGATCGTGAGCTGACCCGGGCCGAGGTGACCGGGCTGATCTCGGTGCACACGGCCGCCCGGCACCGCGGCGCGCTGCTCGCCCCGATCGAGGACCGGGTGTACGTGCTGCTGCCGGAGCTGCCGCCGGCGCTGCCGCTGGCCACCCTGCGCAGCTGGGCGCAGGAGGTGGTGGTCGCGGCCCGCGAGCACCTCGGGGTGGAGCTCCGGGCGGCGATCGGCTCCACCGTGGACGGTCTGGCGGCGGTGCCGGAGTCGCGGGCGCAGGCCGACCGGATCCTGGACGCGATGGGCCGCGGCGGGGTCGAGCTGGAGGTGGCCGCCCTGCTCGACGTCCAGGCCGAGGTCATGGTCAGCGAGGTGCTGGCGCTGCTGCAGGAGCGCGCCGGGCTGCGCGATCCGCGGCTGACGGCGCTGGCCGAGTACGACCGGCGGCACGGCACCCGGCTGGCCGAGTCGGTGCTGGCCTGGCTGGACGCGCTGGGCGAGGTCCGGGTGGCGGCCGACGCCCTGCACATCCACCCCAACACGCTGCGCTACCGGGTGCGCCGGGCCGAGCAGTTGACCGGGATCGACCTGGCGCAGCCGCAGCAGCGACTGCTGGCGATGCTGCAACTGCGGCTGCCCGCCGAGGACGCCTGACGGGTCCTCGGCGGGCAGCCGCGGGGAAGAGCTCGGGCTCAGTAGTCGTAGCCGTGGCCGGGGCGGTGCTGCAGGCGCCACCACGGGCCGGTGATCGCGACCATGATGCCGGGCACCTGGATGTTGGCGAACAGGATCTCGCCGTCGTCCGAGAAGGTGACGCCGGTGAACTCGCTGAACTCGGGCTTCTCGGCGGTGCCGATGTTCAGGTCGTTGCGGGCGATCGGGTAGGTGCGGCCCTCCTCGGTGGTGCCGAACAGGTGCGACTGGCCCTCGCCGTCCTCGGCGATGACCAGGCCGCCGTACGGCGAGACGGTGATGTTGTCCGGGCCGTCGTAGTTGCCGTGGTCGCCCATCACGTCGGTGTTGACGCCGAGCAGCACCTTGAGGGTGATGGTGCGGCGGGCCGGGTTGTAGAACCAGACCTGGCCGTCGTGCTGGACCGGGCTCTCGGTGCGGGCGAAGCTGGAGACGAAGTAGAAGCCGCCGTCGCCCCACCACATGCCCTCGAGCTTGCGGGCGCGGGTGACCTGGCCGTCGGTGAACTGCTTGCGGACGGAGACCGTCTGCGCGTCGCGGTCCGGGACGTTCACCCAGTCCACGCCGTACGTGGTGCCGACCTTGACGGCCCGGGAGAGGTCGTCGACGAAGGTGCCGTGCGAGTCGAAGACCTTGAACGCCTCCAGCTTGCCCGCGTCGGCGGCGAGCTTGCGGAGCTTGCCCTTGCCGTGCCGGAAGCCGGCCGGCGGGGTCCAGCGGAACAGCAGGCCGTTCGGGTTGGAGGCGTCCTCGGTCAGGTAGAGGTGGCCGCGCTTCTGGTCGACCACGACCGCCTCGTGGGCGTAGCGGCCCAGCGCCTTGATCGGCTGCGGGTCGCGGTTGGCCGCCTGGTCGTACGGGTCGACCTCGAAGATGTAGCCGTGGTCCTTGGTGAAGCCGTTCTTGCCGGCCTTGTCCTCGGTCTCCTCGCCGGACAGCCAGGTGCCCCACGGGGTGGCGCCACCGGCGCAGTTGGTGGCGGTGCCGGCGATGCCGACCCACTCGGTGACCTTCTTGCCGCCCTGGCGGACCTCGACGACGGTGCAGCCGCCGGCCGCGCCCGGGTCGTAGACGTGGCCCTCCAGCAGCGGCACCGGGTACGGCCAGCTCGAACGGGCGCCGGCCAGCTCGTGGTTGTTGACCAGCAGGGTGCCGCCGTGCTTGCCGGGGAAGGCGGCGGTGCCGTCGTGGTTGCTCGGCGTGGACTCGCCGGTGACCAGCTTGGTGGTGCCGGTGCGGGTGATGATCTGGTAGCGGAAGCCGTGCGGGAGGGCGAGGATCCCGGCCGGGTCCTTGACCAGCTCGCCGTAGCCGGTGGCCCGGCGGGCGGCCTCCACGGCCTCGGCGGCGGGGACCTCGCCGCCGGTCGGGGCGGCGATCGCCCCGGGCGCGGTGGCCAGCACCTCGGCGCTGCCGGCGACCAGCACGCCGGCGCCGAGAAGGGTGGAACGGTTGACGAAGTCCCGACGGGACAGCGGCATATCGGTCACTCCTGTGGGATGGCCGTGGCCGGGGCACGCCCCGGTGTCGCGGCTCTAGGGGTCTTCGACGGAGACCGTCGACGCCCAGCAGGCTGGGCCCGCGGAGTGAACCCCGGGTGAATCCGACGCAGCGTCAGCGTGGTCTTTTGCCAACCGTATGCACGTTCATGACCTGGTCTTTACCACTCGCGCGATCCCGGGTACGCTGCCCGACCGTCCAGCCGTCCAGCCGCCCGGCGGCTCAGCGCTGGGCCCGCTCCAGCCGCCACTGCTCCCAGGCCGCCAGCCAGTCCTCCTCGGCGCCCGCCGGCCCCTGCGCCGGCCCGCCCGACCAGAGCCGCTCCCAGGCGCGCTGGGCCGGCAGGCTCGGCACCTCGGAGGCGAACACGGTGTACCGGATGACCTCCTCGACCGCCGCCCGACCCTCCGCCGTCCCCACCAGCCAGTCGGTGTTCTGCGCCAGCCTGGTCAGCTGGTTGACCATCACGCCGACCGCCTCGCCCGCCTCGTCCCGGCTCTCGGAGGCGAGCCGCATCTGCTGCCGCACGGCCGCCTCCCAGCACAGCGTGCCGGCCTCCCCGCGCAGCCGGCGCGGCAGCCGCGGCGCGCGCCGGGAGCGCATCTGTGCCTCCATCACCAGCACCTCGCTGACGCTGTGCTCGACCACCGCGCGGTGCGCGTCCAGGCCGCTGACCGGCGGCAGTTCGCGCTCCTGGACCGGTACGTCGACGGTCAGCCGACGCTCCGCCAGCCGCCGCAGCAGCGCGGTGCGGCCGAGCACGTAGCGTTCGAAGTCCCCGATCGGGCGCAGCTCGACAGCGCCCGGCGGCACGCCCCGGCCGGTGACCGTCACGGTGACGCCGTCCAGGTGCAGCCGGCCCGCCCAGACCGGCCGCGGCTCGTCCTCCGGCCGCCGGTCCTCGTGGATCTGGACCGCGCGCGGCTCGCCCTCGACGGTGATCCACTCGCGCATCGCCCGGACCCGACCGGGGCCGTCGCCCTCGTCGATGCCGAGGTGGTCGTAGACCCGGTCGCGCTCGTCCTCGACCACGTCCTCCAACTCCGGCAGCAGCAGCCCCCGGTCGGCCCCCGGACGGTAGGTGCGCACGGTGACGTACGGCCCCTCGGGCGAGCTCCAGTCGCCGGAGCGGACCTCGACCCAGCCCAACTCGCCGTTGCAGAGCTCGTACTCGGCCAGCGCGTGGCGGGCGTCGCCGCCCGGCTCCGGGGCGGCGTCCGCGGGCGGGCCGCCCGGCAGCAGCCGGTCCACGCCGTACACCGGGAAGTCCACGGCGGCCAGCACCTCGCGGTTGCAGGCCTCGTGGTCCGCGTAGAAGTCCTCGGGATCCTGGGGCCCGCTCGTGCGCTGCCTCTTCATCCTCTGCCGCACCCCCGCGTCCTCGCCTCGCCTGTCGCCCGCGCGGGCGACAGCCGGGACCACGCCCCGCCCGCCCGCGCCGCGTGGGCCCCACCATACGGCCCAGCCACCTGCTGGGCCATCAGCTTCAACCGTACGGTTACCGGATCGGCGGCTCGGCCCCGCCCGGACGCCGATGTCGGTAACCTTGCCTACGCTGAACGCCATGACAGCAACCAGCGACTTCCCCGCCCGGATCAGCATCGTCACCCTCGGCGTCGCGGACCTCTCCCGCAGCACCGCCTTCTACGAGGCGCTCGGCTGGCAGCGCTCGGCCGCCTCCAGCCCGGAGATCGTCTGGTTCCGCACCGCCGACTCGGTGCTCGGGCTCTTCCCCACCGAGGAGCTGGCGGCCGACGCCGGGCTGCCGGCCACCGCCGGGGAGCCGAGCTTCCGGGGCATCACCCTGGCGGTCAACCTGGAGTCCCCGGAGCGGGTCGACGCCGCCCTCGCCACCGCCGTCAAGGCCGGCGCGACGGTGGTCAAGCCACCGACCGCGACCTCCTGGGGCGGCTACTCCGGGTACTTCGAGGACCCGGACGGCCACCTGTGGGAGCTGGCCCACAACCCGTTCTTCCCGTTCACCGCCGCGGGCCAGCTCGACCTCCCCTGAACCGAGCCGTCAGCGCTGCTGCGACCTGGCTCTGAAGGCGGCCTTCCGGGCCTCCTTGGCCACGCCGCGGTCCAGGTGCAGCTCCCCCACGATCTCCAGCACCTGCGGGGTGTACGGGTGGTCGACCCGCCACAGCTCGCCGAAGTAGCTCGCCGGGTTGTCGGTGACCGGCAGCTCCGCGACCAGGTCGCGCATCCGCCCGGCGTCCCCCTCGCTGGTCAGCATCACCGCCGCGAACGAGTCCACCGCCGTCCACAGCGCCACCGCGCGCTCCGGCGCCGCGACGTCCTCGCCCCGGCCGCGCAGCCAGGCCCGGGCCGCACCGCTCAGCTCGGGGTCGTCCAGCACCTCGCGCACGGCGGGCCGGGCCGGGTCGCCCAGCTCCTCCACCGCGATCATGCAGAACATCCGCCGGACCGGGCCGTGGACGTCGCGCCCGCGCGCCGCCGCCAGCAGCTCCCGGGCGGCGGCCTCCGGCTCCCGGTCCTCCAGCCAGGCCTGCAGCTCCAGGTCGGGCAGCACGTTGCCGGACTCGGTGATGCCGCGCAGCAGCGCCTCGGCGTCGCCCTCGGCCAGGTCGCCGACCAGCGGGGCGTCGTACCCCTGCTCCAGCAGCCACTCGCGCACCGCGTACTGGCCGAGCGGGGTGAGCCGTACCGTCCCGAACCGGGCGGCCTCCTCCTCGTCCGGCTCCTGCTCCGCGGCCGCGGCCCGGGCCTCGGCCGCCCGCCGGGCGCCGGCCTCCTCGTCCTCGGCCTCCTCGCCCTCCTCCTCGAACAGGTCGGGGTCGATCGGCCGGTGCTCCAGCAGCCCCAGCTCCGCGAGGTCGCCGAGCATCGGGTCGAGGGTGACCATCAGGTCGGTGATGTCGCCGAGCATCTCCTCGTCCGGCTCCTCCCCCTCGGGCACCACCAGCAGCGCCGCCAGCACCCCGAGCGGCACCGTCTCCTCGCCCGGCTCGGCGAAGGCGGTCATCTCGTACAGCACCTGCAGGGCCTCGTCGAGCAGGTCCGCGGCGGCGTCCCTGGCCTGCTCCACGTCGGACAGCTCGTCCTCCGGGGCGTCCTCCTCCTCGCCCTCGCCCTCGGGGGCGAGCGAGTCGGCCTCGGCGGCCAGCTCCCGCATGATCCCGGCCGCGTCCAGCCACAGGCCGAGGACGACCGACGGGTCGCCCTGCTCGGCCGCCTCCAGGTCAGGCCCGGGAATGGCCGCGTGATCGCCCTCGGCGGTGGTGCCGGTCTCCACCAGATCCAGGTCGCAGGCCAGCGCCCAGGCCCGCATCGCCTCGACCACCGCCTCCTCCGGGACCTCGCCCTCGGCCGGGGCAAGACCCAGCAGGCGGGCCGCCGCCTCGCGGTCGCCGTCGGTGAGGTCGCCGAACTCGTCCACCGGGCGGTGCGGCAGCGTCCAGCGGGCCAGCGCGACGGCGTGCGCGATCAGCGGCACCGCCAGCGCGGCGGCCACCAGCTCGGAGTCCGGCGGCAGCGTGATCGGCGGCACCAGCACCGCCGAGTCGTCCAGGTCCTCGTCGCCGCCGCCGCGGGCGCCGTACAGGTCGGCCAGGTCGAAGTCCGCGGGCAGCAGGCCCTCGCCGGGCTCACCACCGCCGGCGGCGGACGGGTGTTCAGGGGTGTTGCGGCTTCGTCCGGCCATCGTTGCGCGATCTCCCGGGGTGACGGTGGGCACTGCCGGACCGATCGCTGTGTGTCGGTCCGTCCACCCAGCGTATCGGGCGGGCACAGCCGATGCCCTGCCTACCGGGGGCACGGCGCCGAGCAGCTGCCGGGAGCACGTATCCTTCGCTGGGCGCCGTGCACACCCCGCGCGAGCCCCCCGGGCGACGAAGCCCACCCCCCTGTTCTGCACACCCCGCCCCAACCGGGCTGCTGCTCCGTGCCACCACCCCGGGCCCGGCACGGCCCGCTGGTGCCCGGCCACAGGAGATCCCTGCCATGGCGGACCTCTCCCGCGTCGCCTCCGGACCCGCCCGGTTCCCCGGAAGCCGACTGTCGGAGGCCCTCCTCCCCCCGGAGCTCGCCCCCCGTACCCAGCTCCGGCTCGCCGCGATCAGCCGCTGGAACGCGCTGCGCGGCATCCGCGTCGGCCTGGTCGCCGCCGCCCTGCTGCTCCTGCTGATCGGCGCCAATCTGGCCACCCCGATCTACCCGGTGCTCGCGGACCGGCTCGGCCTCACCCCGGTCGCCGTCACCGGACTGTTCACGGTCTACGTCTTCGCGCTGATCCCGGTGCTGGCCGCGGTCGGCCACTGGTCCGACCACCTCGGCCGGCGCGCGCTGATCCTGCCCGCGATCGCGCTGGCCGCGGCCGGTGACGCGCTCTTCGCCACCGCCGGCAGCTTCTGGCAGCTGGCCGCCGGACGGGCCGTCCAGGGCATCGCGGTGGGCCTGTCCACCGGCGCCGCCGGCGCCGCGCTCGGCGACCTGCTCCCCGGCCACCCGACGCTGGCCGCCAAGCTCACCCTGGCCTGCTCGGCCGGCGGCGTCGCGCTCGGCCCGATCGTCGGCGCCTCGCTCTCCGGCGGCGCCCACCCGCTGCTCACCCCCTTCCTGCTGCACGCCGTGGCGCTGCTGGCGCTCTGCGTGCCGCTGGCCGTGGTGCACCCGAGGATGCCCGGCCGGGAGCGGCCGCCGGCCTCCCCGCCGCGCATCACCACCCCCGCCCACCTGCGGCCGCAGCGGCTGCGGCTGCCGCGCCGGGGCCGCCGGGAGTTCCTGCTCGCCGCGGCGGCCGGCTTCACCTCGTACGCGGTCTTCGGCACCTACCTCAGCCTGGCGCCCTCGTTCTCCGCGCAGCTGCTGCACTCGCCGTCCCGGATGACCGGCGCGGTGGTCGCCGCGCTGCTGCTCGGGTCCTCGGCCGCCGCGCAGCTGCTGGTGCCGCCGACCTCGGACCGCCTGGTGATCGCGCTCGGGATGGCGGGCCTGGCGGCCGGTCTCGGCCTGGTGGTCGCGGCCCAGTACACCGGCACCCCGGCGCTGCTGTTCATCGGCAGCGTCCTCGGCGGAGCCTGCCAGGGCGTGGCCTTCCGCTCGCTGTTCACCACCGCCTCCTCGGCGATGGACCCGGAGCGCCGCGGCAGCGAGCTCTCCACCCTCTGGGTGATCGTCTACCTGGGCAGCTCGGCCCCGGTGGTCGCGGTCGGCGCGCTCACCCAGCGGTTCGGCCTGCTGCCCGCCGTCAGCGGCTTCGTCGGCCTGGCCGCCGTCGCCTGCGTGGTGCTGGCCGCGGCCGTCCTGCGCCGCCCGCGCTGAAGGCGCGGCCGGGGGGTGCGCCCACACGCACCCCCCGGCCCCTGCGGGCCCGCCCCCACGTCCTCGGGCGCCTGGCAGGTTAGGAAACCTTACTAACCTCCGCCCCTCATGCTCCTGCCGGGGTCCGGAGCCGTCAAGCCCCCGGGGCGACCCCGGCACGGAGCCGACCCCGGACGCACCGCACCCCCACCGCGGGAGCGAACTCCCGGGATGGGGGTGCGGGTGGAGCCGGCGGGCCGGCGCCGGGTGTCAGACGTTGAAGCCGAGCGCGCGGAGCTGGTCGCGACCGTCGTCGGTGATCTTGTCCGGGCCCCACGGCGGCATCCAGACCCAGTTGATCCGCAGGTCCTTGACCAGGCCGTCGGTGGCCGTCCTGGCCTGGTCCTCGATGACGTCGGTCAGCGGGCAGGCCGCCGAGGTGAGCGTCATGTCGATGGTGGCCACGTCGGACTCGTCGATGTGGATGCCGTAGATCAGGCCCAGGTTCACCACGTCGATGCCCAGCTCGGGGTCGACGACGTCCATCAGGGCCTCGGTGAGGTCCTCGACGGACACGGTGCCGGCCGTGGTGCCGACGATCACGGTCGGGCCCTCGGCGGCCTGGGTGGCCTCGGCGGGGCTGCCGCTCTCGGTGTCGCTCATGTGTACGCCCTCCTCGGGCACGTCAGTCGTTGATGGCGGGCTGCTCGGCCAGCGCCTTGGCGGTGGCGTCCTTCCAGGCCATCCAGCTCAGCAGCGCGCACTTGACCCGGGCCGGGTACTTGGAGACGCCGGCGAACGCGACCGCGTCCTCCAGCACCTCCTCGTCGCCCTCGGCCTGGCCCTTGCTCTGCATCAGCTCCAGGAAGGCCTCCTGGATCGCCTGCGCGTCGCCCACGGACCGGCCGACCACCAGGTCGTTCAGCACCGAGGCGCTGGCCTGGCTGATCGAGCAGCCCTGCGACTCGTAGGAGACGTCGACGACGGTGGCGCCGTCCAGCCGCACCCGCAGGGTGATCTCGTCACCGCAGGTGGGGTTGACGTGGTGCACCTCCGCGTCACCGTCCCGCAGCCCCTTGCCGTGGGGGTTGCGGTAGTGGTCCAGGATGATCTCCTGGTACATCGAGTCGAGCTTCATCGCGATCCCCGTCCCCTCAGCCGAAGAAGTTCCGGACGTGGTGCAGGCCGTCGATCAGGGCATCGACCTCGGCCGGCGTGGAGTACAGGTAGAACGACGCCCTGGTGGTCGCAGGAATTCCGTACCGCAGGCAGACCGGGCGCGCGCAATGGTGACCGACCCGGACGGCGATGCCCTGCTCGTCCAGCACCTGGCCCACGTCGTGCGGGTGGATGTCGCCGAGCACGAAGGAGATCGCCGCGCCGCGGTCCACCGCCGTGCGCGGACCGATGATCCGCAGGTCGGGCACCTCCAGCAGGCGCTCCACCGCGTACTCGGTGATCGCGTGCTCGTGGGCCGCGATCCGGTCCATGCCGATCGCCGACAGGTAGTCCACGGCCGCACCGAGACCGACCGCCTGGGCGATCGGCGGGGTGCCCGCCTCGAACTTGTGCGGCGCCGGGGCGTAGGTCGAGGCGCCCATGGTGACGGTCTCGATCATCTCGCCGCCGCCCAGGAACGGCGGGAGGTCCTCCAGCAGCTCCTGCCGGCCCCAGAGCACGCCGATCCCGGTCGGGGCCAGCATCTTGTGGCCGGTGAAGGCGACGAAGTCGGCCTCCAGCGCCTGCACGTCCAGCACCATGTGCGGGGCGGCCTGCGAGGCGTCGATCAGCACCAGCGCGCCGACCGACTGGGCCTTGCGGACGATCGCCTCGACCGGGTTGACCGTGCCCAGCAGGTTGGACACCAGCGTGAACGAGACGATCTTCGTCTTCTCGGTGATCAGCTCGTCGATGTTCGACAGGTCCAGCCGGCCGTCGTCGGTCAGGCCGAACCACTTCAGCTTCGCACCGGTGCGCTGCGCGAGCAGCTGCCACGGGACGATGTTGGAGTGGTGCTCCATCTCGGTGATGACGATCTCCGCGTCCGCGTCCACGCGGTACGGCTCGTCGGCCCAACCGAGCATGTTGGCGACCAGGTTGAGCGACTCCGAGGCGTTCTTGGTGAAGATCACCTCGTCCCGGCTCGGCGCGTTGATGAACGCCGCGACCTTGTCGCGGGCGCCCTCGTACAGCGCCGTGGCCTCCTCGGCCAGCACGTGCACGCCGCGGTGCACGTTGGCGTTGTGCTGCTCGTAGTAGGCGTTCAGGGCTTCCAGCACCTGGCGCGGCTTCTGCGAGGTCGCCGCGTTGTCCAGGTACACCAGCGGCTTGCCGTCGTGCAGCACCCGCTGCAGGATCGGGAAGTCCTTGCGGATCGCGTCGCCGAAGCCCTGCGCCTCGGTCAGGAGCCCGGCGAGCGCCGAGCCGGGATGGGTTGTCACTCGGAAGCGCCGCCCTTCACGTAGGACTCGTAGCCCTCGTTCTCCAGCTTGTCGGCCAGCTCCGCACCGCCGGACTCGACGATCCGGCCGGCCGCGAAGACGTGGACGTGGTCGGGCTTGATGTACCGCAGGATGCGGGTGTAGTGGGTGACCAGCAGGGTGCCGACCTCGCCGGTCGAGCGGACCCGGTTGATGCCCTCGGAGACCACCCGCAGGGCGTCCACGTCGAGGCCGGAGTCGGTCTCGTCGAGGATCGCGATCTTCGGCTTGAGCAGCTCCAGCTGGAGGATCTCGTGGCGCTTCTTCTCGCCGCCGGAGAAGCCCTCGTTGACGTTGCGCTCGGCGAACGCCGGGTCCATCTGCAGGCCGGCCATCGCCTCCTTGACCTCCTTGACCCACAGCCGCAGCTTGGGGGCCTCGCCGCGGACGGCGGTGGCGGCGGTGCGCAGGAAGTTGGAGACCGAGACGCCGGGCACCTCGACCGGGTACTGCATCGCCAGGAAGACGCCGGCGCGGGCCCGCTCGTCGACCGACATCGCCAGCACGTCCTCGCCGTCCAGCAGCACCTCGCCGCCGGTGACGGTGTACTTCGGGTGGCCGGCCAGCGAGTACGCCAGGGTGGACTTGCCGGAGCCGTTGGGGCCCATGATGGCGTGGGTCTCGCCCTGCTTCACGGTCAGGTCGACGCCGCGGAGGATCTCGCGGGGGCCGTTCTCGGCCTCGACGGAGACGTGCAGGTCGCGGATTTCAAGGGTTGCCATGGGGACTCAGGACTCCTGGTTGACGGAGACGAGCACATCGTCCCCTTCGATCTTGACGGGGTAGACGGGGACCGGCTTGGTGGCGGGCAGTCCGGAGGGCTTGCCGGTGCGCAGGTCGAAGCTGGAGCCGTGCAGCCAGCACTCGATCATGCAGTCCTCGACCTCGCCCTCGGCGAGCGAGACGTTGGCGTGCGAGCAGGTGTCGTTGATCGCGAACACCTCGCCCTCGGTGCGGACCAGGGTGACCGGGATCCCGTTGAGCTCGACCCGCTTGGGCTCGTCCTCCGCGAGGTCGGTCAGCGCGCAGGCGCGGAGAAAGCTCATGCGACGTTCTCTTCCAGCTCCGCTTCGATCTTCTCCATCAGGCGGTCCTGGATCTCCGCGACGCCGATCTGCTGGACCAGCTCGGCGAAGAAGCCGCGCACCACCAGGCGGCGGGCCTCCTCGGCCGGGATGCCGCGGGCCTGCAGGTAGAACAGCTGCTCGTCGTCGAAGCGGCCGGTCGCCGAGGCGTGGCCGGCGCCGGCGATCTCGCCGGTCTCGATCTCCAGGTTCGGGATCGAGTCGACCCGGGCGCCGTCGGTCAGCACCAGGTTCCGGTTGAGCTCGTAGGTGTCGGTGCCCTCGGCCGCGGCGCGGATCAGCACGTCGCCGACCCAGACCGCGTGCGCGTCCTGGCCCTGCAGCGCACCCTTGTAGGCCACGTTGGAGCGGCAGTGCGGCGTGTCGTGGTCGATGACCAGCCGGTGCTCCAGGTGCTGGCCGGCGTCGGCGAAGTAGAGCCCGAACAGGTCGGCCTCGCCGCCGGGGGCGGCGTAGTTGACCCGCGGGTGCAGCCGGACCAGGTCGCCGCCGAAGGTGACCACCACGGACTTGAACGAGGCGTCCCGGCCGACCAGCGCGGTGTGCTGGGCGGCGTACACCGCGTCCCGCTCCCAGTCCTGGATCGAGACGAAGGTGAGCTTGGCGCCGTCGCCGACCAGCAGCTCGACGTTGGCGGCCCGGGTGCCGGTGCCGGTGTGGTTGACCACCACGACCGCCTCGGCGAACGGCTTGACGTCGATCACCACGTGGGCGAAGCGGACCCCGCCCTCGCCGTGCACGTCGATCCGGACCGGCTCGGTGAGCACCGTCTCCTTGGGGACGGTGACCACCAGCGCCTGCTCGAACGAGCTGAACGCCTGCGCGGCGACCCGGTCGACCGGCTTGCCCGCGGTGCCGATCCGCGCGTCGTCCCGGCCGACGAGGTCGGCGGTGACGCCCTCGGGCAGGCCGAGGTCGATCTTGTCCTCGCCCTGGACCCCGCTCGCGGCGGTGCCGTCGTGCAGCCCGCCCAGCCGGTGCAGCGGGGTGAACCGCCAGTCCTCCTCGCGGCCGTGCGGCACGGGGAAGTCGTTCACGTCGAACGAGGGCTTGACCGAGACGCGGGCGTCGATCGGCTGCTTGACCGTGGACCGGCCGGTGCCGGGGCCGGCCAGCTGGGCGCCGGCGCCGGCCGTGCCGACCTCGATCGAACCGGCGGTGGTGGAGCCGGTGCTGTTGTTGACGTCAGCCATGGCTGTCGTGGTGCTCTCTTCCTAAGGGTGTGGACTGGACTGCGTGCGGCCGTGCGTCAGCCGACGGAGCCCTCCATCTGCAGCTCGATCAGCCGGTTCAGCTCCAGCGCGTACTCCATCGGCAGCTCGCGCGCGATCGGCTCGACGAAGCCGCGGACGATCATCGCCATCGCCTCGAACTCGGTCATGCCGCGGCTCATCAGGTAGAAGAGCTGGTCCTCGCTGACCTTGGAGACGGTCGCCTCGTGGCCCATCGACACGTCGTCCTCGCGGACGTCGACGTACGGGTAGGTGTCCGAGCGGGAGATGGTGTCGACCAGCAGCGCGTCGCAGAGCACGTTGGACTTGGCGCCCTTGGAGCCCTCGCCGATCTCGATCAGGCCGCGGTAGGAGGTCCGGCCGCCGCCCCGCGCCACCGACTTGGAGACGATGTTGGAGGAGGTGTTCGGCGCCATGTGCACCATCTTGGCGCCGGCGTCCTGGTGCTGGCCCTCGCCCGCGAACGCGATCGACAGGGTCTCGCCCTTGGCGTGCTCGCCCATCAGGTACACGGCCGGGTACTTCATGGTGACCTTGGAGCCGATGTTGCCGTCGACCCACTCCATGGTCGCGCCCTCGTACGCCACGGCGCGCTTGGTGACCAGGTTGTAGACGTTGTTCGACCAGTTCTGGATGGTCGTGTAGCGGCAGCGGCCGCCCTTCTTGACGATGATCTCCACCACGGCGCTGTGCAGCGAGTCCGAGGAGTAGATCGGCGCGGTGCAGCCCTCGACGTAGTGGACGTAGGCGTCCTCGTCGACGATGATCAGCGTCCGCTCGAACTGGCCCATGTTCTCGGTGTTGATCCGGAAGTAGGCCTGCAGCGGGATGTCGACGTGCACGCCCTTCGGCACGTAGATGAACGATCCGCCGGACCACACGGCCGTGTTCAGCGCGGCGAACTTGTTGTCACCCGCCGGGATGACGGTGCCGAAGTACTCCTTGAAGAGCTCCGGGTGCTCCTTGAGCGCGGTGTCGGTGTCCAGGAAGATGACGCCCTGCTCCTCCAGGTCCTCGCGGATCTGGTGGTAGACGACCTCGGACTCGTACTGCGCGGCGACACCGGCGACCAGGCGCTGCTTCTCCGCCTCCGGGATGCCCAGCCTGTCGTACGTCGCCTTGATGTCGGCGGGCAGGTCCTCCCAGGACTCGGCCTGCTTCTCGGTCGAGCGCACGAAGTACTTGATGTTGTCGAAGTCGATGCCGGTGAGGTCCGAGCCCCAGGTCGGCATGGGCTTCTTGCCGAACAGCTTCAGGCCCTTGAGCCGCAGGTTCAGCATCCACTCGGACTCGGACTTCTTCGCCGAGATGTCGCGGACGACGTCCTCGCTGAGGCCTCGCTTGGCGGTGGCACCCGCGGTGTCGGAGTCCGACCAGCCGTACTCGTAGGTGCCCAGGCCCTCGAGCTCCGGGTGTGCGATGTCAGTCATGCGAGGTTCCTCCGCGCGGACGAGCCGATTCGTGTCGGGACGTACCGACAGTCGGCACGGCACCGGGCCCCCGCTCGGCGGGGGACGGTGCGGCACCGGGTGCCGGCACATAGGTGGTGCAGACCCCGTCGCCGTGGGCGATGGTGGCCAGCCTTTGCACATGGGTGCCCAGCAGCTGCGAGAAGACCTCGGTCTCCGCCTCGCAGAGCTGCGGGAACTGCTCGGCGATGTGCGCGACCGGGCAGTGGTGCTGGCAGAGCTGGGCCCCGACCGGGGCCTTGGCCGCCGACGCGGCGGGCACCCGCCGCACCGTGGCAGCGTACCCGTCGGCGCTCAGCGCCTGGGCGAGCGCCTCCGCGCGCCCGCCCTCCTCGGCCTGCGCCAGGAGCCGCCGGTACTTCTCGCCCTGCTGGTGGAAGCGGGCCCGGGCGAACGCCGCGACCGCCTCCTCCCCGGCCTTGCCGCCGCCCACCGTCTCGGAGATCCAGCGCAGTGCGTCGGCGGCGAGCTGGTCGTACGCCTGGTAGAAGGCGTCGCGGCCGCACTCGGTGAGGGCGAAGACCTTGGCCGGGCGACCCCGGCCCCGGCTGCCGTAGACCCGCTGCTCCCGGGACTCCACCAGGCCGGCGGCGGCCAGCGAGTCCAGGTGCCGGCGGACGGCGGCCGCGGTCAGCCCCAGGCGGCTGGCCAGGTCGGCGGCGGAGGAGGGGCCGTGGTCGAGGATCGAGCGGGCGACCCGGTCACGGGTCGCCCGGTGACCGTCCACCGCCGCTTCGACCGCCGGCGCGGGCACCGTCGGCGCGGCGGCCGGATCGGCCTCCGGCTCCTGGTCGTGCTCGCGCAGGTATTTCACAACACGATTGTTGCGTAATTCCCTCGGGAAGGACAAGCCGTGATCCACGCCTCATCCGTGGCTTCAATCACGCAGGTAAGCCTTACCTGACCTGCGGAAATGATCAAAGGAGGGCGCGCGCGGCCCCCGCCACCGGCCCTCTTAGACTCCCCGGTATGCAGACAGAACCCGCGGTCGAGGTGGCCGGCCTGGTCAAACGGTACGGCGCCAAACTCGCCGTCGACGGTCTTGACCTGGCCATCTCTCGCGGCACGGTGACCGCCGTGCTCGGGCCCAACGGAGCCGGCAAGACCACCACCATCGAGACCTGCGAGGGCTACCGGCGCCCCGACGCCGGCACCGTCCGGGTGCTCGGGCTCGACCCGGTGGCCGACGCGGCCCGGCTGCGGCCCCGGATCGGCGTGATGCTCCAGTCGGGTGGCGTGTACGCCGGCGCGCGCGCCGTCGAGATGCTCCGACACACCGCGCGCCTGTACGCCGACCCGCTGCCGGTCGACCCGCTGGTCGAACGGCTCGGCCTCGGCTCCTGCGGCCGCACCACCTACCGCCGGCTCTCCGGCGGCCAGCAGCAGCGCCTCGCGCTGGCGATGGCCGTGGTCGGCCGCCCCGAGCTGGTCTTCCTGGACGAGCCCACCGCCGGCCTCGACCCGCAGGCCCGCCGCGCCACCTGGGAGCTGGTCCGCGAGCTGCGCGACAGCGGCGTCACCGTGGTGGTCACCACCCACCACATGGACGAGGCCGAGCAGCTGGCCGACCAGGTCGCGATCGTCGACCACGGCCGGGTGATCGCCACCGGCAGCCCCGAGCAGCTCTGCCGCGGCGGCGCGGAGAGCAGCCTGCGCTTCGACGGCCCGCCCGGCCTGGACCTGGCCGGCCTGCTCAAGGTGCTGCCCTCGGGCGCCGAGGCCACCGAGCCCGCGCCCGGCTCCTACCGGGTCACCGCCCCGGTCGACCCCCGGCTGCTGGCCACCGTCACCGCCTGGTGCGCGGAGGCCGGCGTGATGCCGGAGAAGCTGGCCGTGCAGCGGCGCAGCCTCGAAGACGTCTTCCTCGATCTGACCGGACGGGAACTGCGCTCGTGACCACCTACGAACCCCGGCCCGGCGCCGCCCCCGTCGGCCGGATGCTGCTGGCGCAGACAGCGCTGGAGACCAGGATGCTGCTGCGCAACGGCGAGCAGCTGCTGCTGACGGTGATCATCCCGACCGTGCTGCTGGTGCTGTTCAGCGCCGTGGACGTGGTCACGGTCGAGGGCCCCGGCAAGCGGGTGGACTTCCTGGCACCGGGCCTGCTGGCGCTCGCGGTGATGTCCACCGCATTCACCGGCCAGGCGATCGCCACCGGCTTCGAGCGCCGCTACGGGGTGCTTAAGCGGCTGGGCTCGACCCCGCTGCCGCGCTGGGCGCTGCTCACCGCGAAGACCGGCTGCGTGCTGGTCACCGAGGTGCTCCAGGTGCTGCTGCTGTCGGCGATCGCGCTCGCCCTCGGCTGGTCCCCGCAGGGCAACCCGCTCGCGGTGGCGGCGCTGCTGGTGCTGGGCACCGCCGCGTTCTCCGGGCTCGGCCTGCTGATGGCGGGCACCCTGCGCGCGGAGGCCACCCTGGCCGCCGCCAACCTGGTGTTCGTCCTGCTGCTGCTGGCCGGCGGCGTGGTGGTCCCGCTGTCGAAGTTCCCGGCCGCCGTCCGCCCGGTGCTGGAGCTGCTGCCGATCGGCGCGCTCTCGGACGGGCTGCGCGCGGTGCTCCAGCACGGCGCGGGGGTGCCCTGGTCGGACCTCGGCCTGCTGGCCGGCTGGTCGGTGCTGGGCCTTGGCCTGGCGGCGCGGTTCTTCCGCTGGGAGTGAGCGGGCCGGGGCGGGCCCGGCCGGACCCGCCCCAAGATCGGACATAAGCCCACCTAGGATGAGCGGGTGCGTACCCCCACCTCCCTCCTCGCCGACCGCTGGCACCCGACCGCCGAGACCGTCCGGCGGGCCACTCTCGCGGCGGTGGTGATGAGCGTGGTCATCGTGATCACCGGCGGCGCCGTCCGGCTCACCGCCTCCGGCCTCGGCTGCACCACCTGGCCCAGCTGCACCGGCGAGAGCCTGACCCCGACGCCCGCGATGGGCGTGCACGGCATCATCGAGTTCACCAACCGGATGCTCACCTACGTGCTGTGCGCGGCGATCGGCTGGGCCACCCTGGCGGCCCGCTGCGCCCGCCCCTGGCGGCGCGGGCTCACCCGGCTGGGCTGGGCCCAGTTCTGGCTGGTGGTGAGCAACGCCGTGATCGGCGGCCTGAGCGTGCTCACCCACCTGAACCCGTACGTGGTCGCGCTGCACATGGTGGCGGCGATGGGCCTGGTCTGGGTCGCGGTGCTGATGTGGGAGCGCTCGAAGGAGGGGGACGGCGCGCCGCGGCCGCTGGTCGCCCGCCCGATCCTCCAGCTGTCGCGGGTGCTGGTGCTGGTGGTCGGCCTGCTGGTGCTGGCCGGCACCCTGGTCACCGGCGCGGGCCACCACCCGGGCTCCTCCGGCACGCTGGACAAGCCGGTGCGCCGGATCATGCTGGACTACGACCGGCTCGCCCAGGCCCACGCCGACCTGGCCTTCGTCGCGGTCGGCCTGACCATCGCGGTGGTCTTCGTGTTCGCCGCCGTGAAGGCCCCGCCGGCCGCCCGGGCCCGGGTCCGCGACCTGATGGCCGTCCTGCTGCTGCAGGGGCTGCTGGGCTTCGTGCAGTACTTCACCGACGCCCCCGAGGTGATGGTGGGCGTGCACATGCTGGGCGCCGCGCTGACCTGGATCGCCGCGCTGCGGATCCCGTTCGCGCTGCGGGAGCGGACCGAGCCGACCGGCGCGGTGCCCGCGGTGCCCGCGCCGCAGGCCGCCGCCGTCTGATCCGGCCCGTGCGAAGGGCCCCCGAGCGCTGCTCGGGGGCCCTTCGCGTGCGTCTGCGGGCGGCTCAGCCGCCGATCTGGATGCCGGCCATCCGCTTCCACTCGTAGGCGCCGGTCCGCACCTTGAGGCCGAGCTCACCCTCGAAGGAGTCGTGCACCTTCACCCCGGCCAGCTCGGCGGCGCGCAGGCCGACGGCGTGGGTCGGGGCGACCTGGTCGCCCCAGGCGCCGTCCGCGCCGACCACGACGATCCGGGTGGCGGTGCGGCCGACGTACTCGACGACGCCCTCGGCGCTGCCGCCGTGCTGGGCGGCGAAGCGGGTCAGGTGCTTGGCGATGCGCTTGGCCCGCCGCTCGGCGCGGGCGTCGGGCGCGGCGGTGGTGGCGTTCTCTGCGCTGGTCATGCCCGCATGCTACCGATCGGTAGCCCGGCTCGCGACGGGAGCACGGTGTGCGGCGGGCCACACCGGCGGCGGCTAGCCTGGACCGGTGACGTTCGAAGGCTGGCAGGACGAGGCGCTGGAGTTCTACGAGCGGCTGGAGGCCGACAACTCGAAGGACTTCTGGACCGCCCACAAGGAGCTGTACGAGCGCGCGGTGCGCGAGCCGATGGCCGAGCTGCTGGAGCAGCTGGAGCCGGAGTTCGGCCCCGGCAAGATCTTCCGCCCGCACCGCGACGTCCGGTTCAGCGCCGACAAGGCGCCGTACAAGACGCACATCGGCGGCTACCTGGCGGCCGGCGGTTACATCCAGCTCTCCGCCGACGGGCTGGCCTGCGGCAACGGGATGTACCGGCTGGCGTCCGACCAGCTGGAGCGCTACCGGGCGGCGGTCGCCGAGGATCTGAGCGGGGCCGAGCTGGAGCGGGTGATCACCCGGGTC
Source organism: Kitasatospora sp. NPDC094015 (assembly GCF_040304075.1). Lineage (NCBI taxonomy): Bacteria > Bacillati > Actinomycetota > Actinomycetes > Kitasatosporales > Streptomycetaceae > Kitasatospora > Kitasatospora sp. NPDC094015. Next base: position 52,023 of record NZ_JBEOUL010000012.1, read on the forward strand.
GGCCGCGCCGGCCCGGTGGTCTCCGGCCGCGACGCCCTGCGGACCGCGCCGCGCGGCTACCCCAAGGACCACCCGCGGATCGGGCTGCTGCGCAACAAGGGCCTGGTCGCCTGGCAGGACTGGGAGCCGGCCGACTGGCTGGGCACCCCGGAGACGTACCGCCGGATCACCGCCTTCCTGCGGGTCTCGCAGCCGCTCAAGGACTGGCTGGACGAGCACGTCGGCCCGAGCGAGCTGCCGGCACGCTGAAGGGCCCCCGCCGGCGTACCGGCGAGGGCCCTCCAGGAGTTGCGGCTACTTGACGAAGGGGTCGACCGCGATGACCACGAACAGCAGGGTCAGGTAGGTGATCGACCAGTGGAACAGGCGCATCTCCTTGAGCTTGGCGCCCACCAGACCGGCCTTGGCGCGGGCGTGCAGCCCGTGCGCCTCCTTCAGCCAGGCCGCGCCGAGCACCGCCGCCGCCACCGGGTACAGCCAGCTGGTGTCCGCCAGCGGCCACAGCGCCAGCGAGACCAGCACCATGACCCAGGAGTACGCGACGATCTGCCGGGCCACCGCCAGGTTGCCCTTGATCACCGGGAGCATCGGCACGCCGGCCCGGGCGTAGTCCTCGCGGACCTTCATCGACAGCGGCCAGTAGTGCGGCGGCGTCCAGAAGAAGATCACCAGGAACAGCACCAGGGCCGACCAGGACAGCGAGTTCGTCACCGCGGCCCAGCCGACGAAGACCGGCATGCAGCCGGCGATGCCGCCCCAGACGATGTTCTGCGCGGTGCGGCGCTTGAGGCCCAGGGTGTAGACGAAGACGTAGAAGAGGAGCGCGGCCAGCGCCAGCGCCGAGGCCAGCGCGTTGACCAGCAGGCCCAGCCACAGGGTCGAGCCGACCGCCAGGGCGATGCCGAAGACCAGCGCCTCGCGCGGCGAGACCATGCCGGTGACCAGCGGCCGCCGCTCGGTGCGGGTCATCACCGCGTCGATGTCGCGGTCGATGTACATGTTGAGCGCGTTGGCGCCGCCCGCCGACAGGTAGCCGCCCACCACGACCCAGAGCACCAGCAGCGGGTCCGGCACCCCGCGCTGCGCCAGGAACATCACCGGCACGGTGGTGATCAGCAGCAGCTCGATGATCCGAGGCTTGGTCAGTGCGACGAAGGCCCCGACACGGGCCCCGAACGGCCGATGCGCAGGCGTCGCTCCGACCGCCCCGGCGGGGCGGGATTCGACGGCGGTCACGAACACCCCAACTCACGATGAACCTTCACAGGCGTCCACCGGACCTCTGGGGTGCCGATACGTCCGCTCTGCGCGTACCACGCCACCTTAGACGCTCCATATCTCCCGACCGGCCCCGGGGTACCCCGGCGAGCCGAACCGCACACCGCCGGGTGAATCACCCCAGACCGGACATGACATATGACCGCCGATGCCCCCATTTGCACCACTCCCCCGTCTTGCTCCTCGGACGGGCGAAACGGGGGATTTTCGATGAAGGTAGGACAGAGGAGCTGACACAGTGCCAAGGGAATGGGCCCTCCCGATCCCCGGTTGTCCCACCACGCAGGGTGAGGGGCTCCATGAGCGGTAGGCTCGCACAGAGAAGCGGGATCAACCCTCCGTGACCGGCACCATCGATGCGTCCGGCCCACAGCGACGTGGCCGACCCGGTCCCCTTCACGGGGTCACACTTCACTATGGAAGGAGCCCTGAGTCAGGGTGAGCACGACGCCGAACGTATTCGAGTGGACCGAACTGGACCAGAGGGCCGTGGACACCGCCCGGGTCCTGGCCATGGACGCCGTGCAGAAGGTGGGCAACGGCCACCCCGGCACGGCGATGTCCCTGGCCCCCGCGGCTTACGTGATCTTCCAGCGCTTCCTGCGCCACGACCCGACCGACCCCTCCTGGGTGGGCCGCGACCGCTTCGTGCTGTCCCCGGGCCACACCTCGCTGACGCTCTACACCCAGCTGTTCCTGTCCGGGTACGGGCTGTCGCTGGAGGACCTGAAGGCGTTCCGGGTCGCCGGCAGCCGCACCCCGGGCCACCCGGAGCACGGCCACACCGCAGGCGTGGAGACCACCACCGGCCCGCTCGGCCAGGGCATCGCCAACGCCGTGGGCATGGCGATGGCGGCCCGCTACGAGCGCGGCCTGTTCGACCCGGAGGCGCCCGCCGGCGAGTCCCCGTTCGACCACACCATCTGGGCCATCGTCTCCGACGGCGACCTGGAGGAGGGCATCTCCGCGGAGGCGTCCTCGCTGGCCGGCCACCAGAAGCTGGGCAACCTGGTCGCGCTGTACGACGACAACCACATCTCGATCGAGGGCGACACCGCGACCGCCTTCTCCGAGGACGTCCTGGCCCGCTACGAGGCCTACGGCTGGCACGTCCAGCGGATCACCCCGAAGTCCGACGGCGACGTGGACGTCTTCGCCCTCGCCGAGGCGCTGGAGGCTGCGAAGGCCGAGACCTCGCGCCCGTCGATGATCGCGATGCGCACCATCATCGCCTGGCCGGCCCCGGACGCCCAGAACACCGCCAAGGCGCACGGCTCCGCGCTCGGCGACGCCGAGATCGCCGCCACCAAGAAGGTCCTCGGCTTCTCGCCGGAGAAGACCTTCGAGGTGTCGGAGGCGGTCCTGGAGCACGCCCGGCACGTGATCCAGCGCGGCAAGGCCGCCCGGACCGAGTGGGAGCAGGGCTTCCACGCCTGGCACGCCGCCAACCCGCAGCGCGCCGCCGACTTCGACCGGATCCAGATCGGCGAGCTCCCGGCCGGCTGGGAGAAGTCCGTGCCGACCTTCCCGGCCGGCAAGGAGGTCGCCACCCGCAAGGCGTCCGGCGAGACCCTCAAGGCGCTCGGCGCGGTGATCCCGGAGCTGTGGGGCGGCTCGGCCGACCTCGCGGAGTCCAACCTCACCACGATCGACGAGGACAGCTCCTTCCTCCCCGCCGACAACCCGCTGAAGTCCGCGAGCCCGTACGGCCGCACCATCCACTTCGGCATCCGCGAGCACGCCATGGGCTCGGCCATGAACGGCATCGCGCTGCACGGCCGCACCCGGGTGTTCGGCGGCACCTTCCTGGTCTTCGCCGACTACATGCGCCCGGCCGTCCGGCTCGCCGCGCTGATGAAGCTGCCGGTCACCTACGTCTGGACGCACGACTCGATCGGCCTCGGCGAGGACGGCCCGACCCACCAGCCGGTCGAGCACCTGGCCGCGCTGCGGGCGATCCCGGGCCTGGCCATGGTCCGCCCGGCCGACGCCAACGAGACCGCGGTGGCCTGGCGCACCGTGCTGGAGCGGCACACCAGCCACCCCGGCCCGGTCGGCCTGGCCCTCACCCGGCAGAACGTGCCGACCTTCGACCGCGAGGTGTTCGGCTCCGCCGAGGGCACCGCGAAGGGCGGCTACGTGCTGGCCGAGGCCTCCGACGGCGCCCCCAAGGTGATCCTGATCGGCACCGGCTCCGAGGTCCAGCTCGCCGTCCAGGCCCGCGAGGCCCTGGAGGCCGAGGGCGTCCCGACCCGCGTGGTCTCGATGCCGTCGATCGAGTGGTTCAACGAGCAGGACCAGGCGTACCGCGACAGCGTGCTGCCGCCGAACGTCCGTGCCCGGGTCTCGGTCGAGGCCGGCATCGCCCAGGGCTGGCGCGAGCTGGTCGGCGACGCCGGTCGGATCATCAGCCTGGAGCACTTCGGCGCCTCCGCCGACTACAAGGTGCTCTTCCAGGAGTTCGGCCTGACCGCCGACGCGGTCGCGGGCGCCGCCCGCGCCTCGCTCCGCACGGTCGAGGCCGTCTCCCGATAGCACCGCCTGGGCCGGGGTGGCCGACCGCACATCGGCCGCCCCGGCCCGTCTGACGACCCCACAGCAGACGAACGAAGACACGAAGAAGAGGACTGAGCACCATGACTGACGCACTGAAGCGCCTCAGCGACGAAGGCGTGGCGATTTGGCTGGACGACCTCAGCCGTGACCGGCTGAACACCGGGAACCTGGCCGAGCTGGTGCAGAACAAGCACGTCGTGGGGGTCACCACCAACCCGACCATCTTCCAGAAGGCCATCGGCGGCAGCAGCACCGCCTACGACGGCCAGCTGCGCGACCTCGCCGTCCGCAAGGTCACCACGGACGAGGCCGTCCGCATGATCACCACCTGCGACGTCCGGGACGCGGCCGACGTGCTGCGCTCGGTCTACGACGCCTCCAACGGCCGCGACGGCCGGGTCTCCATCGAGGTCGACCCGCGCCTGGCGCACGAGACCGCCGCGACCGTGGCCGAGGCCAAGCAGCTGTGGTGGCTGGTCGACCGCCCGAACGTGTTCATCAAGATCCCCGCCACCAAGGCCGGCCTGCCCGCCATCACCGAGGTGCTCGGCAAGGGCATCAGCGTCAACGTCACGCTGATCTTCTCGCTGGAGCGCTACCGCGCCGTGATGGACGCCTACCTCTCCGGCCTGGAGAAGGCCAAGGCCGCCGGCCTGGACCTGTCCTCGATCGAGTCGGTCGCCTCGTTCTTCGTCTCCCGGGTCGACACCGAGATCGACAAGCGCCTGGAGAAGATCGGCGGCGACGCCAAGAACCTCCGCTCCAAGGCCGCGCTGGCCAACGCCCGCCTCGCCTACCAGGCGTACGAGGAGGTCTTCGGCAGCGAGCGCTGGAAGGCCCTGGAGTCCGCCGGTGCCAAGCCGCAGCGCCCGCTCTGGGCCTCCACCGGCGTCAAGGACCCGGCCCTGCCGGACACCCTGTACGTCACCGAGCTGGTCGCCCCCGGCACCGTGAACACGATGCCCGAGGCCACCCTGGACGCCACCGACGACCACGGCGCCGTCACCGGTGACACCATCACCGGCACCTACGCGGACGCCGCGTCCGTGATGGCCGCCCTCGCCGCCGCCGGCGTCGACTACGACGACGTCGTCCAGGTGCTGGAGGACGAGGGCGTCGAGAAGTTCGAGGCCTCCTGGAACGAGCTGCTCGACACCGTGACGGCGTCGCTGGCCTCGTTCGCGAACGAGAAGTGACCCTGCTCGCCGCCATCGCACTGGAAGCGGAGCCCATCACGTGAGCAACACTCAGCCGTACCCGGATGTCGAGGGGGCCGACGTCGAGCAGGTCGACGCCCAGCTCGTCCCCGCCAACCCGCTGCGTGACCCCGCCGACCGGCGCCTGCCGAGGATCGCCGGGCCGTCCGGCCTGGTGATCTTCGGCGTGACCGGTGACCTGTCGCGCAAGAAGCTCATGCCCGCCATCTACGACCTGGCCAACCGCGGCCTGCTGCCCCCGGGCTTCTCCCTGATCGGGTTCGCCCGCCGGGAGTGGGAGGACGAGGACTTCGCCAAGGAGGTCCACGAGGCGGTCAAGCAGCACGCCCGGACCCCGTTCCGCGAGGAGGTCTGGCAGCAGCTGGCCAAGGGCATGCGGTTCGTCCAGGGCACCTTCGAGGACGACGACGCCTTCGACACCCTGCGCAAGACCATCGAGGAGGTGGACCAGGCGCAGGGCACCAGCGGCAACTTCGCCTTCTACCTCTCGGTGCCGCCGAAGGCCTTCCCGATCGTGGTGCAGCAGCTCAAGAAGCACGGGCTGGCCGACCCGCCGGCCGGCTCCTGGCGCCGCGCGGTGATCGAGAAGCCGTTCGGCCACAACCTGGAGAGCGCCCAGGAGCTGAACCGGATCGTCCACGAGGTCTTCCCCCGGGACGAGGTCTTCCGGATCGACCACTACCTGGGCAAGGAGACCGTCCAGAACATCCTGGCGCTCCGCTTCGCCAACACCATGTTCGAGCCGATCTGGAACCGGTCGTACGTGGACCACGTGCAGATCACCATGGCCGAGGACATCGGCATCGGCGGCCGGGCCGGGTACTACGACGGCATCGGCTCCGCCCGGGACGTCATCCAGAACCACCTGCTCCAGCTGATGGCGCTGACCGCCATCGAGGAGCCGGCCTCGTTCCACCCCAAGGCCCTGGTCGCCGAGAAGCTCAAGGTGCTCAGCGCCGTCCAGCTCCCCGAGGACCTCGGCAAGCACACCGTGCGCGGCCAGTACACGGCCGGCTGGCAGGGCGGCGAGGAGGTGATCGGGTACCTGGAGGAGGACGGCATCAACCCCAGGTCCAAGACCGACACCTACGCCGCCATCAAGCTGGAGATCAACAACCGCCGCTGGGCGGGCGTCCCGTTCTACCTGCGCACCGGCAAGCGGCTCGGCCGCCGGGTGACCGAGATCGCGGTGGTCTTCCAGCGCGCCCCGTACCTGCCCTTCGACTCCTACGCGACCGAGGAGCTGGGGCAGAACGCCCTGGTCATCCGGGTCCAGCCGGACGAGGGCGTGACGGTGCGGTTCGGCTCCAAGGTGCCCGGCACCTCCTTCGAGGTCCGCGACGTCACGATGGACTTCGCCTACGGCGAGTCCTTCACCGAGTCCAGCCCCGAGGCGTACGAGCGGCTCATCCTGGACGTCCTGCTCGGCGACGCCAACCTCTTCCCGCGCCACCAGGAGGTCGAGCTCTCCTGGGGGATCCTCGACCCGATCGAGAACTACTGGGACAGCCACGGCAAGCCCGCCCAGTACCCCGCGGGCGGCTGGGGGCCGACCGAGGCGGACGAGATGCTCGCACGAGACGGCAGGAGCTGGCGGCGGCCATGAAAATCGACCTGACGAACACCACGTCCAGCAAGATCAACGCCGCCCTGATGGGCGCCCGCCGGGCCGGCGGTGCCGGGATGGTGCTCACCCTCGTCATCGTCACCGACGAGGGCAGCGCCTACGACGCGCTCAAGGCCGCCAACGACGCCTCCCGCGAGCACCCCTCGCGGATCCTGGCGGTCATCAAGCGGGCCGGCCGCTCGCCGCGGGCCCGGGCCGAGACCCGGCTGGACGCCGAGCTGCTGGTCGGCTCGGACGCCGGCCCGGGCGAGACCGTCATCCTCCGGATGCACGGCGAACTCGCCAGCCACGCCCAGTCGGTGGTGCTCCCGCTGCTGCTCCCGGACGCCCCCGTGGTGGTCTGGTGGCCGGAGAACGCCCCGGAGAACCCGGCCCACGACCCGCTCGGCGCACTCGCCCAGCGCCGGATCACCGACGCGGTCACCGCCGAGTCGCCGGTCGCCCAGCTCGCCCAGCGCGCCGCCAGCTACACCCCGGGCGACACCGACCTGGCCTGGACCAGGATCACCGGCTGGCGCTCGATGCTGGCCGCCGCCCTGGACCAGCGGCCCGTGACGATCACCTCCGCGGTGGTCGAGGGCGAGTCGTACAACCCCAGCGTGGAGCTGCTCGGCCTGTGGCTGACCGCCCGGCTGCGGGTGCCGGTGGAGCGGGTCGTCACGGCCGGCCCCGGGATCACCGCGGTCCGCCTGCGGGCCGAGGACGGCGACATCACCCTCGACCGCCCCGACGGCCTGCTGGGCACGCTGGCCATGCCCGGCGCGCCGGACCGGATGGTCGCGCTCAAGCGGCGGGACACCGCCGACCTGATCGCCGAGGAGCTGCGCCGGCTCGACCCGGACGACATCTACGCGGCGGCCGTCCGCACCCCGGTCGACCGGCTCCGCGAGCCGTCCGACGCCGAGGCCGGCGCCCGGTCCTCGGCGGAGCCGGTGGCCGCCTCGGTCGCCGCCCCGGCCCGGGTCACGGCCAAGGTGCCGGCCGCCTCGGCCTCCACGCCGGACGCCGCCCCGAAGGAGGCGGCGGCGAAGAAGCCGGCGGCCGGGAAGGCGACCGCCAAGAAGGCCGCGGCCAAGAAGTCGGCCCCGCGCAAGCGCGGCAGCTCATGACCGCGGTCGACCGGCAGCTCGTCGTCCACCACGACAAGGAGCTGATGGCGCGGGCGACCGCGGCCCGGCTGATCACCCGGATCGTGGACGCCCAGGCCGCTCGCGGCACCGCCTCGGTGGTGCTGACCGGCGGCCGCAACGGCAACGCCCTGCTGGCCGCGGTCGCCGCCTCCCCGGCGCGCGACGCGGTCGACTGGGCGCGGCTCGACCTGTGGTGGGGCGACGAGCGCTTCGTCCCCGCCGCGGACCCGGACCGCAACGCCGTCCAGGCCCGTGCCGAGCTGCTCGCGCAGGTGCCGCTCGACCCGGCCCGGGTGCACGAGATGCCGGCCTCGGACGGGCCGGACGGTGCGGACCCGGACGCGGCCGCGGCGCGCTACGCCGAGGAGCTGGCCGCGGCCGCCGGGCCGGGGCAGCGCCTCCCGGCCTTCGACGTGCTGCTGCTGGGCGTCGGCCCGGACACCCACGTGGCCTCGCTCTTCCCGGACCACCCGGGCGTGCGGGAGGCCGAGCGCACCGTGATCGGCGTGCGCGAGGCCCCGAAGCCGCCGCCCACCCGGATCTCGCTCACCCTCCCGGCGATCCGGGCGGCCCGCGAGGTCTGGCTGCTGGCGGCCGGCGAGGACAAGGCGGACGCGGTGGCGCTGGCGCTCACCGACCCGGGCGAGCAGCTGGCCCCGGCCAGCGGCGCGTACGGCACCGAGCGCACCCTGTGGCTGCTCGACCGGACGGCGGCGGCGAAGACCCGCGCGGCCTAGGCCCGGCACCACGAAGGGGCGGGTGGACGCACAGCGCGTCCGCCCGCCCCTTCGCCGTTGCCCCGGGAACCGCGGAAGGGGCCGGGCCACCGGCCCGGCCCCTTCGCAGAGGTGAAGACTGTTCAGATCTCGCCGCGGAGCTTGGCCAGCGCCTCGGCGAGGATCGCCTCGCCGTCGGCGTCGGTGCGACGCTCGCGGACGTAGGCGAGGTGGGTCTTGTACGGCTCGTTGCGGGCCGGGGCCGGGGGGTTGTCCTCGTCCTGACCGGCCGGGAAGCCGCAGCGGGGACAGTCCCAGGTGTCCGGGATGGCCGCTTCGGCCGCGAAGCTGGGGCGCGTCTCGTGCCTGTTCGCGCACCAGAAGGAGATCCGGTTGCGGGGGGCGGACTCGCCGCGCTCCGCCTCGCCCATCGGGCCGGCGCCGACTCTGCTGCCTCGGATGGCGTTGCCACTTGCCACGGTCTGACTCCCTGCGTGCTGGTGCGATGCGACCTCGACCGATGCCCGGGACCCGGTCCTGTCTGCGGCCGGTACCCCCTGCCGCCCGGCCGCGGCCTGCGGACGGTGGCGAAGTCGTCCTAGTGTAAGCGGGAGTTAAGGATCTGCCACCACCGCCTCCGCCACCGGGCCCACTCAGGATAAGCGGCCGGGCCACACCCCGTCAGATCCCTGCCGGAGCCGGGTCAGTTCTTGTACTTGAGCACCAGGCCGAGCACCACGATGCAGGCGAACCAGCCGGCGCCGACCAGGATGGTGATCCGGTCCAGGTTGCGCTCGGCCACCGCCGAGCCGCCGCCGGTCGACATCGCGCCACCGCCGAACATGTCGGACAGGCCGCCGCCCTTCCCCTTGTGCAGCAGCACCAGGAGGATCATCAGCAGACTCAGGATGATCAGGGCAATCGAGAACCCGAGAACCACGACGGGACCAACTCTCTCGTATCTTCGGCGAAGGGGCCGGGCCGCGTGGAAGCGGTCCGGCCCCAAAGCCTACGTTGCTGCGGCGGCGTTAGCCTACTGCCTGGTCACGGTACCGCACGATCTTGACGAACTCGTCGGCGTCCAGGGAGGCACCGCCGATCAGGGCGCCGTCCACGTCCGGCTTGGCCATCAGGCCGGCCGCGCTGGACGACTTGACCGAACCGCCGTACAGCACCCGGACCTTGCCGGCCAGCTCGGCGGAGTACAGCTCGGCCAGGCGGGCGCGGATCGCCGCGCAGACCTCCTGGGCGTCCTCGGGGGTCGCCACCTCGCCGGTGCCGATCGCCCACACCGGCTCGTACGCCACCACGATCGACTCGGCGTCCGCGGCCGGGACCTCGGACAGCGCGCCGTCCAGCTGGGCCAGGGTGTGCTCGACGTGGGTGCCGGCCTTGCGGACCTCCAGCGGCTCGCCGACGCACAGGATCGGCGTGATGCCGTTGCGGTAGGCGGCCTTCACCTTGGCGTTGACGATCTCCTCGTTCTCGCCGTGGTACTGGCGGCGCTCGGAGTGGCCGATCACCGCGTAGCTGCACTTGAGCTTGGCGAGCATCGGGCCGGAGATCTCACCGGTGTAGGCACCGGAGTCGTGCGCCGAGACGTCCTGCGAGCCGTACTTGATCTTCAGCTTGTCGCCGTCGACCAGGGTCTGCACCGAGCGGAGATCGGTGAACGGGACCAGGACGGCGACCTCGACGGCCTCGTAGTCCTTGTCGGCCAGCGCGAACGCCAGCTTCTGGGTGTGCTGGATGGCCTCGAGGTGGTTGAGGTTCATCTTCCAGTTGCCCGCCATCAGCGGGAGACGGTCACTCATGCGATCAGCCTTCCAGGGCGGCGAGACCGGGAAGGGTCTTGCCCTCCAGGTACTCGAGGCTCGCGCCACCGCCGGTCGAGATGTGCCCGAACTTCGTCTCGTCGAAGCCCAGGATGCGGACGGCGGCGGCGGAGTCGCCACCGCCGACCACGGTGAACGCGTCGCTGTCCAGCAGCGCCTGCGCGACGGCCTTGGTGCCCTCGGCGAAGGTGGGGTGCTCGAAGACGCCCACCGGGCCGTTCCAGAACACGGTCTTCGCGTCGGCCAGCTTCGCCGCGAACAGCTCGCGGGTCTTCGGACCGATGTCCAGGCCCTCCTTGTCGGCGGGGATCTTGTCCGCGTCGACGACCTCGAAATCGGTGACCGGGGCGAGGGTCTTGGTGTCGGGGAAGCTCGCGGAGACCGCGATGTCCACCGGCAGCACGAACTCCACACCGTTCTGCTTCGCCCGCTCCAGGTACTCCAGGACGACCGGGATCTGGTCCTTCTGCAGCAGCGAGATGCCGACCTCGTGGCCGAGCGCCGCGAGGAAGGTGTACGCCATGCCGCCGCCGATCAGGATCCGGTCGGCCTTGCCCAGCAGGTTGTCGATCACGCCGACCTTGTCGGAGACCTTCGAGCCGCCGAGCACGACCGCGTACGGGCGCTCGACCTCGGCGGTGAGCCGCTTGAGCACGGCCACCTCGGTGGCGATCAGGTCGCCGACGGCGTGCGGCAGGCGGGCCGGCAGGTCGTAGACCGAGGCGTGCTTGCGGTGCACGGCGCCGAAGCCGTCGCCGACGTACAGGTCGGCCAGCTCGGCCAGCTGGTCGGCGAAGGCGCCGCGCTCGGCGTCCTCCTTGGCCGTCTCACCGGCGTTGAAGCGCAGGTTCTCGAGCAGCGTGACCTCGCCGTCGGCCAGGGCGGCGACGGTGGCCTTCGCGCTCTCGCCCACCGTGTCGGTCGCGAACGCGACCGGGGTGCCGAGCACCTCGCCGAGGCGGACGGCCACCGGCGCGAGGGAGAACTGCGGGTCGGGCTCGCCCTTGGGGCGGCCCAGGTGGGAGGCGACGACGACCTTCGCACCGGCCCGCACCAGCTTGGCGATGGTCGGGGCGACGGCGCGGATCCGGCCGTCGTCGGTGATCCGGCCGCCGGACAGCGGCACGTTCAGGTCGGCGCGGACGAACACGCGCTTACCGGCGACGTCGAGGTCTTCGATGGTCTTCACGGTCTTCGAATCTCCTGGGGAGAAGGTGGCGCGAGGCAGCGGCACGGCGGCGGGCCGCCGGGATCGAGTGAGGGTGCGGTGCGCAGCGGCAGGGCCCGGACGGCTGGAGTGCCTTCCGGGCCCTGCCCCTTACGTCACTTCAGCGCCCGCTGGGGTCAGAGCTGTCCACCGACGAGGGTGGTCAGGTTGACGAGGCGGTTGGAGTAGCCCCACTCGTTGTCGTACCAGCCGAAGACCTTGACCTGGTTGCCCTGGACCATGGTCATCAGCGAGTCGAAGATCGTGGAGAACGGCGAGTTGACGATGTCGGAGGAGACGATCGGGTCCTCGGTGTACTGCAGGATGCCCTTGAGGGAGCCCTCGGACGCCTTCTGGAAGGCCGCGTTGACCTCCTCGACGGTGACCTCGCGCTCCAGGGTGACGACCAGGTCGGTGATCGAGCCGGTCGGGACCGGGACGCGCAGCGAGGTGCCGTCCAGCTTGCCCTTGAGCTCGGGCAGGACCAGGGCGGTCGCCTTGGCGGCGCCGGTCGAGGTCGGGATGATGTTCAGCGACGCGGCGCGGGCACGGCGCAGGTCCTTGTGCGGGAAGTCCAGCGTGACCTGGTCGTTGGTGAACGCGTGCACCGTCGTCATCAGGCCCTTGACGATGCCGAAGTTCTCGTTCAGTACCTTGGCCAGCGGCGCCACGCAGTTGGTGGTGCAGGAGGCGTTGGAGATGACGGTGTGGTTCGCCGGGTCGTACTTCTCGTCGTTGACACCCATCACGATGGTGACGTCTTCGTCGGTCGCGGGGGCGGAGATGATGACCTTCTTGGCACCGGCGGTCACGTGCTTCTTGGCCTGGTCGGCCTTGGTGAAGATGCCGGTGGACTCGATCACGACGTCGACGCCCAGCTCGCCCCAGGGGAGGCTGGCCGGGTCGCGCTCGGCGATGACCTTGAAGGTCTTGCCGTCCACGGTGATGCTGTCGGCGGTGTGGGACACCTCGGCCTGGAGGGTGCCCAGGATCGAGTCGTACTTGAGCAGGTGAGCCAGGGTCTTGGTGTCCGTCAGGTCGTTGACACCGACGATCTCGATGTCCGCGGCCTGGGACCGAACCGCGCGGAAGAAGTTGCGGCCAATGCGGCCGAATCCGTTGATGCCTACCCGGATCGTCACGAACCGATCTCCTTGTGAGGTACGCCGGACCTAGCCCGACGGGGGTGGAAATGGGATGTCCCCGACCAGCACTGACCCTACCTCCCCAAGGGCTGCACGGGCACATCGCCTCTCCGGCGTCCGGGCGCCGACAGGGGCGCGCGCAGCCCGTCCGCGAGCCGCTCGCCGCAAGGGTGAGCGGGTCGCGCGGCTGCGCGCGCCCCTGATGGTCCGGTGCCCGGCGCGGGCCTAGCCGAGCGCCATCTCCTCGGTCAGGTTGGCCTCCGTGTTGGGCAGTCCCAGCTCGGCCGCCCGCTTGTCCGCCATCGCCAGCAGGCGGCGGATCCGGCCCGCCACCGCGTCCTTGGTGAGCGGCGGGTCGGCCAGTGCGCCGAGCTCCTCCAGCGAGGCCTGCTTGTGCTGCATCCGCAGCTGGCCGGCGGCCGCCAGGTGCTCGGGCACCTCCTCGCCGAGGATCTCCAGCGCGCGCTGCACCCGGGCGCCGGCCGCGACCGCGGCCCGGGCCGAGCGGCGCAGGTTGGCGTCGTCGAAGTTGGCCAGCCGGTTGGCCGTGGCGCGCACCTCGCGGCGCATCCGGCGCTCCTCCCAGGCCAGCACCGACTCGTGCGCGCCGAGCCTGGTGAGCAGGGCGCCGATCGCGTCGCCGTCCCGGATCACCACCCGGTCCACCCCGCGGACCTCGCGGGCCTTGGCCGGGATGCCGAGCCGGCGGGCCGCGCCGACCAGCGCCAGCGCCGCCTCGGAACCGGGGCAGGTGATCTCCAGGGAGGAGGACCTCCCGGGCTCGGTCAGCGAGCCGTGTGCCAGGAAGGCTCCGCGCCAGGCGGCCTCCGCGTCGCAGGTCGCGCCCGAGACCACCGCCGGGGGCAGGCCCCTGATCGGCCGTCCCCTGCCGTCCACCAGCCCGGTCTGCCGGGCGAGCAGTTCGCCGTCCTTCACCACCCGCACCACGTACCGGCTGCCGCGGCGCAGCCCGCCGGGGGCCATCACCACCAGATCCGAGGAGTGCCCGAAGATCTCCAGCAGGTCCTTGCGCAGCCGCCGCGCCGCAATGCCGGTGTCCAGCTCCGCCTCGATCACGATGCGACCGCTCACGATGTGCAGTCCGCCCGCGAAACGCAGGATCGCCGAGACCTCCGCCTTGCGGCAGCATGCCCGGGTGACGGGGAGCCGGCTGATTTCATCCTTGACCGCTGCCGTCATCGCCATGGGCCGATCCTTCCATGTGTCCGGAAAATCCGGTCGTACGCAGCCGCCAAGAGCTCCGGGTCGTGTCGCGGCGTGCCGTCGGCCCGGGCCACCCGGTCGAGCACCAGTGCGGCGCCCATCCGTTCGGCCGCTTTCTCCAGCCCGGCCAGGTCGGCCTGGCCGAAGGCGCCGCCGGTGACCGCCCGCTCGTCCACCAGGATCGCGTCGACGGCCAGCTCCGGGGCGTGGTCGGCGATCACCTCCAGGTGGCGCTGGGGGGTGAAGCCCTCGGTCTCACCGGGCTGGGGCGCCAGGTTGAGGGTGAGCAGGCGGCGGGCCCGGGTCTCGGTCAGGGCGGCGGCCAGCTCCGGGACCAGCAGGTGCGGCAGCACGCTGGTGAACCAGGAGCCGGGGCCGAGCACCACCCAGTCCGCCTCCAGCACCGCGGAGACCGCCTCCGGGACGGCCGGCGGGCCGTCCGGCAGGAGGCTGATGGAGAGCACCGTGCCGGGGGTGACGGCGACGCTGGCCTGACCCCGGACGGCGGTGACCTCGCCCGGGCGGGCCGGGTCGTGGCCGCGGACCTGCGCCTCGATGTCCAGCGGGACGGCAGACATCGGCAGCACCCGGCCCTGCACGTTCAGCAGCCGGCCGACCCACTTGAGCGCCTCGACCGGATCGCCGAGCTTCTCCCAGAGCGCGACGATCAGCAGGTTGCCGACCGCGTGACCGCCGAGGCCGCCGTTGCCGGTGAAGCGCTGCTGGATCACCTCGGACCAGGTCCGGCCCCAGTCGTCGTCCCCGCACAGCGCCGCCAGGGCCTTGCGCAGGTCGCCCGGCGGCAGCACCCCGAGTTCGCTGCGGAGCCGGCCGCTGGAGCCGCCGTCGTCGGCGACGGTGACCACGGCGGTCAGCTCGTTGGTCAAGCGGCGCAGCGCCGAGAGCGAGGCGGACAGGCCCTGGCCGCCGCCGAGGGCGGTGATCCTGGGCGCACCGGGACGCGACTTCTGTCCGGCCTGGACGGGCCCGGTCGCCAGGGCGCGCTCGGAGGGCCTGTGCTGGAGCTGCCGCGCTGGCGAGTACCCGGTCACACCGACCCCATGTTCCTGTCTCATGCTCCTCCGAGCGACGGACGGGGCGCTGGTGTCACTCCCGGCCGGTCACTCCCTGCCCATGTCACGGTGGACCAGCACCGTTTCGACCCCGTCCGCGATCAGACGCTTGGCCAGCCGCTCCGACATGGCGACGCTCCGGTGCTTGCCACCGGTGCAGCCTACGGCAAGAGTCATGTAGCGCTTTCCCTCGCGGCGATAGCCTTCGGTGATGACCCGCAGCAGGTCGGTGTAGCCGTCCAGGAACTCCTGGGCGCCCACCTGCTGGAAGACGTACTCGGCCACGTCGGGGTCGGTGCCGGTGCGGGCCCGCAGCTCGGGGACCCAGTGCGGGTTGGGCAGGAAGCGGCAGTCCACCACCAGGTCGGCGTCGACCGGCAGGCCGTACTTGAAGCCGAAGGACATCACGGTCGCCCGCAGCTCGGGCTCGTCGTGGTCGGCGAACTGGGCGTCCAGCTTGGCGCGCAGCTGGTGCACGTTGAGGTTGGAGGTGTCGATCACCAGGTCGGCCTCGCCGCGCAGCTCGCGCAGCAGGTCGCGCTCGCGCTCGATGCCGTCCACGATCCGGCCGTCGGCCTGCAGCGGGTGCGGGCGGCGGACCGACTCGAAGCGGCGCACCAGGGCGTCGTCCGAGGACTCCAGGAAGACCACCCGGAGCCGGACGCCGCGCTTCTCCAGCTCCTCCAGGGAGGTCAGCAGGTCGTCGAAGAAGGTCCGGCCACGGACGTCGACGACGGCGCCGATCCTGGGCACCGCGCCCTGGGACCTGGCGCCGAGGTCGACCATGGTCGGGATGAGGGCCGGCGGAAGGTTGTCCACCACGAACCAGCCCAGGTCCTCCAGGCACTTCGCGGCGGTGCTCCGGCCGGCTCCGGACATGCCGGAGATGATCACCAGCTCCGGTGCGGCCTCGCCCGTACTGGACACAGTCACTTCGGTTCCCCGCTCTCGGTGGTTCTGCTGAGGAGAACGCGCGCGGGGCCGCCGGGCTTCCCCGGCTCACTCGGCCGGGCGGCGCCCGGGCCCCGGTGTTGACGGGCGACATCGGCCGTCATGGCGTCTCCTGGGGTGCTGGCGTCTGCCGGTCGGCGTCGGTCGTGCGCGGACCGCCGGCGGGTTCGACGCCGTCGTCAATGATCTCGCCCGTGGCGGTGTTCACCGCGAATGAGGCGGGTGTACGGGAGGACAACGCTGCCGCAACAGTCTCCGCCGTGCGGCGGCCGATGCCCGGGACCTCGCACAGTTCGTCCACGGTGGCCGCACGCAGCCGCTTCAGCGAACCGAAGTGCTTGAGCAGGGCCTGGCGGCGAGTCTCGCCGAGCCCGGGGACGGAGTCCAGCTCCCCCGCCGTGAGCCGCTTGGAACGCTTGGTGCGCTGGTAGCGGATGGCGAAGCGGTGCGCCTCGTCGCGCACCCGCTGGAGCAGGTACAGGCCCTCGCTGCTGCGCGGCAGCACCACCGGGTCGTCCTGGCCGGGCAGCCAGACCTCCTCCAGGCGCTTGGCCAGGCCGCAGAGCGCGACGTCGTCGATGCCCAGCTCGTCCAGCGCCCGCCGGGCGGCGGCGACCTGCGGCTGGCCGCCGTCCACCACCAGCAGCTGCGGCGGGTAGGCGAAGCGGCGCGGGCGGCCGGACTCCTCGGCCTGGCCCGCCGGGCCGGCGTCGTCCTCCTCCGGGACGGCCCACTCGCCGGTCTGCTCGCGCTCCTGGAGGTAGCGGCGGAACCGGCGGGTGATCACCTCGTGCATCGAGCGGACGTCGTCCTGCCCGGCGAAGCTCTTGATCTGGAAGCGCCGGTACTCGCTCTTGCGGGCCAGGCCGTCCTCGAAGACCACCATCGAGGCGACCACGTCCTCGCCCTGCAGGTGCGAGATGTCGAAGCACTCGATCCGCAGCGGGACGGAGTCCAGCTCCAGCGCGTCGGCGATCTCCTGGAGCGCGCGGCTGCGGGTGGTGAGGTCGGCGGCGCGCTTGGTCTTGTGCAGCGCCAGCGCCTGCTGGGCGTTGCGGCCGACGGTGACCATCAGGTCCTTCTTGTCGCCGCGCTGGGGCACCCGCAGGTCCACCGGGCCGCCGCGCAGGCCGCACAGCCACTCGCGGACCGGCTCGGCCGGCTCGGGCAGCGCGGGGACGAGCACCTCGCGCGGCACCGGCTCGGTGCCGGCGCCGTACAGCTGCTGGAGGGCGTGCTCGACCAGGGCGGCGGTGTCGACGTCCTCGACCTTGTCGGTGATCCAGCCGCGCTGGCCGCGGACCCGGCCGCCGCGGACGTGGAAGATCTGCACGGCCGCCTCCAACTCGTCCTCGGCGAGGGCGAGCAGGTCGGCGTCGGTGCCGTCGGCGAGGACCACCGCGTTCTTCTCCATGGCGCGCTTGAGCGCACCGATGTCGTCCCGCAGCCGGGCCGCCCGCTCGTACTCCATCTCCTCAGCGGCCTGCTGCATCTGCTGCTCCAGCCGGCGCAGGAAGCCGCCCGTCCGGCCGGCCATGAACTCGCAGAACTCCTCGGCCAGTTGCAGGTGCTCGGCCGCGTCGACCTTGCCGACGCAGGGGGCGGCGCACTTGCCGATGTAGCCGAGCAGGCAGGGGCGGCCGACCTGCTGGGCGCGCTTGAAGACGCCGTTGGAGCAGGTGCGGACCGGGAAGACCCGCAGCAGCAGGTCCACCGTCTCGCGGATCGCCCAGGCGTGGCCGTACGGGCCGAAGTAGCGCACGCCCTTCTTGTGCGCCCCCCGCATCACCTGCACGCGGGGGAACTCCTCGTTCAGCGTGACCGCGAGCTCGGGGTAGCTCTTGTCGTCGCGGTACTTCACGTTGAACCGGGGGTCGAACTCCTTGATCCAGGAGTACTCCAGCTGGAGCGCCTCGACCTCGGTGCCCACCACCGTCCACTCCACCGAGGCGGCGGTGGTGACCATGGTCGCCGTCCGCGGGTGCAGGTTGGCGATGTCCTGGAAGTACGAGGACAGCCGCGGGCGCAGGCTCTTCGCCTTGCCGACGTAGATGACCCGGCCGTGCGCGTCGCGGAACTTGTAGACCCCGGGCGAGACCGGGATCTCACCGGGTGCCGGACGGTAGGTGGACGGGTCAGCCATGGGATTCACCCTACCGATTGGCGGTGACAGTCCGTGGCCTGATCCACTTCTCCCCCGCTGCCGGCTCAGTGCGGCGGGCCGCCGCGGTGCAGCAGGTCGGTGCCGAGCGGGGTCAGGGTGTGCAGCACCGCGCCCCCGCGGCGCCGGGTGGTGATCAGGTTGGCGTCCCGCAGGACGGCGGTGTGCTGGCTGGCGGAGGCGGGCGAGACCGCGAGCCGGCGGGCCAGCTCGGTGGTGGAGCAGCCCTCGGCGAGGATGCCCAGCGCGGCGGCCCTGGTGCGGCCGAGCAGCGCCGCCAGCGGACGGGCACCCGGTCCGGCCGGCTCGGCCGACCACAGGCCGGCGCCCACCAGCGGGTCGCGCAGGGTCGGGATCAGCAGGGTGGCGGGCGCCGCCTCGTCCGTCAGGTCGTACAGCAGCTCGGGGCCGTCCGGCAGGAAGACCATCGGGGCGATCACCAGGCCGCGGCCGGTCGGCCGGTGGTCCAGCTCCAGGCCGCAGCGGACCTCCAGGACCGGTGCCCGCCAGCGCACCACCTCGGGGCAGAGGGTCTCCAGCAGCCGTTCGATGCCGCTGTCCATCAGGGTGCGGGCCCAGTCCGCCCGGACGGCGTCGAGGTGGGCGCGCATCCGGCCCCAGTGCGGGCCGATCAGCTCCTGGTAGCAGGCCTGCAGGCTGTCCGCGAGCAGTCGGCGGGCGGGCAGGGCGCCGCCGCTCAGCTCGGCCAGCCAGCGCGGGTCGGCGCGCGGCGCGGTGATGTGCGACAGCTCCTGGCGCACCAGCTCGTCCGGGGCGCCGAGCAGCGTCTCCAGCCCGGCCGGCGCGGACGGCTCGGTGCCGGCCAGCGCGGTGACGTCCAGCCAGGGGCCGGGGCCGACCAGCGACCACAGCGGGCGGGCCGCCTCGCTCAGCCGGGGCGGGACCAGCCGGCGCCAGGGCCGGAACGGCAGCGCCGAACCGTACCCGGCCAGCAGGTGGAGGCTGTTGAAGGTCTCGGCGAGCGGGCCGGCGGTGGGTGCGAACCTGATCCGGACCAGGTCGTCGGAGGTCAGGTGGATCCGTAACAACTCTCGCCCCTCCCCAGGCGGCCCGCGCCGGGCCGAGCGCCGGGGCCATTGTCCCCGGCTCCCCGGACACCGTCCAGCTGCGCCTTTAAGGCACGGCCGAAAGGCGTGGGCGCACGGCCCCGGCACCCGCAGACTTGAGCCACGTCGACGCCGGACGACGGGCCGGCTCCGGTGCCCGCCACGGGGGTGCGGGCACCGGGGCCGCCGTGCTGCGGGCCGGGTGCGGTACGGGCCGGGTGCGGGCCGGTCAGGCGGGGGTGACCTGGAGCTTGCCGTCCTGCACGGTGACGGCGTACGCGGGCAGCGGGGTGGGGGCCGGGCCGTCCGCCACGGCGCCGTCGGCGATCGCGAACTTGCTGCCGTGGCACGGGCAGAGGATCTGGCCGCCCTTGACCTGGTCCACCACGCAGCCCGCGTGGGTGCACTTGGCGCTGAAGGCCTTGTACTGGCCGGCCTCGGGCTGGGTGACCACGATCTTCTGCTCGCGGTAGACCTTGCCCCCGCCGACCGGGACCTCGGTCGCGGCGCCCAGGTCGACCGGGGTGGCCGAGCCGCCCTTGGCGCCGTCCGAGGACGAGGAGGAGGAACAGCCGGTGAGCGCGACGGCCCCGCCGCCGGCCGCGAGGGCGGCGGCGCAGCAGAGCAGGGTGCGACGGGAGGGGGCGGGGATCTGGGCCTCGGTCATCGGGCGCTCCTGGGTCGGCGCGGGCGGGAACGGGCGGCAGTCTATGCCCGGAACCTGAGCGGCCCGCCCCGCGTGCTGCGGGGCGGGCCGACGGGAGGGCGCGGGAGGGCGCGGGCTACTTCTTCGCCGCCGCGCGCTTGCGGACCGGCTTGGCGGCCGTCTTGGCCGGGGCGGCCTTGGCGCCCGCCCTCGCACCGGACCTGGCCGGTGCCTTCGCCTTGGCCGGGGTGCCCGGCACCGGCAGGTCGCCCAGGATGTCGCGGAGGAACTTGCCGGTGTGGCTGGCGGGCACGGCCGCGACCTCCTCGGGCGTGCCCTCGCACACCACGCCGCCACCGCCGCTGCCGCCCTCGGGGCCCATGTCGACCACCCAGTCCGCGGTCTTGATCACGTCGAGGTTGTGCTCGATGACGATCACGGTGTTGCCCTTGTCGACCAGCCCGTCGAGTACCCGGATCAGCTTGCTGATGTCCTCGAAGTGCAGACCGGTGGTCGGCTCGTCCAGCACGTAGACCGTCCGACCGGTGGAGCGCTTCTGCAGCTCGGAGGCGAGCTTGACGCGCTGCGCCTCGCCGCCGGAGAGGGTCGGCGCGGACTGGCCGAGCCGGACGTAGCCGAGGCCGACGTCGTGCAGCGTGCGCAGGTGGCGGGCGATCGCCGGGACGGCCTCGAAGAAGGTGACCGCCTCCTCGATCGGCATGTCCAGCACCTCGGCGATGGACTTGCCCTTGTAGTGCACCTCCAGCGTCTCCCGGTTGTACCGGGCGCCGTGGCACACCTCGCACGGGACGTAGACGTCCGGCAGGAAGTTCATCTCGATCTTGATGGTGCCGTCGCCGGAGCAGTTCTCGCAGCGGCCGCCCTTGACGTTGAAGGAGAACCGGCCCGGCAGGTAGCCGCGGACCTTGGCCTCCTGGGTCTCCGCGAACAGCCGCCGGACGTGGTCGAAGACGCCGGTGTAGGTGGCCGGGTTGGAGCGCGGGGTGCGGCCGATCGGCGACTGGTCCACGTGCACCACCTTGTCCACCAGGTCGGTGCCGGTGATCCGGGTGTGCCGGCCGGGGACGCTGCGCGCGCCGTTCAGCTCGCGCGCCAGGTGGGTGTAGAGGATGTCGTTGACCAGCGTCGACTTGCCGGAGCCGGAGACGCCGGTGACGGCGGTGAAGGTGCCGAGCGGGAAGCCGACCGTGACGTCCTTGAGGTTGTGCTCGCGGGCGCCGTGCACGGTGATCCGACGCTTCGGGTCCTGCGGGCGACGGGCGGCCGGGATCGGGATCGCCCGCTTGCCGGCGAGGTACTGGCCGGTGAGCGACTCCTCGTTCTTCAGCAGCTCCTTGAGCGAACCGGAGTGCACGACCTTGCCGCCGTGCTCGCCGGCGCCGGGGCCGATGTCGACGACCCAGTCGGCCGTCTTGATGGTGTCCTCGTCGTGCTCGACCACGATCAGGGTGTTGCCGATGTCCCGCAGCCGGACCAGGGTCTCGATCAGCCGGTGGTTGTCGCGCTGGTGCAGCCCGATCGAGGGCTCGTCCAGCACGTAGAGCACGCCGACCAGGCCGGAGCCGATCTGGGTGGCGAGCCGGATCCGCTGGGCCTCGCCACCGGACAGGGTGCCGGCGGCGCGGTTGAGCGAGAGGTAGTCCAGGCCGACGTCGACCAGGAAGCGCAGCCGCTCGTTGACCTCCTTGAGCACCCGCTCGGCGATCTGCTTGTCCCGGGCCGTCAGCCGCATCGCGCCGAGGAACTCGGCGCAGTCGCTGATCGACATCGCGGCGACGTCGGCGATCGACCTGTCCTGCACCGTGACCGCCAGCACCACCGGCTTGAGCCGGGTGCCCGAGCAGGCCGGACAGGGCACCTCGCGCATGTAGCCCTCGAAGCGCTCGCGGCTGGAGTCGCTCTCCGACTCCGAGTGGCGGCGGGTGACGAACGGGACCGCGCCCTCGAACGAGGTGGTGTACGAGCGGTCGCGCCCGTACCGGTTGCGGTAGCGGACCTCGACCTGGGTCTTGTGCCCGTACAGCAGCGCCTTGCGGGCGCGCGCGGGCAGCCCGGCCCAGGGCAGGTCGGTGCGGAAGCCCAGCTCGCCGGCGAGCGCGTCGACCAGCCGCTGGAAGTACTCCCTGGTGTGGCCCTGCGACCACGGGTGGATCGCGCCCTCCTCGAGCGACTTCTCCTCGTCCGGGACGACCAGCTCCGGGTCGACCTCCATCCGGTTGCCCAGGCCCGAGCACTCCGGGCAGGCGCCGAACGGCGAGTTGAAGGAGAACGAGCGCGGCTCCAGCTCCTCGAAGGAGACGTCGTCGTACGGGCAGTACAGGTGCTCGGAGAACATCCGCTCGCGCTCCGGGTCGTCCTCCGGGAGGTCGACGAAGTCGAGCACCACCATGCCGCCGGAGAGCTTGAGGGCCGTCTCGACCGAGTCGGTCAGCCGGCGCTTGGCGCTCTCCTTGACGGTGAGGCGGTCGATGACCACCTCGATGGTGTGCTTCTCCTGCTTCTTGAGCGTCGGCGGCTCGGTCAGCTGGACCGTCGCGCCGTCCACCCGGGCCCGGGCGTAGCCCTTGGACTGGAGGTCGGCGAACAGGTCGACGAACTCGCCCTTGCGCTCCCGGACCACCGGGCTGAGCACCTGGAAGCGGGTGCCCTCGGCGAGCTCCAGCACCCGGTCCACGATGGCCTGCGGGGACTGCCGGGCGATCGGGCGGCCGCAGTGCGGACAGTGCGGCTTGCCGATCCGGGCGAACAGCAGGCGCAGGTAGTCGTAGACCTCGGTGATGGTGCCGACCGTGGAGCGCGGGTTGCGGCTGGTGGACTTCTGGTCGATCGAGACGGCCGGCGACAGCCCCTCGATGAAGTCCACGTCGGGCTTGTCCATCTGCCCCAGGAACTGCCGGGCGTACGAGGACAGCGACTCGACGTAGCGGCGCTGACCCTCGGCGAAGATGGTGTCGAAGGCCAGCGAGGACTTGCCGGACCCGGAGAGGCCCGTGAAGACGATGAGGGAGTCGCGGGGCAGGTCGAGCGAGACGTTCTTGAGGTTGTGCTCGCGAGCACCACGGACGATGAGGCGGTCGGCCACTGCTTCTGGCGCCTTTCTCCGGGGAGAGGTGGCTTGGAATCCCCTCCGAGGGGGTCCAACGTGCGAGAGGGGCTGTTTCTTCCAGCTTGCCGCAGGCAGCCTACTAGCTCAGGCGTTCGATTATCGAGCCGGTCCGGCCCGGTCCACCCGAACGAGTGATGGTCGCCCTCCGCACCACAGCGCCGACCTGCCCGAAGGCCCTGCTCGGCCGCGGTTCCGGGAGTAGCGTCACCCCCGTCAACGACCGACCGCCCGTGCGGGCAACGCCGCGAACGCGCCAATTCGGAGGCCAGTACCCCATGACCGACACGACCGCCGACCGGATCGCCGCCCGGGCCGCCGCCGACGACCTGCACCGGGTCGCGGAGAGCACCGAGCTGCTCCTGCACACCGTCGCCGGGCTGGAGCCGGCGGCCCTGTTCGAACCCTCCGCACTGCCCGGCTGGACCCGCGGCCACGTGCTGGCCCACCTGTCCCGCAACGCCGACTCGCTGGTCAACCTGCTGGAGTCGGCCCGCACCGGGGTGGACATCCCGCAGTACGCCAGCGCGGAGGCCCGCGAGCAGGGCATCCAGGACGGCGCCGGCCGCCCGCTGGAGGAGCAGCTGGCGGACCTGCGCCGCAGCCACGAGCGGTTCCTGGCGGCCGCCGCCGACCTGCCCGACGGGGCCTGGCAGGCGCAGCTGCGCCACCGGGCCGGCTACCTCTTCCCGGCCCACCAGCTGCCGTTCAAGCGCCTGGCCGAGGTCGAGTACCACCACGTCGACCTGGCCGCCGGGCACACCCCTGCGCACTGGCCGGAACCGTTCGCCGCGGCCGAGTTCCCGCGGCTGGCCGAGCTGTTCCGCACCGCCGAGGGCGTGCCGGCCGCCGTGCTGGTCGCCGAGGACGTCGAGCTGCGCGAGCACCTCGGGCCGGCCGGCGGCGGGCCGGAGCTGACCGTCGAGGGCCCGGTGCGGGCGCTCACCGGCTGGCTCTCCGGCCGCTCCGACGGCGACGGCCTGCAGGTCCACCGCGGCGGCGAGCAGCTGACCGACCCGCGCGCCGCGCTGCCCCGACTGCCGGCGATGGGCTGAGCGGGGCATCATGCGGGTGATCGACAATCGGACGGGCACGGCCCGGACGAGCGGTTATCGGAGACGAGGAGCGGCACGATGACGTACCACGGAGCGGTCAAGGTCGGCGGTCCGCCGGACGTGCGGGAACTGGCCCATCTCATCATCACCAAGGTGGCGGTCGGCCCGTACGACAACAACGCGTACCTGCTGCGCTGCCGGGCCACCGACACCCAGTTGCTGATCGACGCGGCGGCCGACGCCCCGGTGCTGCTGGAGACCGTGGGCGAGCGCCTGGACACCGTGGTCACCACCCACCGGCACCACGACCACTGGGCGGCGCTGGCCGAGGTGGTCGCCGCCACCGGCGCCCGGACGGCGGCCGGCCGGATCGACGCCGAGGGCATCGAGGTGCCGACCGACCTGCCGCTGGAGGACGGCCAGGTGCTCGGCTTCGGCCGGATCGAGCTCACGGTGCGGCACCTGGTCGGGCACACCCCCGGCGCGATCGTGCTGGTCTACGACGATCCGCAGGGGCACCCGCACGTCTTCACCGGGGACTGCCTCTTCCCCGGCGGCGTCGGCAACACCTGGAAGGACCCGCAGGCGTTCGCCACCCTGTTCCGCGACGTCAACGAGAAGATCTTCGACGTGCTCCCGGACGAGGCCTGGGTGTACCCCGGCCACGGCGCCGACACCACCCTGGGCGCCGAGCGCCCGCACCTCGCCGAGTGGCGCGAGCGGGGCTGGTGACGACCGGGGCCGGTGCCCGCATGACGCGCGCACCGGCCCCACCGGGTCCTGGCGGCCGCTATCCCCGGCCCGCCGCGGGGGCACCCGCCTCCGCCGGCGCCACCCGCGCGGACGGGCGGTCGAAGGCCTTCGTCACCCGCTGGCCGAGCCGCTGCGCGGGCAGCTCGATCAGGTGGAAGGTGAGGTGGCTGATCACCAGGACGACCGCGCAGAAGCCGACGCCCATCACGGCCCGGCTGCCCAGCGACAGCGAGGTCACCGCGTTGGGGCTGATCAGCCAGAGCATGACGCTGAGCAGCACGGCGTGCACCAGGTAGACGGAGTAGCTGACCGAACCGAGCCAGGTCAGCACCCGCGGCATCCGGAAGCGTCGCACCGCCATGCCCAGCGCGAAGGTCGCCCAGGTGGCCACCATGGTCGTCACCCAGTGCCACTGGAAGTGCGGGGCGACCTGGCCGTTCTCGCCGTAGCGTCCGCCGACCAGGAGGATCAGCGGCACCGTCACGACACCCGCCGCGATGCACACCAGGCGCCGGACCTGTCCCTGCTCGGCGCGGTAGATCGCGGTGCCGGCGAACATGGTGGCGAGGATGGTCATGCTGAACCAGCCGGGCAGGCGGGTGTTCAGCGAGAGCAGGCCGAGCGCCAGCGACCCCAGTACCAGGGCCCCGGCCACCGCCACACCGCGCCGGCGGCTCATCACACCGAACAGCCCCAGGGCCATCACCACGGCCACCCCGACCACCGCCCGGCGCAGCCCGCTCTGGTCGTGGGCGATCGTGATCAGCGGGAAGGCTCCGACGGCGGCCACCGCGACCACCGCGAAGGCGGTGGAGATCTCGGCGCTGCGCCGGTGCACGTTGAGCACGAACAGGGCCGCCACCAGGAGGTAGAAGGCCATCTCGTAGGAGAGCGTCCACATCACGAAGACGGTGCCGCCGACCCCGACGAAGTCGTGCAGCATGGTCGCGTTGCCGAGCGCCGCGATCGCCGGGTGCTCCATGGTGAACCAGCTGAGCGGGGTCAGCGCCTGGGTGTAGGCGTCGAACTTCCAGGCGACGGCGCCGACGGCCACCACGAACAGGCAGAGCGGATAGATCCGGAAGAGCCGGCTGACCCAGAAGCCCCGGACGCTGCCCCGGCGTTCCAGCGAGGCCGGCACGATGTATCCGCTGACCAGGAAGAACAGGAAGACGGCGTAGGTACCGATGTCGAACTTGCCGGCGGTGCGGGCGAACACCTCGGGCATCACGGCCTGGACGAAGTGGCCGACCATGATGGACAGGGCCGCGAAGCCGCGCAGCGCGTCGAGCCAGCCGAGCCTCGGCTTGGCGGGCCCTGCCGCCGCCGGGGCGGCGGGCGGCGCTGCCTCCCGGGCCGGTTCCTGAATCGTGAGGGACATCCGAGGAGGCTAGCGCAGGGCCCGCCGGGCCCCGCCGCCGCCCACCCCCGTGGCAGGGCACCGCGGGCCGGGACCGGAGGCGCCCGGGTGCGCGGCGGGGCCCGCGACCGGACGAACCGGTCGCGGGCCCCGTGCTGCGGACGGTCGGGCCGTCAGGCGTCGAGCTTCTCCTGCTCCTGCTCGCGCTCCAGCTGCTTCCTGGAGGCGATCAGGCTGGCCACCGTGGTCACCGCGAGCACCACCACGATGAAGCCCAGCGAGAGCGGGATGCCGATCTCCGGCACGTGCACGCCGCTCTCGTGCAGCGCGTGCAGCACCAGCTTCACCCCGATGAAGCCGAGGATCACCGACAGGCCGTACGACAGGTAGATCAGCTTCTTCAGCAGGCCGCCGATCAGGAAGTACAGCTGCCGCAGGCCCATCAGCGCGAAGGCGTTGGCGGTGAACACGATGTACGGGTCCTGGGTCAGGCCGAAGATCGCCGGGATCGAGTCCAGCGCGAACAGGACGTCGGTGGTGCCGATCGCGAGCATCACGATCAGCATCGGCGTCATCAGCCGGCGGCCGTTCTCCCGGATGAAGAGCTTGGTGCCGTGGTACTTGTCGGTCGACGGGAAGTGCCGCTCGATGGACTTGAGCAGGCGGTTCTCCTCGAACTCCTCGTCCTCGTCGCCGGCCCGGGCGTCCTGGATCAGCTTCCAGGCCGTCCAGATCAGGAAGGCGCCGAAGATGTAGAACACCCAGGAGAAGGTGGTCACCAGCGCGGCGCCGCCGGCGATGAAGACCGCCCGGAGCACCAGCGCGATGATCACGCCGACCATCAGCACCCGCTGCTGGTAGATCCGCGGGACCGCGAACTTGCTCATGATCAGGATGAACACGAAGAGGTTGTCGACACTGAGCGACTTCTCGGTGATGTAGCCCGCGAAGAACTCGCCGGCCGGCTTCGAGCCGCCGTACCACCACAGGAAGCCGCCGAACGCGACGGCGAGGGCGACCCACACCGCCGTCCAGATGCCGGCTTCCTTGATCGACACCTCGTGCGGCTTGCGGCCGCCGATGAAGAAATCGGCCACGATCAGGGCCACCAGGACCCCGATCGTGCCGGCCCACAATGCTACGGAAACGTCCACTTGCTGCTCCTCCGGCAGGTCGGCGGGACACACGTCGTCTGCCGGAGGTCTCCTCCGCCCGCCGCGCCCGCCGAACGGGCCGCGCGGACCCAGTGGCCCGGGCCGCCCGGATGGACCGGGGGCCGTGATGACGGACGCACTGCGACGGGAGTACTCCCCTCCGCTTCGGTCCACCGTACCAAAGAATCCCAAGAGAAGGTAAAGAGATCTCCCCGAAAGGTAAAAGGGTGGCCGGAACCCGCCCTCAGCGGGCCGCCCGTCGCGCCAGCGCGACCCGCTCCAGCAGGGCGGGCAGCGCAAGGCTGTCGGGCGCCGGCACCGCCGGGGTGTACGTCCACAGGTGCTCGACCCACGGGTCGGCGAGGTACTCCTGCGGGACCGGAGCCATCCGGGTGAGGCCGCGCCAGAACCGGTCGAGCACCGGACCGTAGGCGCGGGCCTGGGCCCGGTCCGCCACCATCAGCAGGTGGACGCCGGCCTCCGGGCCCTCCTCGGAGAGGAAGCGGAGCTTGGCGACGGTGCCGTCGTCGAAGCCGTGCGGGAAGTCGTGCACCAGCAGCAGCCGGGCCAGGTCCGCCTGCGACCCGAGCTCCTCGGCGGCTCCCGCCCCGCGGGCCATCTGGATCAGGTCGACCCGCTCGACCAGCGAGTCCAGCAGCCCGGCGATCCCGGCCGCGGTGGTGGCGGGCGGCTGCGCCAGCAGCCCGGCCATCGCCAGCGGGGCGAGCGCGGCCCCGGCCGCGCCGGCCGGGTCGATCACGTGCAGCAGCAGGCCGCCCGGCGGGTGGCAGGCCAGCAGCCGAGCGGCGGTGGCCACGGCCAGCGTGCCCGCGGCGGCCACCGCCTCGGCCCGGTCGACCGGCCCGCCGGTGGAGTCGGACGCCGCCCCGCAGTCCACCCACAGCCCCCGGGAGAGCGGCAGGCGCAGCAGCAGCGGGACCTTCAGCGCGGGGTTCTCCGGCAGGTGCAGATCGCCGATCCGCACGCCGTACGGCGGCTCGGCCGGCGGGCGCCAGTCGGCCCAGGCGGGAGCCTCCCAGCCCGCCATCGGGGCGGGCACGGCCGCCTCGACCACCGCCAGCTCGGCCAGCAGCTGCGCGGCGTCGCGCTCGAGCACCTCCCGGGCCCGGGACTCCAGGTCGTCGCGGCGGGCCCGGACCCGCATCCGGCCGAGCTCGGCGTCGGCGCCGAACCGGCTGCGCGGGTCGGCGAGCAGCGCCTCGATCTCCTGGTCCTGGCGCCGGTCCGCGTAGGCGACGGCGGAGCGGTAGGCGGCGGCGGACCGGGCGGCGTCCTCGAAGATGCCCCAGACCTGGTTGTAGAGCCGCTCGTCCATGGTCCGGCCGGGGGCGTCACCGGCCACCGGCGCCTCGGGGCCGGTCGGCGGGGACGGCGGCACGGACAGCGGTGGTGGCGTGCTGCCCGGGGCGGGCCGGCGCGGGTGCGCGATGTTCAGCGGGCCGCCGGCGGCCCGGGTCGTGGGCGCGGGTTCGGCCGCCGCCGGGGCCAGCGCGGCCGCCTGCGCGGCGGCGTCCGGCACGCCGTGGTCGCGCAGCAGCGCCTCGGCGCCGCCGGCGTACCCCTGGCCGACCGCGCGGAGCTTCCAGATCCCGCCCCTCAGGTACAGCTCCAGCACCGTCACGGCGGTCTCCGGGCCGAGGCCGGCGACGGTGAAGGCGGCGAACTCCGTGCCGCCGGGCCCCGCCACGGCCGCGACCGGGGCGGTGAGGGCGCCGAAGGCCGGGCCGCCGGGCGGCAGGACCAGCGCCACCGACAGCCGTTCGACGCCGGCCGGCAGCGCGTCCAGCTCGACCGAGACCTCCTGCCGGTCGGCGGGGGCGGTGGCCGGCCGGACGCCGGGCAGCCCGGGGCCGCCCGGACGGGCGATCCGGTCCGGGCCGGTGACCCGGCCGTCGGCGTCCGCGAGCAGCACCACCGCGGCCGGCCCGCCGGCCGCGGTGATCCGGATGCTCAGCCCGGTGTGCGGCAGCGGGAGGTTCTGCCCCCGCACCAGCTCGGCGGCCATGGTGCTGTTCCTCTCCCCGCTGTCGACTCCCCGCCCGTCCGGCCGGCCCGCGCGGGGCCGGCCGTCCTGATCAGAGGAAGGGCGCGATGTCGGGGAGCATGTCCTGGAAGGTCCGGGCCTTGGCGGGGGCGCCGATGGCCGTCATCTGCCAGCCGTTGCCCTCGCGGACCACCTTGGCCATGATCTGGCCGGTGTGCGCGCCGCCGCCGGCCAGCTCGTAGCGGGCCAGCTCCTTGCCGGTGGTCTCGTCGACCAGGCGGCAGTGCGCGTTCTCGACCTCCTGGAAGGTCTGCCCGGTGTAGGAGCTGACGGTGAAGACGATCTGCGTGATGTGGACCGGCACCCGGGCCAGGTCGACCAGGATCGACTCGTCGTCACCACCGGCGCCGACCCCGCCGACCACGTTGTCCCCGGTGTGCCGCACCGAGCCGTCGTTGCTCACCAGGTGCTGGAAGAACACCACGTCGGAGGGCGTCTTCTCGGCGTAGAGCAGGGCGGAGGCGTCGAGGTCGACCTCCTTGGTGCGGCGGCCGAACAGACCGCGCCGGGCGGCGGCCTTCCAGCCGAGGCCCATCCGCACGACGGTCAGCGACTCACCGGTGGACTTCTGGAGGCTGACGCTCTGGCCCTTTGCCAGGTTCACCGACACGGTGCTGTCCTCTCTCGGGTGGCCTCGGCACCGTGATCCGGTCGAGGCCCGTTCGGGTGGGGCGCAGAGCTCCCCGCGGCTACCCTAACGGCCTGACGGACGGTCGTCCCCGCCGGTGCCGGGGTTTGTGGCACCGCTGGGACAAACTCCCGCGGCCGGCCGGGCCGATCAGGCCATCCCGGCCTCGCGCATCTGCCGGAGCTCCTTCTTCAGCTCGCGGATCTCGTCCCGCAGCCGGGCCGCGACCTCGAACTGGAGCTCCGCCGCCGCGGTGTGCATCCGGTCGGTCATCTCCTGGATCAGCTCCGCCAGTTCGGTCGCCGGCAGGCTCTTGGACGGCTTGCGGCCGGCGCCCAGCGACGGCACCGGGGCCTTGCCCTTGCCCTGCCCCCGGTAGCCGGTGGCGAGCAGCTCCTCGGTGTCCACGTCCTCCCGGGACATGGTGGCGAGGATGTCGCCGATCTTCTTGCGCAGCGGCTGCGGGTCGATGCCGTTGGCCGTGTTGTACGCCTGCTGGACCTCGCGGCGCCGGTTGGTCTCGGAGATCGCCAGCTCCATCGCCGGGGTGATCCTGTCGGCGTACATGTGGACCTGGCCGGAGACGTTGCGGGCCGCGCGGCCGATGGTCTGGATCAGCGAGGTGCCGGAGCGCAGGAAGCCCTCCTTGTCCGCGTCCAGGATCGCCACCAGGGAGACCTCGGGGAGGTCGAGGCCCTCGCGGAGCAGGTTGATGCCGACCAGCACGTCGTACTCGCCCGCCCGCAGCTCGCGCAGCAGCTCGACCCGGCGCAGGGTGTCGATGTCGCTGTGCAGGTAGCGGACCCTGATGTCGAGGCCGAGCAGGTAGTCGGTGAGGTCCTCGGACATCTTCTTGGTGAGGGTGGTGACCAGGACCCGCTCGTCCTTCTCGACCCGCTTGCGGATCTCGTGCACCAGGTCGTCGATCTGGCCCTCGGTCGGCTTGACGATCACCTCGGGATCGATCAGGCCGGTCGGCCGGATGATCTGGTCGACCACGCCGTCGGCGCGGGCGAGTTCGTACTTGCCGGGGGTGGCCGACAGGTAGACCGTCTGCCCGATCCGCCCCAGGAACTCCTCCCACTTCAGCGGACGGTTGTCCATCGCGGAGGGCAGCCGGAAGCCGTGCTCGACCAGGGTGCGCTTGCGGGAGGCGTCGCCCTCGTACATCGCGCCGATCTGCGGGACGGTGACGTGCGACTCGTCGATCACCAGGAGGAAGTCCTCCGGGAAGTAGTCCAGCAGCGTGTTCGGCGGGGAGCCGGGCTCGCGGCCGTCGAAGTGCATCGAGTAGTTCTCCACGCCGGAGCAGGTGCCGATCTGGCGCAGCATCTCGATGTCGTAGGTGGTCCGCATCCGCAGCCGCTGGGCCTCCAGCAGCTTGCCCTGCTTCTCCATCCGGGCGAGCGTGTCCTCCAGCTCCTTCTCGATGTCGTTGACCGCGCGCGCCATCCGCTCGGGGCCGGCGACGTAGTGCGAGGCGGGGAAGACGTAGATCGACTCGTCCTGGCTGATGATCTCGCCGGTCAGCGGGTGCAGGGTGTAGAGCGCCTCGATCTCGTCGCCGAACATCTCGATCCGGACCGCGAGCTCCTCGTAGACCGGGAAGATCTCGATGGTGTCGCCGCGGACCCGGAAGGTGCCGCGGGTGAAGGCCAGGTCGTTGCGGGTGTACTGGATGTCGACGAAGCGGCGCAGCAGCGCGTCCCGGTCGACCTCCTCGCCGACCTTGAGCCGGACCATCCGGTCCACGTACTCCTGCGGGGTGCCCAGGCCGTAGATGCACGAGACCGAGGCGACCACCACCACGTCGCGGCGGGTGAGCAGCGAGTTGGTCGCCGAGTGGCGCAGCCGCTCGACCTCCTCGTTGATCGAGGAGTCCTTCTCGATGTAGGTGTCCGTCTGCGGGACGTAGGCCTCGGGCTGGTAGTAGTCGTAGTACGAGACGAAGTACTCGACCGCGTTGTTCGGCAGCAGCTCGCGGAACTCGTTGGCCAGCTGGGCGGCCAGGGTCTTGTTCGGCGCCATCACCAGGGTGGGCCGCTGGAGCTTCTCGATCATCCAGGCGGTGGTCGCCGACTTGCCGGTGCCGGTGGCACCCAGCAGGACGACGTCCTTCTCGCCCGCGCGGATCCGGCGCTCCAGCGCGGCGATGGCCGCCGGCTGGTCGCCGTTGGGCTGGTAGGGACTGACGACCTCGAAAGGCGTCACGGACCGCTCGATACTCGTGATGGGTCGCACGGATCCACCGTACGGCCAGCCACCGACAATCCGGGTCGGGATCCGGCGGGGCCGGCCGGCACCGGCTGAGTACGGGGGCTCAGGCGGGCGGCCGGGGGCGGGCGGGACACTGGGGGCCGACGCCCCGCCGACCCGAGGACCAGCCATGCTCAGCACCGTCGCCCGCACCGTCGTCCCGGCCCTCGGCCGGCTGCGGATCAGCGCCGAGGAGGGCGCCGCCATCGCGCCGGGCAGCATCGTGGCGGCCAACCACTCCGCGCTGGTCGACCCCGGGGTGGTGCTGGCCGCGGTCGGGCGGCTCGGGGTGCGGCCGGTGGTGCTGGCGACCGCCGGACTGTGGCGGATCCCGGTGCTCGCCGGGGCGCTGGTGCGCGGCGGCCACATCCCGGTGCACCGGGGCAGCGAGCGGGCGGCCGAGTCGCTGGCGGCGGCCGCCGAGGCGCTCGCCGCCGGCCGGGTGGTGGTGATCTACCCGGAGGGCCGGCTGCCGCGCCGGGTGGACGCCGGGGAGAGCGCGCCCGGCCCGTTCCGCACCGGTCTGGCCCGGCTGGCGGAGGCCACCGGCGCCCCGGTGGTCCCGGTCGGGCAGGCGGGCTCCCGGCGGATCAGCTCGGGCTCGACCGCCAAGCAGCTGGCCGGGCTGGCCACCGCACCGCTGCGCCGGCCCACCCTGCACGTGCACGTGGGCACCCCGGTCCGGCTGGCGGGGGACACCGGGGCGGCCACCGCGCAGGCGCACGCGGCGGTGTCGGCCGCCTGGCGGACGGCGGCGCAGCGGGCCGGGCTGCTGCCGGCCGGCTGACCGGCAGCGGGCACCGCACGGGCGGCGGGGCCGGCGGCAGGGAAGGCCGGCGCCGAGCGGCGGAGGCCGGCGGCGGGCAGCGGGCGGGCTCAGTCCTCGGCGGCCAGCGCCAGGACCTCCTCCTCGGGGATCTCCACGTAGCTCTCGCCGTCCACCTCGATCTCGGACCCGGCGAAGGCGGTGAACAGGATCACCTGGCCCACCTTGACGTCCAGCGGGTGCAGCTTGCCGCTCTCCAGCGACCGGCCGGCGCCCACCGCCATCACCTCGCCCCGGCGGGTGTCGGCGTCGTCCCGGGCGGCTCCCCCGAGCGGCTTGACGATCAGGCGGTCCTGCTTCGGCTGGAAGTCGGGCATGGCGAGGTCCTCTCGGGTCGGCGACCGCGGCCGCCGTCGGGCGGCCCCGCATGCCGATTCTGCCGGGGCCGGGGCCCGGCGCCCGGTAGGACGCGGCGCCTTCCGCGACGCCTTCCGCGCCGGATCGGGCCCGCGCGTCAGGCCTTCGCGCTGTCCCGGGCCAGGGCGACCAGGCGGGAGATGGCCCGCAGGTACTTCTTCCGGTAGCCGCCGCGCAGCAGCTCCTCGGGGAACACCTGGTCGAACGGGACGCCGGAGGCCGTGATCGGCAGCTCGCGGTCGTACATCCGGTCCGCCAGCACGACCAGGCGCAGCGCGGTGGACTGGTCGTCGACCTGGTGCACGCCGCGCAGGAAGACCGCGCCGACCTCGTCCAGCAGGGCGCCGTAGCGGCTGGGGTGGACCTCCTTGAGGTGTTCCAGCAGCGTGTCGAAGTCGTCCAGCACGGCGCCGGGGGCACGACCGGCCCGCTCGGTCACCTCGGCGTCGGTGTACGGCGGCGGGGCCTCGGGCAGCCCGCGGTGCCGGTAGTCCTGGCCGTCGATCCGCAGCGGGCGGAAGTGCGCGGACAGGCCCTGGATCTCGCGCAGGAAGTCGGTGGCCGCGAACCGGCCCTCGCCGAGCTTCTCCGGCAGGGTGTTGGAGGTGGCGGCGAGCTTGACGCCGTTCTCGACCAGCCGGCCGAGCAGGGTGGAGACCAGCACCGTGTCGCCCGGGTCGTCGAGCTCGAACTCGTCGATGCACAGCAGGCGGTGGCCGGAGAGGGTCTGCACGGCCTGCTGGAAGCCGAGTGCGCCGACCAGGTTGGTCAGCTCGACGAAGGTGCCGAAGGACTTGGGGCCCGGGGTGGCGTGCCAGAGCGAGGCCAGCAGGTGGGTCTTGCCGACGCCGTACCCGCCGTCCAGGTAGATCCCGGACGGGCCGGCGGGGGCCGGGGCGGAGCGGCGGAACCAGCTGCGCCGGGGAGCGCCCCCGGCGGTGGCGTTGAGGCCCGCGGCGAACTGCTCGAGGACCTGGACGGCCTCGTACTGGCTGGGCTGGGTGCGGTCCGGGATGTAGCTGCCGAAGCTGACCCCGGTGAAGCGCGGCGGCGGGACCATCTCGGCCACCAGGCGTTCGGCGGACACGACGGGGCGGCGGTCGGCGAGCGCGGCCGGACGGGGCGCGGCTATCGCTTCGGCGGTCTCGGGGTGAGGGGCAGCAGACACGTGGAAAGGGTACGCCCCTCCTGCCGGGCCCCTCACGGGTGCGGGAGTGGAAGACTCTGGGGCATGCAGCAGCTGATCAACCCCCTGTCGGGGCCGGTGGACGATCCGTGGTCGCTCCAGTCGCTGGCCGAGGTCTACGCCTACCCGGAGCAGGTCCGGCGGGGCCGGTCCTGGCTGCGCGCCAACATGGTCTCGGGCCTGGACGGCGCCGCCCGCCTCGACGGGCTGTCCGAGGGGCTCTCCGGCGCCGCCGACAAGCGGATCTTCGGGGTGCTCCGGGCGCTGGCCGACGTGGTGCTGGTGGGGGCGCAGACGGTCCGGGCGGAGGGGTACCGGCCGGCCCGGGCGCGGGCCGAGTTCGCGGCGGCGCGGGAGGCTGCTGGCCAGCGGCCGGCTCCGGCCATCGCGATCGTCTCGCGCGGCCTGGAGCTGGATCCGACCGCCCCGCTGTTCACCGATCCGCTGGTCCGCACGACTGTGGTGACCTGCGAGGACTCCCCCGCCGAGGCGCGCCGGGAGCTGGCCCGGGTGGCCGACCTGGTGGTGGCCGGCACCACCTCGGTGGACCTGCCGACGGCGGTCGCCGAGCTGGCCGACCGGGGCTGGACCAGGCAGCTGACCGAGGGCGGGCCCCGGCTGCTGGGGCAGCTGGCGGCGGCCGGGCTGCTGGACGAGCTCTGCCTGTCGCTGGCGCCGCTGGTGACCGGCGGTGACGCGGCCCGGATCGTGGCGGGCCCGGAACTGCCGGCCGCGCAGCGGATGCGGCTGGCTTCGCTGATCGAGCAGGAGGGTTTCCTCTTCACCCGCTACGTGCGCGCGGCGGGCCCGGAGGCCGGTACCGGGTGATCACGTACTCCCGTGGCCCATGTGGCGCGTGGGCAGCGTGAGGAAAGCCTCCTCCGGGCAGTATGAGAAGGGACACCGGACCCGGGGGCCTGCGACAGCGAAGGGACTCACGTGTTCAAGACCGTACTGATGATCGAAAAGGCGCTCTCCGACGCCGACGTGGAGCTGGTCACCACGCTCCACGGCGAGGAGAAGGTCTCGTTCGTCGTCCTGATGCAACCGCGCGGACGGCAGGACGAGCTGCTGCGCGCGCTCGACGACGTGGCCCTCGGCCATCTCGACAAGGCGGTGCACGAGCACGACGACGCCGACAGCCCCACTCTTGCGAGCGAATCGCTCGAGCACAGCCTGCGCCACCTGCGGCGGGCCGGGGCGGAGGCGACCGGCCTGGTGATCGAGCAGGACCCGCTGGAGCAGCTGCGCTCGGTGGTCGAGCGGCACGCCGCCGACGAGGTGCTGGTCCTCACCTCGCCGCACTTCGTGGAGGAGTTCTTCCACCGCGACTGGGCCTCCCAGGCCCGCCACAAGGTGGGCGTCCCGGTGCTGAAGCTGTTCGCCCGCGACTCCTAGGGGCCACCCGCCGGTAGTGCAGAATCGTCCTTGCGGAACCTCCGCGAGGACGATTCGCCGTCCGGCCGCCACGGCCTTCCCGCCGCACCCGAGTACGGAGCACTCTCTTGAACGACGCCGCCCACGACCTGCACGCCCCGCACTTCATCGGCATCGGCGGCGCCGGCATGTCCGGCCTGGCGAAGATCCTCGCGGTGCGCGGCGCCAAGGTGTCCGGCAGCGACTCCAAGGAGTCCGAGACGGTGCTGGCACTGCGCGCGCTCGGCGCCGAGGTGCACGTCGGCCACGCCGCCTCCAACGTGCCGGCCGGGACCAGCAGCATCGTGGTCTCCAGCGCGATCCGCGCCGACAACCCGGAGCTGGCCGCCGCCCGCGAGCGCGGCATCCCGGTGGTGCACCGCTCGGACGCGCTGGCCGCGCTGATGGGCGGCCGCCGGGCGCTGGCGGTGGCCGGCACGCACGGCAAGACCACCACCACCAGCATGCTCGCGGTCAGCCTCGGCGAGCTGGGCCTGGACCCCTCGTACGCGATCGGCGGCGACCTCGACGCCCCCGGCTCCAACGCCCACCACGGCACCGGCGACATCTTCGTCGCCGAGGCGGACGAGAGCGACCGCAGCTTCCACAAGTACGCGCCCGAGGTGGCGATCGTGCTCAACGTGGAGCTCGACCACCACGCCAACTACGCCTCGATGGACGAGATCTACGAGTCCTTCGAGACCTTCGTCGGCCGGATCGTGCCCGGCGGCACGCTGGTGGTCTCCGCCGACCACCCGGGCGCCCGGGAGCTGACCGCACGGGTGGCCGGCCGCCCGGAGCTGAACATCGTCACCGTCGGCGCCGCCGACGACGCCGACCTGCGGGTGCGCTCGGTGGTGGCGCGCGGGATGACCAGCGAGGTCACCGTCGAGCTGGACGGCGCCGAGCTGCTCTTCACGGTCTCCGTGCCCGGCCGGCACTACGCGCACAACGCGGCCTCGGCGCTGGCCGCCGGCGTCGCGCTCGGGGTGCCCGCCACCGACCTGGCCAAGGCGATCGGCAGCTACACCGGGGTCCGCCGCCGCCTCCAGCTCAAGGGCGAGGCCGCCGGCGTCCAGGTGATCGACTCCTACGCGCACCACCCGACCGAGATGGCCGCCGACCTGGAGGCGATCCGCGAGGCCGCCACCGGCCGGGTGCTGGTGGTCTTCCAGCCGCACCTGTTCAGCCGGACCCAGCAGCTGGCCGAGGAGATGGGGCAGGCACTGGCACTGGCCGACGCCTCGGTCGTGCTCGACATCTACCCGGCCCGCGAGGACCCGATCCCCGGGGTGACCAGCGAGCTGATCATCGACGCCGCCCGCCGGGCGGGCGCCGAGGTCACCGCCGAGCACGCCTTCGCGGCCGCCCCCGCCCTGGTGGCCGGCCTGGCCCGGCCCGGCGACCTGGTGCTCACCATGGGCGC
Source organism: Kitasatospora sp. NPDC094015 (assembly GCF_040304075.1). NCBI lineage: Bacteria > Bacillati > Actinomycetota > Actinomycetes > Kitasatosporales > Streptomycetaceae > Kitasatospora > Kitasatospora sp. NPDC094015. The sequence goes on from NZ_JBEOUL010000012.1 coordinate 89,462, forward strand.
CGGCGACGTCACCAACCTGGGCCCCGAAATTCTGGAGGCCCTCGGCGGCGTTGCAGCGAGGGACTGACACCAGCCGAGCCGGGGAGCCAGCCGTGAGCTACGAGATCCAGAAGACCGACGCCGAGTGGCGCGAGCAGCTGTCCCCCGAGGAGTACCACGTGCTCCGCGAGGCCGGCACCGAGCGCCCGTTCGTCGGCGAGTACACCGACACCAAGACCGTCGGGGTGTACGCCTGCCGCGCCTGCGGGAGCGAGCTGTTCAGCAGCGAGACCAAGTTCGACAGCCACTGCGGCTGGCCGTCCTACTACGCCCCGCTCGCCGGTGACCGGGTCGAGTACATCGAGGACAGCACGCTCGGCATGCGCCGGGTGGAGGTGCGCTGCGCCAACTGCGGCGGCCACCTCGGCCACGTCTTCGAGGGCGAGGGCTACGGGACGCCGACCGACCAGCGGTACTGCATCAACAGCATCTCGCTCACCCTGCGTCCCGCGGACGGATCCGCCGGGTAACCGTCCGGTCACCCTCGTCACCGCGCTCCCCCGACCGTGCCAGACTGATCATCGGTCAGGCAGGGGCGGGAGGAGCACGGTGGCACGGCACGGCACTGGGGTACTGGGGATGCTGGCGCAGGCGCAGCTCGACCAGCACCGCCGGGCGGAGGAGCAGCGCAAGGCGGCCGCCGCCGCCCAGGCCCGGTACGAGCGGGAGCAGCGGGCCGCCCAGCGGGCCGCCGCCCAGGGGCAGCGCGAGGCGCTGCGCGCCTACCAGCAGGCCCGGGAGGCGGACGCGGCCCGCCGCACCGCCGAGCTGGACGACCGGGTGGCGGACCTGCGCCGCATCCTGGCGCAGGGGCTGGCCGGGCCGGCCTTCCGGCTGGCCGAGCTGCGGCGCGCCGCCGAGCCCGCGCCGTTCGACCCCGGCCGCCTGGGCGTCCCGGTGCCGCTGCCCGACCAGTCCTGGTACCACGTGGTCCCGCCCACCGAGCAGCAGCTGTACGACCCGCGGATCCGGCGGGAGTACGAGGACCGGATCGGGCACGCCCGGGCCCGCTTCGAGCACGACTGGTACGCGGCCCAGGCGGCCGAGCAGCAGCGGCTCGGGCAGCTCGCCGAGTACCGCGCGCAGTACGAGAGCTGGGCGGCCGAGCAGCGCCGGGCCGCCGCCGCGCAGGCCGAGCCGGCCCGGCGGCTGGAGGCCGAGCTCGGCGCGGGCTCGGCCGCGGGCGTGGCCCAGTACTTCGAGACCGCCCTCGCCTGGCGGGGCGACTGGCCGGACGACGTGCCGCAGGAGTGCGCCGCGCGCTGGGAGCCGGGCGAGCGGCGGCTGGTGGTCGACCAGCAGCTGCCCGAGCCCTCGATCGTGCCCGCCCTGGCCCGGTACCGCTACGTCAAGGTCGACGACCGCGAGGCCGAGATGCCCCGGTCGGCCACCGAGCGCAAGGAGGTCTACCGCGAGGTGCTGGCCCAGTGCGCGCTGCGGGTGCTGTCCGAACTGCACCGGGCGGACGCCGACGGGCTGCTGGACTCGGTCACGCTGAACGGCTACGTGCTGGCCCCCGACCCGGCCACCGGGCAGAGCGGCCGGCGGTTCCTGCTGACCGTGACGGTGGACCGCGACACCTTCCGAGCCCTCGCGCTGGACCGGGTCGAGCCGGTGAGCTGCCTGGTCGACGGGCTCGGCGGCAGGCTCTCCGCCCGTCCGGAGAAGCTGCAGGCCGTGCCGGTCGGGGCGACCGCCGATCCGGCCGCCCTCCCGGCGGAGCCCGCCGCCCCGGCCCCGGCCCCGGCGTACGAGGGCTCGGCGGACGGCGAGGAGCCGGACCTCTTCCTGATGGACCCGCTGGTCTTCGAGGAGCTGGTGGCCGAACTCTTCCGCCGGCGCGGCTTCGTGACCAGGACCACGGCCCGCAGCGGCGACCAGGGCGTGGACGTGGTGGCCGAGGACCCGGACCCGATCACCGGCGGGCAGATCGTCATCCAGGCCAAGCGCTACCGGGGGCGGGTCGATCCGACCGCCGTCCGCGACCTGGACGCCACCCGGGTCCACCACGGCGCCAACAAGGGCATCCTGGTGACCACCGCGACCTTCGGCAAGGGCTCGCGGGACTGGGTCAAGGGCAAGCCGCTGACCCTGGTCGACGGCGCCCAGCTGGTCGACCTGCTGCACGAGCACGGCCTGCGGGGCCGGCTCGGCGTCCGCCCGGCCCGCGGTCGGCGCACCCCCGCGCAGCCGCTCGCCCCCGGCCAGAACACCGTCCTGCCGAGCACCGAGCTCGCCGAGCTGACGGTCTCGTTCAGCGCCGCCGGCGCCGATGCCGACCTGACCCTGCTGCTGCTCGCGGCGGACGGGCGGGTCCGCGGCGACGAGGACTTCGTCTTCTACCACCAGCCGAGCACGGCCGGCGGGGCGGTCGCGCTCGGGCGGCGGACCGTCGCCGGCGCCGTCGCCACCGAGACCGCGGTGATCCGCCCGGCCGCGCTGCCGGCCGAGGTGCACCGGATCGCCGTCTCGGTCAACATGGACACCGAATCCGACGCCGACTGCGGGCAACTGCGTGACGCCCGACTGGAGGTGAGCGGCGCGGCCGGCGCCGGCTGGTCGTTCGCGCCGCCCGCCGACCCCGGCATCTCGGCGATGCTGGTGGCCGAGGTCTACCGGCACCGGGCCGGCACCGCGGACGAGGTGTGGAAGCTGCGCGCGGTCGGCCAGGGCTGGGCGGACGGCCTGGCGGGCCTGGCCCGCGCGCACGGGGTGGACGTCGAGTGACGCCCGAGGTCAGGCCGGCAGGTCCCGGCTGTGCTTGAACTCGGTGGCGCACCGGCGGTAGCCGAGCCACGCGTTGATCGCCAGCATCGGCCCGTTGGAGCCGTCGTTGCTGGTGTACGCGGCCGTGCAGCCGGCCGCCCGGGCCCGGTGCAGCGAGTCGAGCTTGGCCAGCTTGGCCAGGCCGCGGCCGCGGTACTCCGGGCGGGTGGCGGTGAAGGCCGACCAGTACCGGCCGGCGCCGTCGGTGTGCACCGCGCTGAACGCCGCCGGGGTGCCGTCCACCACGGCGACCGTGGTGAGGTCGCGGTCCAGGTCCGGCCGCTGCCAGATCTCGGCGGTCCACTCCTGGTACGGCTGGGCGTTCAGGGTGAGGTCGCCGGGCTCGTCCCGGGAGCCGGCCACGTCCACCAGGTAGAGCGGGTACGGGTCGTCCAGGTAGTCGGCGGCCCGGCGCAGTTCGACGCCCGGCGGCGGGCCGGGCAGCGGCGGCAGCCCGGCGGTGAGGTCCAGCGCACCGAAGTGGGCGTCCCGGCCGGCCCGGTAGCCGTGCCGGGCGGCGAAGGCCAGGCCGCCGGGCACGTCGTCGACCCAGCCGTGCACCGTGACGGTGCCCAGGTCGGCCAACTCGCGTTCGGCGGCCCGCAGCAGGGCCGCGCCGGCGCCGCGCCGGCGCTCGCCGGGCAGCACACTGACGTTCAGGAAGGCCTGGCCGGGTTCGGCGCTGTCGGTCAGCGTCCCGAACCGCGCCGAGCCGACCACCAGGCCGTCCACCTCGGCGACCAGCAGGTGGTAGTGCGGGCGGGCGGCCAGCCAGGCGACCACCTCGGGGGTGACCACCAGGTGGTCGCGGCCCGCCCGGTGGGCGGCTGCTGCGGCGGGGGCGTCGGACGGCAGGAAAGTGCGGACTGTCACGGTCATAGACGCGTCACGTTAGCCACTCCGGTACTGAAGCGCCGCTGAATAACCCGCGGCCCCGGGGAAAGCTCAAGTTCAGCTCTGAGATTGCCGGGTGCGGGTTGGCAGCGGGGCGCCGGGGATACACCCTCAGCAGCGGGGCGGATGTGCGACGAAGCCTCCCCCGCCCCCGTAGTTCCCACACTTCTCTCTCACGCCGTTCGGCGAGTCCTCCGGAAGGGGGCGTCAGGCATGACATCGATTGCGTCCGGATCACCTCGGCTGGGCGTCGGCATCGGCTGGCGATCGGAGATCGACACCGCGGTGGAGCGGCTGCCCGGCCTGGACTGGGTCGAGGTGGTGGCCGAGAACATCTGCGCCGGTCACCTGCCGGACTCCCTGCACGCGCTGCGGGCGCGCGGCGTCACGGTGGTGCCGCACGGCGTCTCGCTCGGCCTCGGCGGGGCCGACCTCCCCGACCCGGGCCGCCTCGCCCGGCTCGCCGAGGTCGCCGAGGCGGTGGCGGCGCCGCTGGTCACCGAGCACCTGGCGTTCGTCCGGGCCGGCGGCCTGGAGGCGGGCCACCTGCTGCCGGTGCCGCGCACCCGCGCATCGCTGCGGGTGATCGCGGAGAACGTCCGGATCGCCCAGCAGGAACTGCCGGTGCCGCTGGCGCTGGAGAACGTGGCGGCGCACCTGCGCTGGCCCGACGACGAGCTGTCCGAGGGGCAGTTCCTGGCCGAGCTGGTCGAGCGGACCGGGGTGCGGCTGCTGATCGACGTCGCCAACCTGCACACCAACCGGGTCAACCTCGGCCTCGACGTGACCGCCGAGCTCGACCGGCTGCCGCTGGAGGCGATCGCGTACGTGCACGTGGCGGGCGGGATCGAGCGGGACGGCGTGTGGCACGACACCCACGCGCACCCGGTCGGCCCGGCCGTGCTGGAGGTGCTCGCCGAGCTGTGCGCGCGCACCGACCCGCCCGGCGTGCTGCTCGAGCGGGACGAGAACTTCCCGCCGCCGGCCGAGCTGGCGGGCGAACTGGCGGCCGTCCGCCGGGTGCTGGAGCGGCAGGTGCAGCATGTCTGAACGGGACGAGTACCTGCACCGCGGCGAGCGCGCCGCCGACGCCGAACTGGTCGTCGCCAGGGCGGAGTTGGCCCGCCGGCAGACCGAACTGGTGGCGGCCCTGGTGGCCGGCGGTCCGGTGCCGGAGGGCTTCGACCCGGAGCAGGTCCGGATCCAGGCCGACGGGCTGGCGGCCAAGCGCCGGGAGACCGTCGCCCGGGTCGCGCCCGAGCTGGCGGCGATCCTCGGCGAGGCCTACCACCCGCTGTTCCGCCGGTACGCCGCGCAGCACCGGCAGACCGGCGGCTACCGGGCGGACGCCCGGGCCTTCGCCGAGTGGGCGCTCGCCGCCGAGGCGGCCACGCCCTGGCGCGGCGCGCTCGGGCAGTGGCTGCGGCCGGCGGCCGAGCGCCGCCCCCGCCGCCGGTGGGGCAACCGGTAGTCCCGGCCGGGACCCGGACAATCGACAACTTCCACGGGGGGAATCACCATGTGGCACACCGAATTCACGATCGCCGCCCTGCTGGTGGCGACCGCCATGATCTGGACCTCGATCGCGCTGCGCCGGATGCGCCGGGTCAGCGACCCGCAGGGGCTGCCCGGCCGCGGACTCCCGCTGCTGGACGCCGCCTTCCTGGCCGGCGGGCCCACCCGGGTGATCGACACCGTGATCGTCCGGATGGAGCGCGAGGGCCGGGTCGTGGTGGCCCGGGACAAGACGGTCACCGTCACCGACCCGGTTCCCCGGGACGCGGTGGAGGCGGCGCTGATCGAGGCCGCCGGGCCCGCGCGGCGGCTGGAGCTGGCCGCGCTGCGCAGGCTGGCGGTCCGGGCGCCCGCGGTGCAGCAGATCGGCGACCGGCTGGCCGCCCGCGGGCTGATGCGCCGCCCCGACCTGCACCGGGCCGTGGTCCGGGCCCGCCGGTTCTGGTGGCTGGCCATGCTGGCCACGGTGGTGCTCGGCGTGCTGGGCTCGATCGCCTGGGTGCAGCGGATCTCCGACGAGGCCGAGTTCTCCTTCCCGCCGTTCCCCGCCTTCGCCCTGCTGCTGATCGTGGGCGTGATCGGCCTGGTGGCCACCCGCCCCGGCCCGGCCCGGATCACCCCGGCGGGCCGCCGCCAGCTGTCCCTGATGAAGGACGGCACGCCCTGGCGCCCGCACGACGTCGCCGCCGGCCCCGAGGACCTGCTGCTGTACGGCGGGATGGCGCTGGGCGGTGCGGCGGTGCTGACCGACGAGGTGCTGCGGGACGCGATGGCCGCCCGGATGCAGTCCGCCGCCGCCTCCGGCTCGACGGGCACGGACTTCGGCGGCTCGACCACCTGGTGCGGGGCCGCCACCAGCAGCTGCAGCTCCTCGTCGAGCTGCGGGTCCTCCTCCAGCTGCGGATCGTCGAGCTGCGGCGGCAGCAGCAGCTGCGGGTCCTCGTCGAGCAGCTGCGGCTCGTCCTCCAGCAGCTGCGGCTCGTCCTCGAGTTGCGGGTCCTCCTCCAGCTGCGGGTCCAGCTGCGGAGGCGGCAGCAGCTGCGGCTCCTGACCTGCGGATCACGGTCACAGTTCGGTATCGCGGTCCGGGGTTCCGCTTCCACGGCGCCCCGGGCCGGTCTACAACAGCCACATGTGGCTGCTCCTGCTGATCCCCGCGTGCGTCACCGCCGTGGTGTCCTGTCTGCGGCTGGTGCGGGTCGCCGCCACCTTCGACCCGGTCGCGGACTGCGCGGCGGCCCGCCCGGACCAGCTGGCCGGCGTCGGACTGTACGAGACCGCGTACCTGGCGGGCGGCCCGACCCGGGTGGTCGACCTGGTGCTGGTGCTGATGGCGGGCCGGGGCCGGCTGCACCTGGCCCACACCGGCTGGACCACGGTGGTCGACCCGCAGGGCCGCAGCCGGCTGGAGCGCGCGGTGGTCGGCGCGGTCGGCACCGACGGCCAGTGCCGCACGGGGCGGCTGCGGGCCGCGCTGGCCGGGCACCCCACCGTGCTGGAGATCGGCGAACGCCTCGCGGCGGCCGGGCTGGCCACCCCGGCCGAGGTCCGCGAGCGCACCTCGCTGGCGCTGCGCCGGGTCCGGTACGCGTTCCTGCTCGGACTGGCCCTGCTGGCCGCGGCGCTGCTGGCGGGCCCGTCCGAACCGGGCGACACCACGGCGGCGCTCGCCTGGTTCTCGCTGCCGCTGATCCTGACCGGCGGCACCCTGCTGATGGCCCGGGTCGACGTGCAGCCCTACACCCGGTGGGCCGCTCCGGCCGGCGAGCGGGCACTGCGGTCCGCGGTCCTGCCCCGTCAGCACGGCGGGCCGGTGGACGAGGACGAGCGGGCCCTGCTCAGGGCGGTGGCGATGGAGGGCCCGGAGGCGGTCACGGACGCCCGGCTGCGGGCGGCGCTGCGGCACTGAGGTCCGCGCGCCCGCCCGCAGCCGGCGAGGGGCTCAGACCAGGCCGGCCAGCAGCTCCGCGACGGGCTTGCGGCGCCCGGTGAAGAACGGGACCTCCTCGCGCACGTGCAGCCGGGCGCGGGAGGGCCGCAGGTCGCGCATCAGGTCGACGATCCGGTGCAGCTCGTCCGCCTCGAAGGCGAGCAGCCACTCGTAGTCGCCGAGCGCGAACGAGGCCACCGTGTTGGCCCGCACGTCCGGGTAGCCGCGGGCCATCATGCCGTGCTCGGCGAGCATCGCCCGGCGCTCCTCGTCCGGGAGCAGGTACCACTCGTAGGAGCGCACGAACGGGTAGACGCAGATGTAGTCGCGGGCGCGCTCGTCGGCCAGGAACGCCGGGATGTGCGACTTGTTGAACTCGGCCGGGCGGTGCAGCGCCATGTTCGACCAGACCGGCTCCAGCGCCCGGCCGACGGCGGTGCGGCGGAAGCGGTTGTACGCCTCCTGCAGGTCGTCCGAGTCCTCCGCGTGCCACCAGACCATCAGGTCGGCGTCGGCCCGCAGGCCCGAGACGTCGTAGGTGCCGCGGACGGTCACGTCCTTGGCGTCCAGTTGCGCGAACAGCTCCTCCACCTCGGCGGCCAGCGCGGCCCGGTCCTCGGGCAGCTCACCCTTCAGCTTGAACACCGACCACATGGTGTAGCGGATGACCTGGTTGAGGTCGCGGGCCTTCTTCTTCACGGGCTGTTCAGTGGTCTCAGTCATGCGCCCATTGTCCCTTCCGCAACGGGTCCGCCCCGCGCCGGGGTCGGCCCGCCGGCGCGCTGCGCCAGCTCCGTCACCGCGCGGCGGGCGCCGGCGATGCAGGCGGGGATGCCCACCCCGTCGTAGGCCGCTCCGCACACCGCCAGCGCCCCGGCCCCCGCCACCGCGGCCCGGATCCGGGCCACCCGGTCCAGGTGCCCGACCGGGTACTGCGGCAGGCCGCCGGCCCACCGGGTCACCGCGCTGTCGTACGGCTTCGCGCGCAGCCCCACCGCCCGTTCCAGGTCCGCCAGCGACCGGGCCACCAGCTCCTCGTCCGGCAGCCCGAGCGCCTGCTCCTCGCGGTAGCGGCCGAGCGAGGTGCGCAGCAGGAAGGACTCGGGGGCGGCGCGCTCCAGCCAGCCCCACTTGTTGGAGGAGAAGGTCGAGGCCTTGATCGACCGGCCGTCGACCGGCGGGACCAGGAAGCCGCTGCCGGTGAGCGGCAGGGCCGGCCCGGTCCGCCGGAACGCCATGGTGACCAGCGCCATCCCGGCGTACTCGATGCCGTCCAGCTCGGTGGAGGCGGCGGGCAGTTCGGGCCGCAGCAGGGCGGCGGCCTGCGGGGCGGGGACGGCGAGCACCACGGCGTCCGCGGAGAACCGCTCGCCGCCGGCGACCAGCCGCCAGCCCTCCGGGGTGCGGCGCAGTTCGGTGACCGGGCTGCCGGTGCGCAGGTCGGCGCCGGCCGCGCGGCAGTACGCCGCGACGGCCTCGGGGAAGGTGCCGATGCCGCCGCGCAGCCCCTGGAAGACCGGGCCGCCGGCGCTCGCCCGGCCGGCCAGCGCGCCCACGCCCTCGACCAGCGAGCCGCCGGCCCGGACGATCGGGAGCAGGGCCGGGACGGCGGCGCGCAGCGAGATCTCGTCCGCCCGGCCCGCGTAGACGCCGCCGAGCAGCGGCTCGACCAGCCGGTCGACCACCTCGCGGCCGAGCCTGGCCGCGACGTAGGCGCCGATCGCGACGTCCTCGTCCGCCTCCCGGGCCTCGCCCGGCCCGGCGGGCACCTCGTGCCGGGCGCGGTCCAGCCCCTCGGGCGAGAGCACCCCGGAGGCGGCCAGCGCGTCCAGGTCGCCGGGGACGCCCATCAGCTGGCCGGCGGGCAGCAGGCGCAGGCCGCCCCTGGTCCAGACGGCGGCCTTGGCGGGGGTCGGCGGTTCCAGCGCGGGGCCCAGCCCGACCAGCCGGGCGAGTTCGACCGCCTCCGGCCGGCGGGCGAGCATCGACTCCGCCCCGAGGTCGACCCGGACGCCGCCGACCTCCCCCGCCATCAGCTTCCCGCCCAGCCGGTCGGAGCCCTCCAGGAGGGTGACCCGGCCCGGCGCGGCGCTCAGGAAGGCGGCCGCGGCGAGCCCCGCGATGCCACCACCGACCACGACGACGTGAGGTTCTGCCATGTCCGGAAGTCTCGCAGGTCCTCCTCAGCGGCCCCGGACCAGGCCGTCCAGGTACACGAGGACCGGGAACGGGAGCGGCCGCTCCAGCGTCCCCCGGAAGATGCCGACCGGCGCGTACGCGGAGGTTGACGGGTCCAGCTCGTAGGCGTGCACCACCGGACGCTCGTCCTCCTCCTCGACCAGCCAGTAGTGCGGGATGCCCGCCTCGGCGTACTTGCGCAGCTTCACCGTCCGGTCGCGGTGGGCGGACTCCGGCGACACCACCTCGACCACCAGCCGGACGTCCTGCGGGGCGAACCAGGTGCGGTCGGAGCGGAACGGGGCGGTCACCACGACGAGGTCCGGCTCCGGCCGGTTCCGGCTGTCCAGCCGGACCGTCATCTCGCGCTCCGGCTCGAATCCGTCCGGCGCCTGCGCGACCAGGGTGTTGGTGAGGGCGGTGACCACCCGGCCGTGCCAGTTCCGCTGCGGGGACATCATGAAGACGAGTGCTCCGTCGATCAGTTCGGTGTGCCGCGGAGCCTCGGGGAGCCGGTCGAGGTCCTCCGCGTACCAGCCCTCCGGGCGGGGCGGGCGCATCCACTCGGGCAGCGCAGTCATGCAGCCCACTGTAGCCATTCGCCAGGGCGGGCCGTCGACATCCGAACGCGGCCGGGGCGTGACCGAGTTGGGACCGGCCGGCGGGATCCTGCGGGGATCCGGCCGCGTCGGACCGGCAGGGCCGGCCACCGACGGGGTGCCGGAGACGACGGGGAGGGCCGGGAAGCATGGCGGTACGAAGAGTTGTGGCCGGGCTGGGGGTGGCGGCGGTGCTGCTGCTGAGCGGGTGCGGGGCCGGTTCGGGTGGGAACGGCGCCGCGGGTGACCGGGCGGCGGCGCCCGCCGTCGCCGAGGGCGGCAAGCCGGCCGTCGCGGACGGCGGGAAGGCGCCGGCGGACGCCAAGGCGGGCACCGGCGGCGCGGCCCAGCCCGCCGCGCAGCCCTCGGCGCCGGCCGCGGACCCGCGGTACATCGAGTACAAGGCGCAGCTGGGCCTGGAGGTGAAGGAGATCGGCACGGCGGTGACGGCGGCCACCGCCGCGGCGCAGGCCGCCGGCGGGTACGTCTCCGCGCAGAACGTCTCCGGCACGGACGCCCAGCTCACCCTGAAGGTGCCCGCCGGCGGCCACCAGCAGGCGCTGGACCAGCTCACCGCGCTCGGCAGCAGGACGCTGCGGCTGACCAGCCAGGCGGACGACCTGACCCAGCAGGTGGTGGACGTCGACAGCCGGGTGAAGTCCCAGCAGGCCAGCGTGGACCGGGTGCGGGCACTGATGGCGGACGCGAAGACGCTGGCGGAGGTGGTCTCGCTGGAGAGCGAGCTGAGCCGGCGGGAGGCCGATCTGGAGTCGTTGAAGAGCCAGCAGCAGGCGCTGTCCGGGCGGACCTCGTTCTCCACCATCACCCTGGAGCTGCACACCGAGCGGGCCGCCGAGCCGGCCCCGGCGAAGCCGCACCACGACGGGCTGTGGGCCGCGGTCGGCCACGCGGCGGGCGGGGGCTGGCACGTGCTGGTCGCGATCGTCCGGGGCCTGCTGGTGGCGCTGGCCGCGATGGCGCCGTTCCTGCTGGTCGCGGTGCCGGCCGGGCTGCTGCTCAGGTGGCGGCTCGGTCGGCGGCGCACCGCGCGCCCCGAGCCCTCGCCGGCCCCGCCGGTGGAGCCGCCGGCCGGCCCGACCCCGCCGCAGTGACCCCACCGCAGTGACTCGGACGCAGTGACGGGTGCGCCCGGTGCCCCCGCCTGATCGGCGGGGAGCACCGGGCGCACCGGGATCAGCGGGCGCTGGCCTCGTGCACGAAGGCGACCAGCCGGCTCAGCGCGTCCGGGTCCATGCTCGGCATCACGCCGTGGCCCAGGTTGAAGATGTGGTGGCTGTCGCCGACCGCCCGGGCAGCGGCGTCCAGCACCTCGCGGGCCTCGGCCTCCACCACCGGGGTGGGCGCGTACAGCACGGCCGGGTCCAGGTTGCCCTGCAGGCCCTTGCCGGGGCCGACCCGCTCGGCGGCGACGTCCAGCGGCACCCGCCAGTCCACCCCGACGATGTCCGCGCCGGCCTGGCCCATCAGGCCGAGCAGCTCGCCGGTGTTGACGCCGAAGTGGATCCGCGGCACGCCGTACGGGGCGACGGCGTCGAAGACCTTGGTGCTGGCGGGCAGCACCGAGCGGCGGTAGTCGTCGGGGGCGAGCGCGCCGGCCCAGGAGTCGAAGAGCTGGATCGCGGAGGCGCCGGCCTCGATCTGGATCTTCAGGAAGGCCGCCGTGATGCCGGCCAGCCGGTCGACCAGCTCGGCCCACAGCTCGGGCGCGCCGTACATCATGGCCTTGGTGTTCTCGTAGCTCTTGGACGGGCCGCCCTCGACCAGGTAGCTGGCCAGGGTGAACGGCGCACCGGCGAAGCCGATCAGCGGCGTGCTGCCGAGCTCGTCCACCAGCAGGCCGACCGCCTCGGTGATGTACGGCATGTCGTCCGGCTCCAGCGGGCGCAGCCGCTGGAGGTCGGCGGCGGTGCGGATCGGGTCGGCGATCACCGGGCCGACCCCGCCCTTGATCTCGACGTCGATGCCGACGGCCTTGAGCGGGACCACGATGTCGCTGAAGAAGATCGCGGCGTCCACCTTGTGCCGGCGCACCGGCTGGAGGGTGATCTCCTTCACCAGCTCCGGCTGCATGCAGGACTCCAGCATCGGAATCCCCTCACGCACCTTCAGGTACTCCGGCAGCGAGCGGCCGGCCTGCCGCATGAACCAGACCGGGGTGTGCGGCACCGGCTCGCCCCGGGCAGCCCGCAGGAACGCGGAGTCGTACGCGGCGCCGCGGCGCGCGAGGGGCTGCTGACCGGTCTGGGCTGCGGGGGTGGCCGCGGAAGTCTCGCTCACGCCCCAAATCTTCGCACGCGCCCCGCGCACCCCCGTCCCGGGCGGGTCGTGGATTCGTCCAAGATGCCCGGCTCGTGGCCCGCCCGGCACGCCGGACCGGCGAAAGGTGCTCGGAATGCGGCGCCGCGCCGCCTAGTCTTCAGACCATGGCAGCGGTCGGCGGGCACCCCGCACACGGTGGAGGTACGGGCAAGGAGTCGGCGCCGATCGAGTTCCGGGACGCGGTCGAGGCGCTGGCCGGGGCCCGGTTGCGCCCCGAGCTGGTGCTCACGCCCACCCCCGCGCCGCGCCGGCTGGCCCCGTTCGCGTACGCGATCGGCGCGACGGTCGAGGTGGACGGCGAGGAGCTGGCCGACGGCCGGCTGGTGCTGCTGCACGACCCGGCCGGCCAGGAGCCCTGGCACGGCGACTTCCGGGTGGTGACCATGGCGCGGGCCGAGCTGGAGCCCGAGATGGCCGGCGACCCGCTGCTCTCCGAGGTCGGCTGGGCCTGGCTGATGGACGCCCTGCAGGCGCACGGCGCCGGGTACACGGCGCCCGGCGGCACGGTGACCCGGTGCGCCTCGCAGTACTTCGGCGCGCTCGCCGACCGGCCGTCCTCCACCGAGATCGAGCTGCGCGCCTCCTGGACCCCGTCCGACGGCCGGTTCGAACGGCACCTGGCGGCCTGGGGCGACCTGCTGTGCATCTGCGCCGGCCTGCCGCCGGCGGTGCCCGCCCCGCTGCCGCTGGCGGACGCCCCGTCACTCGGCGGAGTGGTCCCGATGCCCGCGCGCCGCCGTCCGCGCTCCCACTGAGGGGGGCATCGCCGCACGCGCGACCCGGCGCCACCCGCAGGGCTGACGGAGTGTGACTTCCGTCGCGGTCTGTGTCAATTACCGGACCAAACTTGACCAACCGAGGTCACAGATTGATCGACCTTGTGCGATTTCTGGGCATGTCGCATCAGTCACCTGCGCGATTTGTCCGTATTGTTACTCACTAGATCGTGATCATTCGCTAAAGCCGGGCACGCATGCTGCCGAAGGTGTCAGTGACCCTTTCCACACGCGGAACACTCCGACCGCCCCATCGGGGTTCCGTCCGCCACTCCCCACAGGAGGCCTGGTGTCGGTCCTTCTCGAGCACCCCGCAAACGTGGTCGCGTACCGTCCGACGAAGCCCACCGCCATGGTGGTCATCGCCGACCCACGCGTCCGAAACACCGTCACCCGCCACCTGTGGGCCCTGGGTGTGCGCGACGTCATCGAGGTCTCCTCGATCGCCGAGGCCCGCCCCCGGGTCACCACCCCCCGGGACATCTGCATCGCCGATGTCCACCTGCCCGACGGCTCCGGGCTGACCATCCTCGCCGAGACCCGCGCCGCGGGCTGGCCCAACGGCCTGGCGCTCTCCGCCGCCGACGACATCGGCGCGGTCCGCAGCGCGCTGGCCGGCGGCGTCAAGGGCTACGTGGTCACCGGGACGCGGACCAACGTCGCGATGCCCGGCCGCCCCGGACTGCCGCTCGGCGCGGCCGGGATGGCCGGCCGGATGCGGCGACCCGGGATGCCGGGGGTGCCCGGCGCGGTCGGAGCCCCCGGTGCGCCCGGCGCACCCGGTGCTCCCGGGGCGCAGACCTCGGCCTACCGGGAGCTGTCCGGCCGCGAGGTCGAGGTGCTCCGGCTGGTCGCCGAGGGCCAGTCCAACAAGGCGATCGGCGTCGCGATGGGCCTGTCCGCGCTGACGGTCAAGAGCCACCTGGCCCGGATCGCCCGCAAGCTGGGCACCGGCGACCGGGCCGGCATGGTCGCCGTCGCACTGCGGACGGGCATCATCCACTGACCCGGCTCACACCTGCCCGACACAGCGGTGGCGGCCCGGAGGAACGTTTCCTCCGGGCCGCCGTCTTTTTCACCGTCCCTCCCCCGTCCGTGCGCCGATCGCCCCCGTCCGTCCGCTCCGCCGCCGCCCCGGCATATGTCCGGACCCGGTCTGACCAGTCCGACAACACTCCCGGGAGCGGGTGCCGTCGTACCCTTGGGGGGTGACCGACGCCGTAGCAGCCATCCCAGACGAAGAAGCCCCGGTCCCGCTCCTCGAACCGAGGGAGGGGCTGCCACCCGTCGTGGCCGACCAGGAGGCCCTGGCCGAGACCGTCGCCGCCTTCGCGGCCGGCACCGGCCCGGTCGCCGTGGACGCCGAACGGGCCTCCGGCTACCGCTACGGCCAGCGCGCCTACCTGATCCAGCTCCGGCGGGCGGGCGCCGGCACCGCGCTGATCGACCCGATCGCCTGCCCCGACCTCGGTGAGCTGGGCGAAGCCCTGGCCGACACCGAATGGGTGGTGCACGCGGCCACCCAGGACCTGCCCTGCCTGTCCGAGGTCGGCATGCGCCCGCGCCGGCTGTTCGACACCGAGCTGGCCGGACGGCTGGCCGGCTTCCCCCGGGTCGGGCTCGGCCCGATGACCGAGAACGTGCTCGGGCTCTCGCTCGCCAAGGAGCACTCGGCGGTGGACTGGTCCACCCGCCCGCTGCCCGAGCCCTGGCTGCGGTACGCCGCCCTGGACGTCGAGGTGCTGGTCGAGCTGCGCGACGCGCTCGAGCGGGAGCTGGACGCCCAGGGGAAGCTCGGCTGGGCGCTGGAGGAGTTCGCGGCGCTGGTCGACGCCCCCAAGCCGGCCCCCCGGGTCGACCCCTGGCGGCGCACCTCGCAGCTGCACAAGGTCCGCCGCCGCCGCCAGCTGGCCGCCGTCCGCGAGCTCTGGCAGACCCGGGACCGGATCGCCCGCGAGCGCGACGTCTCGCCCGGCCGGGTGCTGCCCGACCTCGCGATCGTCAACGCCGCGCTGGCGATGCCGCTGAACGCCCCGGCGCTGCTGGCCGTCTCCGGCTTCGGCCCCCGGGTCAACCGCCGGCAGCTCGACCAGTGGCTGGCCGCGCTGCAGCGGGCCCGGGAGATCCCGGAGAACCAGCTGCCGCCGTCCTCCGCACCGCACGACGGCCCGCCGCCGCCGCGGGCCTGGGCGGACAAGGACCCGGTGGCCGCGGCCCGGCTCACCGCCGCCCGCGCCGCCGTCGCGGCCCTGGCCGAGCAGCACAACCTGCCGGCCGAGAACCTGATCACCCCGGACCTGGTGCGCCGGGTCTCCTGGGAGCCGCCGGCCGAGGCCACGGCCGAGACCGTGGCAGCGGCGCTGCGCCGCCTGGGTGCCCGCCGGTGGCAGACCGAGCTGGTCGGGGCGGCACTGGCCACCGCGTTCGACGAGCCGCCCGCTCCGGCCGAGTAGGCGGCGGTCCGTCCCGCGGGGAGCGCCGGGGGAACCCGGCGCCCCCTGCGCGGTTTGCGCGGACACGTGTCGGGGGACACACGGGCAGATCCGGTGGTGGGCTATGGGCAACCTAGTTACCGGCGGGTAGCATGACCGTGAAGCAGCGCCGCTCCACCCGTGGGCCGGGGTCTGCGTACCACGTCATCCCCCTGGGAGGAGAGCCCCCGTGCCTCGTACCGCGAGGGACGTCGTCTTCGTCGACGGCGTCCGCACCCCGTTCGGCAAGGCCGGCCCGAAGGGCATCTACCACGAGACCCGTGCCGACGACCTGGTCGTCAAGTGCATCCGTGAGCTCGTGCGCCGCAACCCGAACCTGCCCGTCGAGCGGATCGACGAGGTCGCCGTCGCGGCCACCACGCAGATCGGCGACCAGGGTCTGACCATCGGCCGCACCGCCGCGCTGCTGGCCGGCCTGCCGAAGTCCGTCCCGGGCTACTCCATCGACCGGATGTGTGCCGGTGCGCTGACCGCCGTCACCGCGACCGCGGGCGGCATCGCCTTCGGCGCGTACGACATCGTGGTCGCCGGTGGCGTCGAGCACATGGGCCGGCACCCGATGGGCGAGGGCGTGGACCCGAACCCGCGCTTCGTCTCGGAGAAGCTGGTCGACGAGTCCGCCCTGTTCATGGGCATGACCGCGGAGAACCTGCACGACCGCTTCCCGCACCTGACCAAGGAGCGCTGCGACGCCTACGCCGTGCGCTCCCAGGAGAAGGCCGCCAAGGCGTACGCCAACGGCGACATCCAGCCCGACCTGGTGCCGATCGCGATCCGGAACACCAACCCCGAGGTCGGCGAGACCGGCTGGGGCCTGGCGACCACGGACGAGCCGATGCGCCCAGGCACCACGATGGAGTCGCTGGCGAACCTGAAGACCCCGTTCCGCCCGCACGGCAACATCACCGCGGGCAACTCGGCCGGCCTCAACGACGGCGCCACCGCCTCGCTGCTCGCCGCCGAGGACGTCGCCGAGGAGCTCGGCCTCCCGGTCAAGATGCGCATGGTCTCGTACGCCTTCGCCGGCGTCGAGCCCGAGGTGATGGGCATCGGCCCCGTCCCGGCGACCGAGAAGGCGCTGGCCAAGGCCGGCCTGACGATCGACGACATCCAGGCCTTCGAGGTCAACGAGGCCTTCGCCGTCCAGGTGCTGTCCTTCCTGGACCACTACGGGATCGCGGACGACGACGAGCGGGTCAACCCGTACGGCGGCGCCATCGCCTTCGGCCACCCGCTGGCCTCCTCGGGCGTGCGCCTGATGAACCAGCTGGCCCGCCGCTTCGAGCAGCGCCCCGACGTCCGGTACGGCCTGACCACCATGTGCATCGGCTTCGGCATGGGCGGGACCATCATCTGGGAGAACCCGCACTTCGAGGGTGGTAAGTGATCATGAGCACCACTGAGCTGCTGCAGCGCGCCGCCGAGCTGTTCCCCGGCGAGGTCGTCACCACCGCGCACGTACGCCACCTGGACCTGCCGCTGCAGGCCGGCAAGCTGGCGCTGATCACCCTGGACAACGGCTTCGACCACACCAAGCCGACCACCTTCGGCCCCGGCTCGCTGGCCAAGCTGTCCGAGGCGCTGGACCAGGTCGAGGCCGAGGCCGCCGCCGGTGGCATCGTCGCCGTCGCGATCACCGGCAAGCCGTTCATCTTCGCGGTCGGCGCCGACCTCAAGGGTGTCGAGGTGCTCAAGGAGCACAGCGACGCGCTGGCCATCGGCAAGGGCGGCCACGACGTCTTCAAGCGGATCGCCGCGCTGCCCGTCCCCAGCTTCGCGTTCTACAACGGCGCGGCGATGGGCGGCGGCGTCGAGGTCGGCCTGCACGCCACCTACCGCACCGTCAGCTCCGGCGTCCCGGCGTTCTCGCTGCCCGAGGTCTTCCTCGGCCTCGTCCCCGGCTGGGGCGGCTGCACCATCCTGCCGAACCTGATCGGCCCGGCGAAGGCCGTCAAGGTCATCATCGAGAACTCGATGAGCCAGAACAAGCAGCTCAAGGGCAAGGAGGTGTTCGAGCTCGGCATCGCGGACGCGATCTTCGAGCCGGCCGACTTCCTGGAGCAGTCGCTGAACTGGGCCGCCTCCGTGCTCACCGGCGCCACCGAGGTGGCGCGCGAGGAGATCGACCGCGGGAAGGCCTGGGACGACGCCGTCGCCTGGGGCCGCCTGGTCGCCGACTCCAAGGTGCACGGCGCCGCGCCGGCCGCCTACAAGGCGCTGGACATCATCGCCCAGGTCAAGGACCAGGACCTGCAGGCCGGCTTCGACGCCGAGGACGCGGCCCTGGCCGACCTCATCATGAGCGGCGAGCTGCGCAGCGGCATCTACGCCTTCAACCTGGTGCAGCGCCGGGCCAAGAAGCCGTTCGGCGCGCCGGACAAGTCGCTGGCCCGCCCGGTCTCCAAGGTCGGCGTGGTCGGCGCCGGTCTGATGGCCTCCCAGCTGGCGCTGCTGTTCGCCCGCCGGATGGAGGTGCCGGTCGTCCTGACCGACATCGACCAGGAGCGCATCGACAAGGGCGTGGGCTACGTCCACGGCGAGATCGACAAGCTGCTGGAGAAGGGCCGGATCGGCAAGGACAAGGCCAACAAGCTCAAGGGCCTGGTCTCCGGTCACCTGGACAAGGCCGTCGCCTTCGGGGACGCGGACTTCGTGATCGAGGCCGTGTTCGAGGAGATGGGCGTCAAGCAGAACGTGCTGGCGGAGCTGGAGGCCGTGGTCGCGCCGACCACCATCCTGGCCACCAACACCTCCTCGCTGTCGGTCACCGAGATGGCGTCGAAGCTGGAGCACCCGGAGCGGGTCGTCGGCTTCCACTTCTTCAACCCGGTCGCGATCCTCCCGCTGCTGGAGATCGTCCGCGCCGAGAAGACCGACGAGGGCTCGCTGGCCACCGCGTTCGGGGTCGCCCGCAAGCTGAAGAAGACCGCCGTGCTGACCAAGGACGCCCCGGCGTTCGTGGTCAACCGGATCCTGCTGCGCTTCATGGACGCCATCCAGGGCGCCATCGACGAGGGCACCCCGATCGAGACGGTCGAGAAGGCCGTGCTGCCGCTCGGCCTGCCGATGTCGCCGATCGTGCTGCTGGAGCTGGTCGGCCCGGCCATCGCGCTGCACGTGTCGGAGACCCTGGCCGCGGCGTTCCCGGAGCGGTTCACGGTGTCGGAGAACCTCGGCAAGCTGGTCAAGGCCGGCAAGCGGGGCTTCTACGTCTGGCAGGACGGCCAGCAGGTGCTGGACCCCGAGGTGCTGGCGCTGCTGTCGTTCGGCACCACCGTGCTCACCGAGGAGCAGGTCCTCGCGCGGGCGCTGGAGGCCGTCGCGCAGGAGATCGGCCTGATGCTGGACGAGGGTGTCGTCGGCGAGGCGCAGGACATCGACCTGTGCATGATCACCGGCGCGGGCTGGCCCTTCCACCTGGGCGGGATCACCCCGTACCTGGACCGTGAGGGCGTCTCGGAGCGGGTGAACGGGAAGCGGTTCCTGGCCCCGGGTGTGGCGTCGATCCCGGCCTGACGGATCTGATCGAGGACGGCGGAGTGGCCCTGCGGGGCTGCTCCGCCGTTCTGCTTTTGAAGGCAGGCAGGCTGCGGGGAGGGGGCTTCCGGGGTCGCGCAGTTCCCCGCGCCCCTGGGGGGTGGGGGGTGACCGGGAGGCGCAGGGTGCGGGAGGGGAGCTTCCGAGGGCGCGCAGTTCCCCGCGCCCCTGCGGCCGCGGCGGGTCAGCGCTTGAGGCGGTAGATGACGGTGTCGCCGGTCATGCCGACGACCTCGTAGTAGGACTCGAGGAGGGTCTCGATCCGGGGGACCAGCTCGGGGTTGTACGGGGCGGTGCCGGAGTCGTCGACCACGACCTCGGGGAGGTTCTTGTGCATCTCGGCGTCGAAGGTCTGCCAGGCCTCGGAGACGCTGTACTGCTCGCCGACCTGCTGGCCGTCCTTGCCGCCGCTGAAGTTGGTGAGGAAGCCGGCCGTCAGGTAGCGGGAGGCGGGGCGGCGGTCCGCCAGCCAGTAGAGCTCCGGGTGCATGCCCCAGACCAGGACGGTGTCCTTCTTGGTGGTCTGGGCGGCGACGGCGGTGGCCACCTCGGTGGTCTGGGTGAGCCGCTGGCCGGGCCAGAAGACCGCCAGGCCCCAGAAGAAGGTCGCGGCCGCGGCGGAGTACACCAGCACCGGCCGCCAGCGCACGGCGGAGGTGGAGACGGCGCCGACGCCGAGCATCACCAGGGGCGGCATCAGCTGGAGGTAGTAGTGGCCGAAGAAGTGGAAGCCGACGCTGACCGCGACCACCGAGGAGAGCAGCCAGAACCACAGGTCGCTGGTGGAGCCGTGCTCCTCGGCCGCGGCCGGTGACGGCAGTCCGCGGCGGCGCCGCAGCCAGAGGCGGTAGGCGACGGGTGCCAGGAAGCCGAGCCCGGCCGCGAGCAGGATGCCGGAGTTGCCGAGTGCGCGGCCGAGCATCTGGAGCCAGTTGGAGCCCAGCGTGGCGTAGTCCCCGCTGCCGGTGACCACCCAGAACAGGAAGCCCTTGGGCTTGGTGAGGATCGCGGCGACCAGCGCTATCGGCAGCGCGAAGCCGAACCCGATCTTGAACAGGGCGGGCTGCCAGCGCACCCCGCGGTGCCGGGCGTCCTGGAACAGCATCCAGAGCACCGGCAGCATCACGGCCCCGCCGGTCTGCTTGGTGAGCGAGCAGAGCGCCACCGCGATGCCGGCGGCCAGCCAGCGCCGCCGCTCGGCGTACCGGAAGGCGGCCACCATGGCGGGCAGCATGAAGACCTCGAAGGTCGCCGCCTGGGTGTCCTCCGGGGAGAGCCCGATGGAGAGCAGCAGGTAGAGCAGTCCGGCCGCGGCGCCGGCCCGGTTGCCCCAGCGGCCGCGGGCCAGTGAGGCCAGCAGCACGGCGGTGACCAGGTGGGCGACTATCGCCAGGGTCCGCAGCGGCCAGAGCGAGGCCGAGCCGAACACCGCGAAGCAGGCCTCGTACAGCCAGGGCAGCAGCGGTGGCTTGCGGTCGACCACGGTGTCGTACAGGACGCCGCCGTCGGCCAGCATCCGGGCCTGGGTGGCGAGGTAGCCCTCGTCCGGGCTCCACACCGGTCGCAGGAAGGACGGGATGTGGGTGACCACCGCGAGCAGGGCGAGCACCGGCACCAGCCTGGTCCAGTACCCGGTCCGGACGCGTTCGGGCACGCGTGCGGTCAGGGCGGCGAGGCGGGTGGTGAGTGGCACAGGTGACAACCTACCGGGCAGTTCTGGCGCGGGCGCTGCCGGTCCCGGCATCGGTACGACAATAGTCCGATCGTGGGCGACGGAGCATGGTATTAGGGCACGGACCCCGCAGCGCGCGGCCCCGGGAGCGGACGGTGCCGCTCCCGGGGCCGTGGCGGTGGCGGCCCGGGGCCGGGGTCAGGCCTGGACGGCCTGGGCGCCGAGCCTGGACACCAGCGCGGTGACCTGGCGGGCGATGTCCGGGGCGGTCAGACCGATCTCGGCCATGATCTGGTCGCGGGTGGCGTGGTCCAGGAACTCCTGCGGGATGCCGAAGTCGCGCAGCGGCAGGTCCACGTCGGCGTCGCGCAGGGTCTGCGCGACGGCCGAGCCGACGCCGCCGGCGCGGCCGTTGTCCTCGACCGTGACGACCACCCGGTGCTCGGCCGCGAGGCCGGGCAGGGCCGGGTCCACCGGCTTGACCCAGCGCGGGTCGACCACCGTGCAGGTGATGCCCTGGGCGGCGAGCAGCTCGGCGGTCTCCAGGCAGACCGGGGCCATCGCGCCGACCGAGACGATCAGCACGTCGGCGCGGCGGTCGCCGTCGCGCTCGCCGTTCTCCAGCAGCAGGTCCATGCCGCCGATCCGGCCCAGCGACGGGACGGCGGGGCCGACCGTGCCCTTGGAGTACCGGACCACGGTGGGCGCGTCGTCCACCTCGACGGCCTCGCGCAGCTGGGCGCGCAGCTGGTCGGCGTCTCGCGGAGCGGCCAGCCGCAGGCCCGGGACGACCTGGAGGATCGACATGTCCCACATGCCGTTGTGGGAGGCGCCGTCGGTGCCGGTGACGCCGGCCCGGTCGAGCACGAAGGTGACGCCGAGGCGGTGCAGGGCGACGTCCATCAGGACCTGGTCGAAGGCCCGGTTGAGGAAGGTCGCGTAGACCGCGACGACCGGGTGCAGGCCGTTGGTGGCCAGGCCGGCGGCGGAGACCGCGGCGTGCTGCTCGGCGATGCCGACGTCGAAGATCCGGTTCGGGAAGGCCTTGGCGAACGGGGCGAGGCCGACCGGGTGCAGCATCGCCGCGGTGATGCCGACGATGTCCTTGCGCTCGCGCCCGAGGGCGACCATCTCCTCGCCGAAGACCGAGGTCCAGTCCTTGCCCGCGGACTTGATCGGCAGGCCGGTCTCCGGGTGGATGACGCCGACCGCGTGGAAGCGGTCCTCGTCGTTGTTCTCGGCGGCGTGGTAGCCGCGGCCCTTCTCGGTCAGGCAGTGCACGATCACCGGGCCGCCGAAGCCTCGCGCCTTGGTGAGGGCGGACTCCAGGGCGGTGAGGTCGTGGCCGTCGATCGGGCCGATGTACTTGATGCCGAGGTCCTCGAACATGCCCTGCGGGGCGATGAAGTCCTTGAGGCCCTTCTTGGCGCCGTGCAGCGTCTCGAACAGCTGCTGGCCGACCACCGGGGTGCGCTGCAGGGCGTCCTTGCCCCAGGACAGGAACCGCTCGTAGCCCTGGGTGGTGCGCAGCGTGGCGAGGTGGTTGGCGAGGCCGCCGATGGTCGGCGAGTAGGAGCGCTCGTTGTCGTTGACGACGATGACCAGCGGACGGTCCTTGGCGTCGGCGATGTTGTTGAGCGCCTCCCAGGCCATGCCGCCGGTGAGCGCGCCGTCGCCGATCACGGCGACCACGGGGCGGTCCTTGTGGCCCTGGAGCTGGTTGGCCTTGGCCAGGCCGTCGGCGTAGCCGAGCACGGTGGAGGCGTGCGAGTTCTCGATCACGTCGTGCTCGGACTCGGCGCGCGACGGGTAGCCCGACAGGCCGCCCTTGGTGCGCAGGCCGGAGAAGTCCTGGCGGCCGGTGAGCAGCTTGTGCACGTAGCTCTGGTGGCCGGTGTCGAAGAGGATGCGGTCGCGCGGCGAGTCGAAGACCCGGTGCAGGGCGATGGTCAGCTCGACCACGCCGAGGTTGGGCCCGAGGTGGCCGCCGGTCTTGGAGACCTCCTCGACCAGGAAGCCGCGGATCTCCTCGGCCAGTGCGGCCAGCTGCGCCGGGGTGAGCCGGTCGAGATCGCGCGGTCCCCTAATGCGGGTCAGCAGGGCCACCCGTTCCTCCTCGTTCACAGTTCCCGGACCCAGGGCGGGCCCGATGGGCGCCGTCGCCCGCGGGTGCGGGGTGCATCGGCGCGGACCGGCACACCCTTGACCGGTCGAGTCTAATGTCCAGCTGCCGGACACCACGCGGCACGGCGGTTGTCGTACTGTCACACCACCCGTGCCCGGGCGGCCGTTCGGTGCCCTCGCACAGTCCTATCAGCACCGATGAACACGACGAGGCCCGGCACCCGAATGGTTCGGGTGCCGAGCCTCACACCGTACGCGGGGGTCAGCCCCGGCCGGAGGACTTCTGGGTGCGGCGGGAGACCGAGTCCAGCACGACCGCGCCGAGCAGGACCGCACCGGTGATCATGTACTGGATGGCCTGGTTGACGTGCACCAGGTCCAGGCCGGTGATGATCGACTGGATCACCAGGATGCCGAGCAGCGCCGACCAGGTCTTGCCGCGGCCGCCGAACAGGCTGGTGCCGCCGATGACCGCCGCGGCGATCGAGTTCATCAGCACGCTGCCGCCACCGAGCAGCTTGTCCGCCGAACCCTGCTGGGAGGCGATGAACAGGCCGCCCAGGGCCGCCATGCCGGCCGAGATCATGAAGACCGAGATCCGGACCCAGGCGACGTTGATGCCGGCCCGGCGGGCGGCCTCGACGCCACCGCCGACCGCGAAGATCTGCCGGCCGTAGGAGGTGCGGCGGAGCACGAAGTCGGTGATCACGACGATGCCGAAGAACACCACCAGGGGCAGCGGCAGGCCGCGGTCCTGGTTCAGCATGTACGCCGCGACCAGGCCGATCACGGCGATCACGCCGGTGCGCAGCGCGATCTCGCTCATCGGGCGGGCCGACAGGCCGGCGGCGGAGCGGCGGCGGCTGTCGATCAGCTGGCCGGCGCCGAAGAGCACGATGCCGAGGAGGGCGAAGGCCCAGGTGAAGAAGACGTCGCCGTCACCGAGGAAGTAGGTGTCCAGCTTGGCGATCACACCGTCGTTGATCAGGTTGACGGTGCCCTTGTCGCCGAGCACGGAGTTCTGCAGACCCATCCAGGCCAGCATGCCGGCCAGGGTGACCACGAAGGC
Source organism: Kitasatospora sp. NPDC094015 (assembly GCF_040304075.1). Taxonomy (NCBI): domain Bacteria; kingdom Bacillati; phylum Actinomycetota; class Actinomycetes; order Kitasatosporales; family Streptomycetaceae; genus Kitasatospora; species Kitasatospora sp. NPDC094015. The sequence continues at coordinate 113,393 of NZ_JBEOUL010000012.1, forward strand.
CGGGACGCCGATCTTGGCGAAGAAGAAGCCGTGCAGCGCGCCCATGCCGATGCCGACCGCCATCGCGATCAGGACGGCCAGCCACTCGTTGATGCCGGAGCGCACCGAGAGCACGGAGGCGATCGCGGCCGAGACGCCGGCCACCGAGCCGAGCGACAGGTCGATCTCACCGAGCAGCAGCACGAAGACGATGCCGACGGCGATCAGGCCGGGGCCGGCGATCCACTTGGTGATGTTGGTGAGGTTGTCCGCGTTCAGGAAGTCGCCGGACACGGTCTGGAAGATGGCCGCGATCAGGATCAGGCCGAGCACGACCGGGACGGAGCCCAGGTCGCCGCTCTTCATCTTCCGCTTGAACTCTTCGAGGTAGCCCGCGAAGCCCGCCTCGCGGACCAGCAGCCGGGGGTCGATCGCGGCCGGCGGCGTGTCGGTGGTGGTCTGGTTGGTGGTCACTTCGCGTCCTCCGCGAGACGTGCCTGACGCCGGGTCACGGCGTTCTCGGTGGCGCCGGTGATGGCGGAGATGATCTCCTCGTGCGAGGTGGTGGCCACCTCGAAGACGCCGTTGTTGCGGCCCAGGCGCAGCACCGCGACGGTGTCCGCGACGGCCTTGACGTCGGCCATGTTGTGGCTGATCAGGATCACGCCGAGGCCGCGGTCGCGCAGCCGCTCGACCAGGTCGAGCACCTGGGCGGTCTGCTCGACGCCGAGCGCGGCGGTCGGCTCGTCCAGGATGACGATCTTCGGGTCGCCGACCAGGGCGCGGGCGATCGCGACCACCTGGCGCTGACCGCCGGAGAGCGCGGCGATCGGGATCCGCACGCTCGGGATGCGGATCGACAGGGTGTCGAGCAGCTCCTTGGCGCGCTTCTCCATGGCGACCTCGTCGAGCGTGCCGAAACGCTTCAGCTCGCGGCCGAGGAAGAGGTTGCCGACCACGTCGAGGTTGTCGCAGAGCGCGAGGTCCTGGTAGACGGTGGCGACACCGAGTGCCTGGGCGTCGTGCGGCCGGTTGATGCCGACCTGCGTGCCCTCCCACTCGATCGCGCCCTCGTCGATCGGGTGGACGCCGGCGATGGTCTTCACCAGCGTCGACTTGCCCGCGCCGTTGTCACCCACCAGGGCGACCACCTCACCGGCGTTCACCTCCAGGTGGACGTCGGTCAGCGCCTGGACGGCACCGAAGCGCTTGGAGACCCCGCGCAACGCCAGTACGGGTGCGCCTGTCACGTGAACCATCTCCTTCATTCCCGCGCCGCCTGCCGTGGGGGCAGGGCACGGCCGCCGCGCGCCGACCCGGGCGCGAAGGGTAGTGCGAAAAGGTTTGGGGGCACGGCGGCCCGCCTCCACCACGGGAGGCGGGGGTGTCCGCACGCCGCGCCAGGGCGGGCGACGCCCTCCCGGGTGGGAGGGCGTCGCCCGCTGGGGATTACTTCAGGCCGGCCGTGGCGCAGGCGGCGGCGTAGTCGCCGGTGCAGATGTCGGCGGCCTTGTAGAGGCCGTCGGCGATCACGGTGTCCTGGATGTTGGCCTTGGTGACGACCTTCGGGTCGAGCAGCTTGGCCGGGATGCCCTTGTCGGTGTCGCTGTCGATGCTGGCGGAGGCGACGGACTTGATGTCCTTGCCCTGCAGCAGGTCGACGGCGAGCTCGGCGGCCGAGTCGGCGAGCGGCTTGTAGGCCTTGTAGATGGTGTAGGCCTGGTCGCCCGAGACCAGGCGCTGGATCGCGTCGAGACCGGCGTCCTGGCCGCCGACCGGGACGGTGATGCCCGCGCCCTTGAGCTGGGTGATGATCGCGGCGGCCATGCCGTCGTTGGCGGAGTAGACCGCCTGGAAGCCGTCCTTGCCGAGCTGGGTGATGGCGGCGCCGACCTTCTGGCCCGCGACGGTGGGCTTCCACTCACCGGACTGCTCGTAGACGACCTTCTTGACCTTGCCGTCGAGGACCTTGTGGGCGCCCGACTTGAACTTCGCGGCGTTCGGGTCGGCCTCGTCACCGTTGATCATGACGATGTTGGCGTCGGCGGCCTTGGCACCCAGGGCGTCGACCAGGGCCTGGCCCTGGAGCTCGCCGACCTTCTCGTTGTCGAACGAGACGTACGCGGAGACCGGGCCGGTGGCCAGGCGGTCGTACGCGATGACCTTGACGCCCTTGTCGGCCGCCTCCTTGACCCAGGACTGGGTCGACTTGGCGTCGAACGCGTCCAGGATGATGACCTTCACACCCTGGGCGATCAGCGTGTCGAACTGCTGCTTCTGCTTGGCGGCGGAACCCTCGGCGTTGCTGTACTTGACGTTGCAGTCGGCGCAGAGAGCCTTGACCTTGGCCTCGATGAAGGGCTTGTCGAAGGACTCGTAGCGGGTCGACGAGGCGTTCTCGGGGAGCAGCAGGCCGATCGACTTGGTGTCGCCGGACGCGGCGCTGTCCTTCTTGTCACTGCCGGCCTTGCCACAGGCGGCCATGGAGAGGGCCATCGAAACCGCGGCGGTACCGATGACAGCGCGACGCATCATTGCGTTCATGGTGGGGGTGCCTCCCTGACAGAGCCGCAACGTTGCGGCGAGGTGGAAGGGAGTCAACCTGGATCGTCCGCTTGTCGTCAATAAGTAAAACCGGAAGGACGAAGATTCGAACCCTTTCGTTATCTTCCTGAAGGCGAAGCCGAGACCATGCGGCGGGCGCAGGCCCCGGCGCCACCTCTGTCGCCGGGTCAGCCCTGGGCGGCGGCGGCAACGCCGGTATGCCGGATTGCGCCCGATTCGCCCATCTCGCTCATCACCAGCGCCAGCGCTCCCAGCACCTCCGCACGGCCGCCGAGAGTGCCCGGAACCACCGACAACTGCCGGGCGGCGCTGGGGATCGCGTACCGGGCCACCGAGTCCCGGATCGGGGAAAGCACCAGCTCACCGGCTTCCGCCAGGTCCCCGCCGAGGATGATCCGGCGCGGGTTGAGCAGGTTGCACAGGGTCGCCACGCCCATCCCGATCTGCCGGCCGGCGTCCGCGATCACCCGCCGGCAGCCGAGATCGCCCTGCTGGGCCAGCTGCACGACCTTGGTCAGGGACAGCTCCCCCGGGTGGTTGGCGTTCAAGAGGTTGAGCAGGTAGCGGGAGCCGACGAAGGTCTCCAGGCAGCCGCGGTTGCCGCAGCGGCAGACCGGCCCGGCCTCGTCCAGGGTGATGTGGCCGATCTCGCCGGCGGTGCCGCCCGGGCCCCGGTAGATCTGACCGTTTATCACCAGCCCGGAGCCGACACCGCTGGCCACCTTGATGTACGCCAGGTCGCTCAGGCCGCGCCCGGCGCCCCAGACCAGCTCGCCCAGCGCGCCGAGGTTGGCGTCGTTGTCGACGTACACCTCCATGCCGAGGCGCTGGGAGAGCTCCTTGCCGGGGGCGATGCCGGTCCAGCCGGGCAGGATCGCGGTGGAGCCGAGCGCCCCGGTCTCCAGGTCGATCGGTCCGGGCACGCCGAGGCCGACGCCGATCACCTTGTCCGCGCGGAACCCGGCCTGCGCGAGCAGCCGGTCCACCAGCGCCTCGGCCCGGTCGAAGCCCTGCTGCGCCGAGACGTCCACGTCGATCGGCTCGCTCTCCTCGGCGAGCACCCGGTGCGCGAGGTTGCCCACCGCGACCCGCAGGTGGGTGTGGCCGAAGTCCACCCCGACCACGATCCCGGCGTCCCCGCTGAGCGAGACGCTGCGTGCCCGGCGCCCGCCCGAGGAGGTGTCGGCGACCACGACGGTGCCGCTCTCCTTGAGCTCCCGGACGATGTTGGACACCGTGGCGGCCGACAGCCCCGTGCCCCGAGCGATCTCGGCCTGGGTGAGCGAGCCGGCCATCCGCACCGCGCGCAGCACCCGTTCGAGATTGGCCCGGTGCAACGAGGACTGCGATCCCGGTGTGTCCATCGACATGATTCACCCTCCCAGGGCACGGGGACTCGACCGTCCCCGCCCCTGCCGCGCCTTTGCGGCGGAGCTCCGGTGGCGTCGGTGATCGTCACCTCACGGTGTTGATCCCTCAACCAACTGTTCAGCTTCAACTTCTGAACTCTAGGCTCAGCCGCCGCCCACCGCCGGGTCAAGCTCCAACCGGGACCGTTCTGAAACCTGCGCCCGCACCGCGGCCACCCCCCGATATACGCAGGTCCACGCCGGACCGGTCGTGGGAGGATGCCTGTGCATCCGAGCCTGACAAAGGAGTCCTGCGAGTGCCTGGCACCAACTTGACCCGTGAGGAGGCCCGTACCCGGGCCCAGCTCCTGCACGTGGACGCGTACGAGATCGATCTCGACCTGGGCACCGCCCGGGCGGGAGGCACGTTCCGGTCCACCACCGTGGTCCGGTTCTCCGCCACGACGCCGGGCGCCGACAGCTTCATCGACCTGGTCGCCCCGAGCGTGTCCGAGATCGTGCTGAACGGCCGGTCGCTGGACCTGGCGAACTTCGCCGACAGCCGGATCGCGCTGCCGGGCCTGGAGGCGCAGAACGAGCTGCGGGTGGTCGCCGACTGCGCCTACACCAACACCGGCGAGGGCCTGCACCGCTTCGTCGACCCGGTGGACGGCGAGACCTACCTCTACACCCAGTTCGAGGTGCCGGACGCCCGCCGCGTCTTCGCCAGCTTCGAGCAGCCCGACCTGAAGGCCCCGTTCACCTTCACCGTCACCGCCCCGCGCGGCTGGGTCGTGGTCTCCAACTCCCCCACCCCGACCCCGACCGGCGAGGGCGACACCCAGGTCTGGGCCTTCGAGCCCACCCCGCGGATCTCCTCGTACATCACCGCGCTGGTGGCCGGCCCGTACGTCGGCGTGTTCGACGAGTACACCAACGGCGACCAGCGGGTGCCGCTCGGCGTCTACTGCCGCCCCTCGCTGCGCGAGTTCCTGGACGCGGACGCGATCTTCGAGGTCACCCGGCAGGGCTTCGACTACTTCCAGGAGAAGTTCGACTTCGCCTACCCGTTCGCCAAGTACGACCAGCTCTTCGTGCCGGAGTTCAACGCCGGCGCGATGGAGAACGCGGGCGCGGTCACCCTGCGCGACCAGTACGTGTTCCGCTCCAAGGTCACCGACGCCTCCTACGAGGCCCGCGCCGCCACGATCCTGCACGAGCTGGCCCACATGTGGTTCGGCGACCTGGTCACCATGGAGTGGTGGAACGACCTCTGGCTGAACGAGTCGTTCGCGACCTTCGCCGAGGCGGTCTGCCAGGCCGAGGCGCCCGGCTCGCGCTGGCCCGGCTCCTGGACCACCTTCGCCAACCAGATGAAGACCTGGGCGTACCGGCAGGACCAGCTGCCGTCCACCCACCCGATCATGGCGGAGATCAACGACCTGGAGGACGTCCAGGTCAACTTCGACGGGATCACCTACGCCAAGGGCGCCTCGGTGCTCAAGCAGCTGGTCGCCTACGTCGGCCAGGACGCCTTCTTCGAGGGCGTGCGCGCCTACTTCAAGCAGCACGCCTGGGGCAACACCCGCCTCGGCGACCTGCTCGGCGCGCTGGAGAAGGCCAGCGGCCGGGACCTCAGGACCTGGTCCAAGGCGTGGCTGGAGACGGCCGGCATCAACATCCTGCGCCCCGAGCTGGAGCTGGCCGAGGACGGCACGATCCGCTCCTTCGCGGTGCTCCAGGAGGCCCCGGCGCTGCCCGCCGGCGCCAAGGGCGAGGCCGTGCTGCGCCCGCACCGGATCGCCATCGGCGCGTACGAGCTGCAGGACGGCAAGCTGGTGCGCACCGACCGGATCGAGCTCGACGTGGTCGGCGCTCGCACCGAGGTGCCGCAGCTGGCCGGGCGCCCCAAGCCCGCCGTGCTGCTGCTCAACGACGACGACCTCTCCTACGCCAAGGTCCGCCTGGACGAGGCCTCGCTGGCCGTGGTCACCGGGCACCTGGGCGACTTCACCGACTCGCTGCCGCGCGCGCTGTGCTGGGCCTCCGCCTGGGACATGACCCGCGACGGCGAGCTGGCCGCCCGCGACTACCTGGAGCTCGCGCTCTCCGGCCTCGGCCGGGAGTCCGACATCGGCGTGGTCCAGTCGGTGCAGCGCCAGGTCAAGCTGGCCCTGGACGCCTACGCCGACCCGGCCTGGCGCGAGCAGGGCCTGACCCGCTGGGCCGCCGCCGCCGAGGAGCAGCTGCGCGCCGCCGCCCCTGGCGGCGACCACCAGCTGGCCTGGGCCCGGACGCTGGCCTCCGTCGCCCGCTCCGACGAGCAGCTCGCCCTGCTCGCCGCGCTGCTGGACGGCTCCACCGTGCTGGACGGCCTGGCCGTCGACACCGAGCTGCGCTGGACGCTGCTCGGCCGGCTGGTGGCCACCGGCCGCGCGGACGACAAGGCGGTCGAGGCCGAGCTGGCCCGCGACAACACCGCGGCCGGCCAGGAGCACGCCGCCAGCTGCCGGGCCGCGCGCCCGACCGCGGCGGCCAAGGCCGAGGCCTGGGCCTCGGTGGTGGAGTCGGACGAGCTGACCAACTACGTCCAGGAGGCCGTCATCGGCGGCTTCCAGCAGTCCGACCAGCGGGAGCTGCTCGCCCCGTACGCCGCCCGCTACTTCGCGGCGGTCAAGGGGATCTACGAGACCCGCAGCCACGAGATCTCGCAGCAGATCATCGTCGGCCTGTACCCGGCCTACCAGGTCGAGCAGGCCACCCTGGACGCCACCGACGCCTGGCTGGCCTCGGCCGACCCGGCGCCGGCGCTGCGCCGCCAGGTCGTGGAGTCGCGGGCGGGCATCGAGCGCGCGCTGAAGGCCCAGGAGGCCGACCGCGCGGCGGGTGCCCGGGCCCTCGGCCACTGACGGCCGACGGAACGCGACGGCCCCCGTCACCTCGGAGGAGGTGACGGGGGCCGTTCTCGTGCAGTGCTGCGGCGGGGCGGTCGGGCCGCTACTTGCCGGAACTCGTGCGGCGGGCGGAGAGCATGCACAGGCCCGCGATCACGACGAACGACAGGACCGGGATCCCGACGAACAGACCCAGGGTCTGCGCGACGGTCAGCCCCTGGCCCGGGTCGTCACCGTCGTCCCGGATCAGTGCCATGGCGGGCGACGACATCAGCATCATCAGCGTGGCCGCTGCGGAGACCGCACCAGCGCGCAAAGCGTTCCTCTTGTCCACGTTTTCCACGGTACCGGCCGCCTACCTGCCCCCGCGCGCCGGGGTGGGCCTTCCGGTACCGCCCGCCGCGCCGCGCCCGGCCATCGCCGCGGCGAGCCGGGCGGTGCCCGGGGCGGCGGCCAGCTGTTCGAGGGTCACCGGCCTCCCGGCGGCGTCCGCCACCGGCAGCCGCCAGTTCGGGTACTGGTCCCAGGTGCCGGGCAGGTTCTGCGGGCGCGGGTCGCCCACCGCGTCCGGCAGCCAGACGCCGACCAGCTCGGCCGGGGTGGCCAGCAGGAAGCCGTAGAGGGCCTCCGCGCTCAGGCCGTCCTCGGCCGCGAGCCGCCCGATCCGGACCAGCTCGGCGTGCCACTCGGTCAGCTCGGCCGCCGCCTCGGCCTGCTCCTCGCCCAGCGGGCGGGCCAGCAGCCCCAGCCGGTGGCGCAGCTCGACGTGCTCGCCGCTCAGGCGGGCCGCGGTGCTCGGCAGGTCGTGCGTGGTCAGGGTGGCCAGGCAGCCGGAGCGCCAGCGCTCCGGGGGCAGGATCGCGCCCTTGTCCTGCCAGTCCCGCTCGAACCAGAGCACCGAGGTCCCGAGGACGCCACGGTCCGTCAGCTCCTCGCGCACCCCCGGCTCGACCGTGCCCAGGTCCTCGCCGATCACCGCGGTCCCGGCCCGGTGCGCCTCCAGCGCCAGCACCCCGAGCATCGCCTCCGCGTCGTAGCGGACGTACGCGCCCCGGGTCGGCGGCTGCCCGGCCGGCACCCACCAGAGCCGGAACAGGCCCATCACGTGGTCGATCCGGATCGCGCCGGCGTGCCGGGCGGCGGCGCGCAGCAGCTCCGCGTACGGCGCGTAGCCGGCCTCGGCGAGGGCGTCGGGGCGCCAGGGCGGCAGGCCCCAGTCCTGGCCGTGCGCGTTGAAGGCGTCCGGCGGGGCGCCGACCGAGATGCCCTCGGCCAGCACGTCCTGGAGCGCCCAGGCGTCCGCGCCGTCCGGGTGCACGCCGATCGCCAGGTCGTGGATCAGGCCGACGCCCATCCCGGCCTGCTCGGCGGCCCGCTGGGCGCCGCCGAGTTGCTCGTCGACCAGCCAGGCGAGCCAGCGGTGGAACTCCACCCGGTCGGCCAACTCCTGCGCGACCAGCCGGACATGGGGGCTGTCGGGGTGGCGCAGGCCCTTCGGCCAGTGGTGCCGGTCGCTCCCGTGCACCTCGGCCAGCGCGCACCAGGTGGCGTACTGCTCCAGCCATGCGCCCTCGCGGGCGACGAAGGCCCGGTAGGCGGCGTCGCGGCCGGCGCCGCGGGGCACCCGGTGCAGGATCTCCAGTGCCTGCCGCTTCAGCGCCCAGACCGCGTCCCGGTCGATCAGGCCGTCGTGCCGCAGCACCTCGTCGCGCAGGTGCCGGGCCCGGCGCGGGAGTTCGCCGAGATCGGCGTAGGCGCACTCGGGCACCGCCTCGATCCGCAGGTGCACCGGGTCGGCGAAGCGCCGGGAGGACGGGCGGTAGGGGGAGGGGTCGGAGGGGGCGCCGGGCAGGCCGGCGTGCAAGGGGTTGAGCTGGACGAAGGCGGCGCCCAGGTCGTTGCCGGCCCACTGCACCAGCTCGGTGAGGTCACCCAGGTCGCCCATGCCCCAGGAGCGTTCGGAGAACACCGAGTACAGCTGGGCGAGGAAGCCCCAGCCGCGGCCGGTCGGCTCCGGCACCCGCTGCGGCGCCACGATCAGCGCGGCGCTGCCGGTGCGCCCGCCCAGCCGGGCGGTGAGGCGGTGCCGGCCGAGCGGGAGGTCGGCGGGCAGCCAGTGCGAGTGGCCGGTGGGGAGGGTCCAGCTGCCGCCGTCCTCCAGCTCGACGCTCAGCACCGCGGCGGCCGGCACGTCCAGCGCGGTGCGGCGGCCGGCCCGGGCCACGATGCACGGCGGGAGCAACCGGGCGGCCTGCTCGGCACGGTGGCGCTCCAGCTCGGCGCGGACCGACTCCGGCCCGGCGGCGTCCACGCCGAGCGCGGCCAGCACCGCCACCAGCGTGTCCGGCGCCACCGGCACCGGGCCGCTGCCCGGGTCGTAGGTGCTGTCCACCCCGTACGCGTGCGCCAGCGCGACCAGGTCCGGCGGCGGTGCCGGACTGTCCTCGGCGGGCACCTGCTGCCCGTTGCTGCCGGTCTCGTCACGGTCCAGGAATGCGGCCACGCTGCGGCTCCCTGAGGTCTGGAGGGCACCCAATGGTGAACAGCCACAGTCCTACCCGTCCCGGGGGCCCGCGACCCCGACCGACACGGGCGACGGGCGCGGGCCGGTGCGCGCCCTGACGCCGGGTCGGGTCCGCGGGACCGGCGGACGGGCCGGCGCTTACCGCTTTTCGGATATATCAGACATACGTGCCAGCGGCGTTGACACCGCCCCGGGCAACTGGTGGGCTGTGGCGGCGAGGCGGGTCAAGGGTGGTGCGGCAGTTCGGTGATCCGCGGCGGCGGGGTCGGTGAGCTGCGCTTTCGGTGCGAGGAGGCTCCTGTGCAGGCGCGCGTTTCTGAGGCGGCGGGACGGCGGCTGAGGCACCGGATCGAGCACAGCCCGGCCCTGCGCGAGGTGCTGTGGCACCCGGCCGCGCTGACCGCCCGGCGGACGGCCGCCCGGACCGCGCGCCAGCTGGCGCCGAAGGCCGCCGACCGCTTCATCGCCGACATCAAGGGCACCACCCCGCTGCTCGCCTCGGTCCGGGCCGAGCGCAAGGCCGGCCGCCGCAGCAGCGCGCTCCAGCTGGCCGCCACCCTCTCGGCCGCCGCGGTGGTCGGCGGGCTGCTGATCAGCGCGCCGCCCGGGTACGCCGCACCGGCCGGCGACCAGCACACCGTGAGCGCCCCGGCGCAGGTCACCCCGCTCGGCTCGCTGGCCGACCCGCAGGTGTACCCCCGCCCGCAGCAGCTCCGGGCGGCCGGCCGCCCGGTCGGCGTGCCGCAGGCCGTCACCCTGGTCACCGGCGACGGCGCGGACGGCGCCGCGCTGGACGCCGTCCGGCAGATCCTCGGCAGCGCCGGGGCCACCGAGGTCACCCCGGCGCCGGAGGCCCCCGCCCCGACCGCGGGCGCGCTGGTGGTCTACGTCGGCGGCCCGGGCCAGCAGGCGGACCGGCTGCTGCACGACCTGGCCGCGGCCGGCGGCACCGAGCAGCCGAGCGCCGCCGGACTCCCGGCCGGCGGCTACGTGCTGGCGGCCGGCCAGCTGCCCGCCGCCGGCGGCGGCAGCTACGGCGCGGTGGTGCTGTCCGGGGTCGACGGCGCGGGCACCTTCTACGCCGCGCAGAGCCTGCGCCAGCTGCTCTCGCCGCTCTCCCCCGGCCAGGGCCAGGGCGAGGGCGCGAAGGGCTTCCCGGGCCTGACGATCCGCGACTGGCCGAGCGGCGCCGCCGTCCGCGGCACCGCCGAGAGCTTCTACGGCACCCCGTGGAGCGCGGACGAGCGGCTCGCGCAGATCGACTTCCTCGGCCGCACCAAGCAGAACTTCTTCCTCTACGCCCCGGGCGGCGACCCCTACCGGCTGTCGCGCTGGCGCGAGGCCTACCCGGCCGCGCAGCTGGCGGAGCTGCGCGAACTCGGCGCCCGGGCCCGGGCCAACCACGTCACGCTGGGCTACGCGATCGACCCCGGCCAGTCGTTCTGCTACAGCTCCGGCAAGGACCTGGACGCGCTGCTGGACAAGCTGGAGACGCTGCGCGGGATCGGTTTCAACGCCTTCCAGCTGCAGTTCCTCGACGTGAGCTACGACGAGTGGCACTGCGGCGCCGACCGGAAGGCGTACGGCACCGGGCCCGCGGCCGCCGCCAAGGCGCAGGCCGCGCTGGTGGGCAAGGTCCGCGACCGGCTGGCCCGGCACCCCGAGACGGCGCCGCTGTCGGTGATGCCGACGGAGTACCAGAAACAGGGCGCCACCCCGTACCGGACGGCGCTGGCGGCGGCGCTGCCGCCGGACGTCCAGATCGCCTGGAGCGGCGGTGCGGCGATCCCGGCGAAGGTGACCGGCGGCCAGTTCGAGGAGACCGCGGGGCTGTTCGGCCACCCGCTGGTCACCATGGACAACTACCCGGTGAACGACTCCACCCCGGAGCGGCTCTACCTGGGCGGCTACGCGGGCCGCGACCCGGAGGTGGCCAAGCGCTCGGCGGTGCTGCTGACCGCCGCGATGAGCCAGCCGGTGGCCTCCCGGATCCCGCTGGCCACCGCCGCGGACTTCGGCTGGCAGCCGGACGGCTACCAGCCGCTGGACTCCTGGCGCTCGGCCCTGCACGCGCTGGCCGCGAACGACGCCGAGCTGGCCGCGCTGACCGCGCTGGCCGGCAACAACTCCTCCTCCCCGCTGTCGCGCCAGGAGTCGGGCTACCTGCTGCCGCTGCTGGACCACTTCTGGGCCGCGCTGGAACCGAGCGCCGGCAACGCGCCCGACCTGGCCCGGCTGACCGAGGCCGCGGGCCCGCTCCGGGACGCCTTCCGCACCATGGCCGCCGCCCCGCAGACCCTGGGCGACGACCCGATCGGGCCGGAGACCGGCCCGTGGCTGACCAAGCTCGCCGCCTACGGCCAGGCCGGGCAGGCCGCCGTCGACATGCTGCTGGCGCAGCGCGGCGGCGACGGCCAGGCCGCCTGGGACGCCCGGGTGCGGCTGCGCAGCCTGCGCGAGCAGCTGGACGGCAGCCCGGTGACGGTGGGCGCGGACGTGCTGGACGGCTTCCTGGAGCGGGCCGTGCAGTCCGCCGACACCTGGTCCGGCCTGACGGCCGGTGGGGTCACGGCCGGCAGCACCTTCGGCAGTGCGCACGACCACGTGCCCGCGCTGATGGCCGACGGTGACGCCGGCACCTTCTACTGGAGCGCGGGCCCGCCGCAGCCGGGCGACACCGTCGGCCTCGACCTGGGCACCGCCCGGCCGGTCGGTCAGGTGACCGTCCTGATGGGCTCCTGGGGCAGCGGCCCGGACGCGGCCGCCGCGGCCGGCGACTACCTGCACGACGCGGTGCTGGAGTACTCCACCGGCTCCGGGGGCTGGCACCAGCTGGCCAAGGTGCACAACCAGCCGAGCATCTCGGTGGACGTGCCCGCCGGCACCTCGGTGAAGGCGGTGCGGCTGCGGGCCACCGGGAGCCAGAAGACCGCGGTGGCGATCCGCGAGTTCAGCGTGGCGGCGCCCGGCGACAGCCCGGCGTCGGTCAGCGCGCCACCGGCCGCGCCCGGCTCCTCGCCCGCCGCGGTGCTGGACGGCGACCCGGACACCGCCTGGCGGGCGGCCGCGGTGCCGTCCAGCAGCACCGCACCGCTCACCGTCGAGCTGGGCGCACCGCGCCCGCTGGACCGGGTGACGGTGCTGACCGACCCGACCGTCCGGGCCACCGCGAGCGCGGAGGTGCGCCGCCCGGACGGCAGCTGGGTGCCGATCGGCCCGGTGAACCCCGGGTACAACGAGCTGGCGGCCGGCGGCGGCGCGGCCGAGGCGATCCGGCTGGTCTGGGCGGCCGGCGGCGACGCGCCGGTGGTCAACCAGATCATCCCCTGGTACGCGGACGTGCCGGCGGCCCGGATGAGCCTGCCCGCCGCACCGCTGGACGTGGTGGCCGGGCAGGCGACCCCGGCGCAGGCCAAGGCGGTGCTGGAGGCGGGCCGGCCGGAGGGCGCGACCGGGCAGCTGAAGGCCGAGGTGCCGGCCGAGGCGAAGGGGCTGACGGTCACCCCGGCGGCGTCCGTCACCGTCCCGCGCGGGGCGAAGGTCGGCGCTCCGCTGCTGGTCTCCGCGGCCGCGACCACCCCTTCGGGTACGTACCAGGTGCCGGTCACCTTCACCTCGGGGACGCTGACGGTGCGGCAGGTGCTCACGGTCCACGTGGTGCCGCCGACCGGGGGCCCGGACCTGGCCAGGAGCGGCACCGCCGCCTCCTCGGGCGACGCGGCCGCCGGCCAGAGCGCCTCGGCCGTCAACGACGGCGACCCGAAGACCCGCTGGGCGGCCAAGCCGGCGGACGACGCCTGGGTGCAGATCCGGCTGCCGCAGAAGGTGCGCCTGGGTTCGGCGGTGCTGCACTGGCAGGAGGCGTACGCCTCGGCGTACCGGCTGCAGACCTCCGCGGACGGGGTCAGCTGGACCACCGTCGCCACCGTCGAGGACGGCACCGGCGGCACCGAGACGGTGCGCTTCGACGCGCCGGACACCCAGTACCTGCGGGTGCAGGGGGTGACCAGGGCGACCGCCTACGGGTACTCGCTGTGGAGCGTGGAGGCGTACGCGGTCACGCCGTAGCGCCCGGGGACGACGGCGGGCCGCCTGCGCTCCCGCTGGGGGTGCACAGGCGGCCCATGAGGCTCACCGAAGGATGTGTCGGGCAGGCCCTTGTCTGTCAGGCGGAGAGCGGCTCGGGCTGCTCTCCGCGGCGGATGGGGCGGGACCGGCCGTGCGGGCCCGGCAGGACGCCCCCGGTCTCGGTATGGTCGTGGTGCTCGAAGCCGCTCAGCTGCTGGTGCAGCTGGTCGAGGCCGCCGTACGGCTCCAGGTAGGGGCGCCAGCGCGGGTCCTTGATCCCGGTGCCGATCACCCGCCAGGCGAGGCCGCTCGGTGCGGCCGGGGGGTGCTTCATCCGCCAGCCGAGTTCCGTCAGGTGACGGTCGGCCTTGGTGTGGTTGCAGCGGCGGCAGGCCGCGACCACGTTGTCCCACCGGTGCTGGCCGCCCCGGCTGCGCGGGATGACGTGGTCGACGCTGGTGGCGGCGGCCCCGCAGTAGACGCAGCGCCCGTGGTCACGGGCGAACAGTGCGCGGCGGGTGAGCGGGACGGGCCCGCGGTAGGGGACCCGGACGAACCGGGTCAGTCGGACGACGGACGGCGCCGGAACGGCGCTGGTGGCGCTGTGCAGAGTGATTCCGGAATCCTCCAGGCAGACCGCCTTGTGACTGAGGACCAGGATGAGTGCGCGGCGCATCGATACGACGCCGAGTGGCTCGTAGGACGCGTTGAGGACCAGGACATGCGGCACGGAGGCCTCCTTGGACGCCTGCGGCGCGTGGCTCGCGCCGGGACGAGCGGGCGATCGCGCATTTTGAGCGCGATCTCCCCCAGTGTCGCCTTACGTCTTCGTACGGCGCCACCATTTCCTGCCTAACAGATCGTTCGGAAACGGACAGTGCCGCTCTCCAGGTGGGTCGATGTGCGATCCGTCATACCCGATATGCCCGGACGGCGGGTCCGCTGCACCCGGCGTGCCTGGTGAGCGGCGTGCCGGTGGCTCCGGGGGCGCTGACGGCGGGTCCGTCCGGGTGGTCGGCGGCCGCTAGGGTTGCCGGGACGGTCCGCCCCGACCGGGCGGCCGCTCACAGCTCCCCCCGGAAGGAAGCCCTGCACGTGGTTCGGTCCGCCCCGGTCAGCCTGCTCGCTGACGCGACCCCCTCCCCCTCCCCCTCGTCCCCCCCGCTGAACTTCACCCTGCCGACCAGTACGGACCAGGTGAGCAGCACCACCAGACAGGCCGCGAGCTGGCTGGACGCGAACTGGCAGGGCTGGGTCGAGGGTGCGCTGCGGATCCTGTTCATCGTGCTGCTGGCCCTGGTGCTGCGGGCGATGGTGCGCAAGCTGATCGACAAGCTGATAGCGCGGATGGGGCGGCCCTCGGAGGCCGAGGCGGAGCTGAGCCGGCTCGGCGGGCTGCTGGCCAACAGCGGGATGGTCAACACCGAGCGCCGCCAGCAGCGCTCGGAGGCGATCGGGTCGGTGCTGCGCAGCGTGGCCTCGTTCACCATTCTGGGGACGGCGGCGCTGATGGTGCTCTCCGCGCTCGGGGTGAACCTGGCGCCGCTGCTGGCCAGTGCCGGGGTGGCCGGGGTGGCGATCGGCTTCGGCGCGCGCAACCTGGTGACCGACTTCCTGTCCGGGGTCTTCATGATCATGGAGGACCAGTACGGCGTCGGGGACGAGATCGACACCGGCGTGGCCAGCGGCACCGTGCTGGAGGTGGGGCTGCGGGTGACCAAGCTGCGCGGCACCGGCGGCGAGATCTGGTACATCCGCAACGGCGAGGTCAAGCGGATCGCCAACATGAGCCAGGGCTGGGCGACCGCCGCCGTGGACGTGCAGGTGGGCTACCGGGAGGACCTGGAGCGGGTGGAGGCGCTGATCACCGAGACCGCCGAGCAGCTGACCAAGGAGTCCCCGTTCGACGAGCTGATCTGGGGCCGGGTCAAGGTGCTGGGCGTGGAGTCGGTGGCGGCGGACTCGGTGGTGCTGCGGCTGGAGGCGCGCTGCTCCCCGGGCAACGCCGCGCTGGTCTCGCGGACCCTGCGGCTGCGGCTGAAGGCGGCCTTCGACCTCGCGGGCGTCAAGCTCAAGGAGGAGACCCCGGCGGTGCCGGCCGCGGTGGCGGCGCCCGCCACCGGGGTGGAGATCCTGCCGCCGTCGGTGCTGGCCGACCCCGGCTCGGCCCGCTCGCTGGCCACCAAGCCGATCCCGCTGCCGGCGGACGGCGCCGGGCCGGCCGCCGGCTGACCCGGAGCACGACCTGCGGAGCCCCGTTCCCCCTGGTGGGGGGCGGGGCTCCGGGCATGTCCGGTAACGCTTCGGCATCCTCGCCCGGCACGGCCATTGACACCCCCCGGGGCCGGGATCTACGGTCCTTCCCAAGGAATTGGAAACTTTCCTAACAGTTCACCGGGCAACGACACTTCCGTCACCCCCCGCACCACCGCACCCCGCCGGCAGAGGAGGATCGGACCGTGACCGACAACACCCGCTCCCGCTCGCCGCTGGCCGGCACCCCCAGCCTGCTGCGCGCCATCAACGACCGCGCCGCCCTGGAACTCCTGCTGGCCAACGGCCCCCTCTCCCGCACCCAGATCGGCACCCTGACCGGTCTCTCCAAGCCGACCGCCTCCCAGCTGCTGGCCCGGCTGGAGGCGGCCGGACTGGTCGTCCCGGTCGGCACCACGGCCGGCGGCCCCGGCCCGAACGCGCAGCTGTACCAGGTCAACCCGGCCGCCGGGTACGTGGCCGGGCTGGACGTGACCACCACCCACGTCCGGGTCGCCGTCGCGGACATCACCGGCGGCACGCTGGCCGAGCAGCAGGTGCCGACCAGGGGCTGGCCGGCCGCGGAGACCGTGCAGCGGGTGGCCGGGGCGGTCGCCGCGACCCTCGCGCAGGCCGGGCTCGCCGAGGGCAGCCTGCACCAGGCCGTGATCGGCATCGGCGGCGCGCTGGACCCGGCCACCGACCGGCTGCGCTACGCCTCCCACCTGCCTGGCTGGCACTCGCCGCGGCTGGTCGCGGAGCTGGCGGAGGCGATCGGGGCCCCGGTCACCATCGAGAACGACGTCAACCTGGCCGCCATCGCCGAGCAGGCCTTCGGCGCCGCCCTGGGCAGCGAGGACTTCGTCCTGCTCTGGGCCGAGGAGGGCATCGGCGCCGCGATCGTGATCGCCGGACGGCTGCACCGCGGCTTCACCGGCGGTGCGGGCGAGGTCGGCTACATGCCGGTGCCCGGCTCGCCGGTCGTCCACGACGTCCGGCGCAAGAACTCCGGCGGCTTCCAGGAGCTGGCCGGCGCCCCCGCCGTCCTGGCGCTGGCCCGCGAGCACGGGCTGACCGCCGGGACCGCCGAGGAGGCGATCGAGCGGGCGCTGGCGACCCCCGGCGCCGGCGAGGAGTTCCTCGCCGTCCTGGCCGACCGGCTCGCGGTCGGGCTGGCGGCCATCGTCGCGGTGGTCGATCCGGAGCTGCTGGTGCTCGCCGGCGGCATCCCGACCGCCGGCGGCGAGCGGCTGCGCGAGCTGGTCCAGGAGTCGCTGGCCCGGATCTCCATCCCCCGGCCGGAGGTGCGCTCCAGCACCGTGCCCGGCTCCCCCGTCCTGCAGGGCGCGCTGCAACGCGCCCTGGCCACCGCCCGGGACGCCGCCTTCACGACCCACTGAAGCCGAGCGCCCGCCACCGAACCGTGCCACCGCACCCGCGTCCCGCACCCGCACCGCCGTACCGAGCCGTGCAGCCGCAGCCGCCGCGGCGCCCCCCGGGGCCCGCGGCACCCTCCAGAACCACCGAAGGCACCCCCACGCACGGGCCGACGGGCCATGCCGCCTGCCCCCGTACCTCCAGGAGAACCCACCAGTGGACACCACCCGCAGAACGCACCGCGCGCTCGCCGCCCTGACCGGCACCGCCTGCCTGGCCCTGCTGGCCACTGCCTGCACCGGCACCAACTCCGGTGGCGGCCAGGACGGTTCGGCCGCCGGCCAGGACGTGACCATCACCTTCTGGCACGGCTGGAGCCAGGACAACGAGGTCAAGGCGATCGCCGACAACGTGGCCGCCTTCGAGAAGCTGCACCCGAACATCCACGTCAAGGTGGTCGGCAACATCGCCGACGACAAGAGCGAGCAGGCGCTGCGGGCCGGCGGCGACGAGGCCCCGGACGTGGTCTCCTCCTTCACCACCGACAACGTCGGCAAGTTCTGCTCGGCCGGGGTCTGGGCGGACCTCAAGCCGATGCTGCAGAAGGACGGCATCGACCCGGCCAAGACCTTCCCGGCCGCGATGCTCCAGTACAGCCAGTTCCAGGGCAACCAGTGCTCGCTGCCGCTGCTCGGCGACGCCTACGGCCTGTACTACAACAAGACCGCGTTCGCCGCGGCCGGGATCACCGCGCCGCCGAAGACCTTCGGCGAGTTCGAGGCGGACGCCGTCAAGCTGACCCAGGCCGACGGCGACGGCTACAAGCAGCTCGGCTTCATGCCGAACTACCACGGCTACGAGTCCACCCCCAGCCACTTCCTCGGCCAGTACGGCCCCGGCTACTTCGCGGCGGACGGCACGTCCGACATCGCCACCGACCCCAAGGTCGCCGCGATGTACACCTGGCAGAAGGGCCTGGTCGACAAGCTGGGCGGGTTCGACAAGCTGGAGAAGTACCGCACCGGCTTCGGCGACGAGTTCAGCGCCAAGAACCCCTTCACCACCGGCCAGGTGGCGATGTCCATCGACGGCGAGTGGCGCACCGCCTCGCTGGCCGAGGACAAGCCGGAGTTCGAGTGGGCCACCGCGCCCTTCCCGGTGCCGGACGACCAGGCCGCGAGCTACGGCCGCGGCTACCAGACCGGCACCATCGTCGGCATCGCCAGGACCAGCAAGAAGCAGACCGCCTCCTGGGAGCTGGTCAAGTACCTGACCACCGACACCGACGCGGTGGTCAGCTTCGCCAACGCGATCCACAACGTGCCCAGCACCTTCGCCGCCCTCGACTCGCCGAAGCTGGACGCCGACGCCAACTTCCGCACCTTCATCGACATCGCGAAGAACCCGCACTCCAACACCACGCCCGCCAGCATCAACGGCGGCGCCTACCAGGTGTCCATGCAGAACCTCGGCTACGAGTTCGAGTCCGGCCGGCAGAGCGACCTCAAGGCCGGGCTGGCCGCCACGGCCAAGGAGATCGACGCGGCCGTCCAGCAGGCGAAGTGACCCGCCATGGCACTCGCTGACACCCCCGTCCCGGCGGCGCTGCGCACCAAGCGCCGCCGGGAGACGGCCCGCACCCTGGCCTTCCTCTCCCCCTGGCTGATCGGCTTCGGCGTCTTCTTCGCCTACCCGCTGGTCTCCACCGTCTACTTCTCCTTCATGAAGTACGACGGCTTCACGGCCCCGACCTTCAACGGGCTGAAGAACTGGGACTACGTCCTCAACCACTACCCGTCGTTCTGGACCGGCCTGGGGAACACGCTCTGGCTGGTCCTGGTGATGGTCACCCTGCGGGTGGCCTTCGGGCTCGGCATCGGCCTGCTGATCACCAAGGTGCGCAGCGGCGTCGGCTTCTTCCGGACCGCGTTCTACCTGCCGTACCTCGCCCCGCCGGTGGCCGCCACGATGGCCTTCGCCTTCCTGCTCAACCCCGGCACCGGGCCGGTCAACCACCTGCTGGGCGAGCTGGGCCTGCCGCAGCCGGGCTGGTTCACCGACCCCAGTTGGTCCAAGCCGGCCCTGACCATGCTCGCCATGTGGGGCGTCGGCGACCTGATGGTGATCTTCATGGCCGCCCTGCTGGACGTCCCCAAGGAGCAGTACGAGGCCGCCGAGCTGGACGGCGCCGGCCCCTGGCAGCGGTTCCGGTACGTCACCTTCCCCAACATCTCGCCGATCGTCATGTTCGCCGTGGTCACCGGCGTGATCCAGACCATGCAGTACTACACCCAGGCGATCGTGGCCGGGAAGGTCGCCAGCGGCGTCATCGGCGGCTCCGGCCAGCAGTTCGAGCCCGGCTACCCGCACGGCTCCACCTGGACCCTGCCGCAGATGGTCTACAACCTCGGCTTCCAGCGCTTCGACACCGGCTCCGCCTGCGTGGTCGCCGTGATCCTGTTCGCCATCTCGATGGCCTTCACGTCGCTGCTGCTGCGCCGCAAGTCCGGCTTCATCAACGAGGACTGAGCCATGACCCTCACTTCCGCCGTGCGCCTGCCCGTCCGGGCCTCCTCCGCCGCCGCCAAGGTGGCCCGGCGCCGCGCCGCCCTGCACTGGGTGGCCGTGCACTCGCTCGCCATCGCCGCCGCGCTGTTCTTCCTGCTGCCGTTCGTGTTCGTGCTGCTCACCTCGGTGATGTCGGACCGGCAGGCGCTCACCGCCGACCTGTGGCCCACCGAGTGGCACTGGGGCAACTACGCCAAGGTCTGGCAGACCCCCGGGTTCCTGAGCTGGTGGCGCAACACCCTGCTGTACGCCGGCGCGGGCACCCTGCTGACCGTCGTCTCCAGCGTCCCGGTCGCCTACGCGCTCGCCAAGTTCCGCTTCCGCGGCCGCAACCTGGCGCTGATGGCGGTCATCGCGATGATGATGCTGCCGCCCCAGGTCACGGTCATCCCGATGTACCTGTTCTGGGCCAAGCAGCTGCACCTGACCGGCTCGCTCTGGCCGCTGATCATCCCGATGGCTTTCGGCGACGCCTTCTCCATCTTCCTGCTCCGGCAGTTCCTGCTGACCATCCCCAAGGAGTACCTGGAGGCCGCCCGGATCGACGGCTGCGGCGATCTGCGGACCCTGCTGCGGGTGGTCCTCCCGATGGCGAAGCCCGCCATCGCGGCGGTGGCGCTGTTCCAGTTCTTCTACTGCTGGAACGACTACTTCGGCCCGCAGATCTACTCCAGCGAGAACGCGGGCGCCTGGACGCTCAGCTACGGCCTGGAGTCGTTCAAGGGCGCCCACCACACCAACTGGAACCTCACCATGGCAGCCACGCTGCTCGTGACGGCTCCGGTGCTCGTGCTGTTCTTCTTCGCGCAGAAGGCCTTCATCGAAGGCGTGACACTGACAGGGGTCAAGGGCTGATGTCCGCACTGAAGTTGGCAATCGTCGGCGGCGGTTCCACGTACACCCCGGAGCTGATCGACGGCTTCGCCCGGCTGCGGGACACCCTCCCGATCGCCGAACTGGTGCTGGTCGACCCGGCCGCCGACCGGCTGGAGCTGATCGCCGGGCTGGCCCGCCGGATCTTCGCCCGCCAGGGCCACGGCGCCCGGGTGAGCACCGCCACCGAGGTCGCCGCCGGGGTCCAGGGCGCGGACGCCGTCCTGCTCCAGCTGCGGGTCGGCGGACAGGCCGCCCGCAACGAGGACGAGACCTGGCCGCTGGAGTGCGGCTGCGTCGGCCAGGAGACCACCGGCGCCGGCGGCCTGGCGAAGGCGCTGCGCACCGTCCCGGTGGTGCTGGACATCGCCGAGCAGGTCCGGCTGGCCAACCCGGACGCCTGGATCGTCGACTTCACCAACCCGGTCGGCATCGTCACCCGGGCGCTGCAGACCGCCGGGCACAAGGCGGTCGGCCTGTGCAACGTGGCGATCGGCTTCCAGCGCAAGTTCGCCGCCCACCTGGGCGTCGACCCCGAGCTGGTCCGCCTGGACCACGTCGGGCTCAACCACCTGACCTGGGAGCGCGGCGTCACGCTGCTCGACGCCCCGGGCGCCGCCGGCGGCCGGGAGGTGCTGCCCGAACTGCTGGACGGCTTCGGCGAGCAGATCGCCGAGGACCTCCACCTGCCGCTGCCGGTGATCCGCCGGCTCGGCGTGGTCCCCTCCTACTACCTGCGCTACTTCTACCAGCACGACCAGGTGGTGGAGGAGCTGCGCAGCAAGGGTTCGCGCGCCGCCGAGGTCGCCGAGATCGAGCGGCAGCTGCTGGAGATGTACGCCGACCCGGCCCTGGACACCAAGCCGGAGCTGCTCGGCAAGCGCGGCGGGGCGTTCTACTCGGAGGCCGCCGTGCAGCTGATCTCCGCCCTGCTCGGCACCGGCGGCGCCACCGGCGTGCAGGTGGTGAACACCCGCAACGACGGCGTGCTGCCGTTCCTGCCGGACGACGCGGTGATCGAGGTGCCGGCCGAGGTCGGCCCGGGCGGGGTCCGGCCGCTGCCGCAGCGGCCGGTCGAGCCGCTCTACGCCGGCCTGATCGCCGGCGTCACCGCGTACGAGCAGCTGGCCCTGGAGGCCGCGCTCAAGGGTGGCCGGGAGCGGGTCTTCGACGCCCTGCTGGCCCACCCGCTGGTCGGCCAGCTGGACCTCGCCGACCGGCTGACCGACCGGCTGATCGCCCACAACCGCACCCACCTGAGCTGGGCGTGAGCGTGAACGACCACCGTGCACCGTCGTGGGGGGAACCGATGGACCGTCAACAGCCGGCGCAGCTCGACGGCGTGCTCGCGATCGACGCCGGGAACAGCAAGACCGACGTGGCCCTGGTGTCGGTCGAGGGCGCCGTGCTCGGCTCGGCCCGCGGCGGCGGCTTCCAGCCGCAGCTGGACGGCGCCGAGCAGGCCGTCGCGGGCCTCGCCCCGCTGGTCGAGGAGGCCGCGCGGCAGGCCGGGCTGAGACCGGGCCGGGTGCTCACCGGCCACGTCAGCGCCTGCCTGGCCAACGCCGACCTGCCGATCGAGGAGCAGCAGTTGCAGGCCGCGCTGGCGGCCCGCCCCTGGGGGCTGACCAGCCACGTCGCCAACGACACCTTCGGCCTGCTGCGGGCCGGCACCGACGGCCCGCGCGGGGTCGCGGTGGTCTGCGGCGCCGGGATCAACTGCGTCGGGCTGCTGCCGGACGGGCGGACCGCCCGCTTCCCGGCGCTCGGCCACCTCACCGGCGACTGGGGCGGCGGCGGCGGGCTGGCCGCCGAGTCGATGTGGCACGCCACCCGGGCCGAGGACGGCCGCGGCGGCCCGACCGCGCTGGCCGGGGCCATCGCCGCCCACTTCGGCCTGCCCAGCACCACCGCGGTCGCCGAGGCGATGCACCTGGGCCGGCTGGACCGCGGGCGGCTGCACGAGATCGTCCGGGTGCTGTTCGCCACCGCGGAGCAGGGCGACCCGACGGCGCTGATGCTGATCGACCGCCAGGCGGACGAGATCGCCCGGCTGGCCGTGGTCGCGCTGACCCGGCTCGACCTGCTCGGCGAGCCGACGCCCGTGGTGCTCGGCGGCGGCGTGCTGGCCGCCCGCCACCGGCTGCTGATCGACAACCTGACGGCCCGGCTGGCCGCGGCCGCGCCGCTGGCCGAGACCCGGATCGTGGTCGCCCCGCCGGTGCTCGGCGCCGCCCTGCTCGGCCTCGACCACCTCGGCGCGGGCCCCGAGGCCCAGCAGCGGTTGCGGGACGCCTACCCGACCAGCAGCCCGGTCGCCGCCTGAGCGCCGGCCGGGCGGCCACCGCCCGGCCCCGCGCCACCTGATCCCCCGCCGCCGGGGCCACCGGGGTCCGCACACCCCACCGGCCCCGGCGGCGGGCACGTTCCACGGTCGGGCCGCCGACCGGCTCTCAGTGGGGCCCGCCACGGCCCCGGAAGGCCCGCCGGTACTCGCGGGGCGCGACGCCGACCCGGCGGGTGAAGACCGGGCGCAGCGAGACCGCGGAGCCGAAGCCGCAGCGGGTGGCGACCTCGTCCACCGGCAGGTCGCTCTCCTCCAGCAGGCGCTGGGCGGCCAGCACCCGCTGCTCCAGCAGCCAGCGCAGCGGGGACGTGCCGGTGGCCCCGACGAACCGGCGGGCGAAGGTGCGCTCCGACATCAGGGCGAGCCGGGCCATCCGGGCCACCGTCCAGGGGGTGTCGAGTTCCGCGAGGACGGCCGCGCGGACGGCGCCGAGCGGGTCGGCCGGGCCGGCCGCCGGCACCGGGGAGGGGATGAACTGGGCCTGGCCGCCGGCCCGGAAGGGGGCGGTGACCATGGCCCGGGCGATGGTCGCGGCGGTCTGCTGACCGTGTGCGGAGCGCACCAGGTGCAGGCAGAGGTCGATCCCCGCGGCCACCCCGGCCGAGGTCCAGACCTGGCCGTCGCCGGTGAAGAGCACCTCCGGGTCGACCGTCACCGCCGGGTGGCGGCGGGCGAGTTCGGCGGCGAGCCACCAGTGGGTGGTGGCCCGGCGGCCGTCCAGCAGGCCGGCCTCGGCGAGCACGAAGGCGCCGGCGCACAGCGAGGCGACCGGGATGCCGCGGGCGTGCGCGGTGCGCAGCACGTCCAGCAGCCGGGGGTCGGCGGGGGCGTCCGGGTCGGTGATGCCGGGGACGACCACCAGGTCGCAGTCGAGCAGGCCGGTGAAGTCGGTGTCCGGGCGCCGCTCCAGGCCGCCGCCGAGCCGGACCGGCCGCTCGTCCGGGCCGCAGACCCGCAGGTCGAAGACGGGCAGCCCGGGTTGGGAGAGCCGGTTCGACCAGACCTCGCCGATCACGGCGTAGTCGAAGGCGCGTACTCCGTCGAAGATCGGGCAGCCCACGGTGTGCATGGCGGGATTGTATCGATGACAGGCATTGCTGCCGCTCACGGCGGCCCGCCGGCCGACCCCAGGATGGAGCCATGACGAACACCAGCGCATTCAACGCCCCGCTCGAACTCGCCGCCGACGCCGTCCTGGTGGTGATCGACGTCCAGCAGGGCTTCGACGACCGGGAGTACTGGGGCGAGCGGGACAACCCCGAGGCCGAGGAGCGGATCGGCGCCGTCCTGGCGGCGTGGCAGGAGACCGGCCGGCCGGTCGTGATGGTGCAGCACCGCTCGACGGACGGGCCGCTCACCCCGGGCACCCCCGGGTACGAGCTGAAGCCGGTGGTGGCCGGCGCCGCCTGGGACCTGCACGTCACCAAGACGGTCAACAGCGCCTTCTACGGCACCCCCGACCTGCACGCCTGGCTCCAGGCGCGCGGCGCCACCCAGCTGGTCACGATCGGGATCATGACCAACGTGTGCAACGAGACCACCGCGCGGATGGGCGGCAACCTCGGCTACGACGTGGTCTTCCCGATCGACGCGATGCACACCTTCGCGATGGCCGGGCCGGACGGGGTGACCGTGCCCGCCGCCGAGCTGTCCCGGGCCACCGCGGCCGCGCTGCACACCATGCGGTTCGCCAAGGTGGTCGGCACCGCGGAGCTGCTGGCCGCGGCGGCGAAGCCGGCGTCCTGACGGTGGCCGGCCGGGGCAGGTCCGGAGGTGGGGCGCGATGACGAGAGGGGGGTCGGTATCGATCAGATGAATATTCGAAGTTCCGTCGAGATGCCCCGCTTTGGCCGTTGAGACCGGTGTTCGATCACCGGTACTGTCCCCGCTCCGAGCAGCACCACCAGCGGTGCGCCGACGGCCCAGGAGCGCGCGCCAGATGGCGATTCTCAAGTCCACCATGCAGGAGCAGGTCGCCCAGGCGATCGCGGCGATCGAGCCCAACGACCGTCCGGTGGTGACCTTCCACACCATCACCGGGCCCAGCCCCTGGATCATGAACGAGCTGGGTCTGATCGGCCAGCTCTTCGTGAAGTACTACTTCGTCACGCTGACCGAGCGGGTGGTCGTGGTGCACCGGGCCGGCCGGCTGGCCAACCGGCCGAAGGAGCTCGTCCACGTCATCCCGCTGGAGCAGGCCCGCGGCCTGGTCAGCGACGTGCGCCGGCGGACGCTGTGGAGCTCGCTGCGCTTCCAGTTCCCGGGCGAGGCGAAGCCGACCCGGCTGAACGTCGCCCGCTACTGGCGCACCGAGCTGGACCAGTTCGTCCCGGGCCTGACCGGCGAGCAGATCGCGGTCTGAGCCGGCCGGGCCGGCCGGCGGCGCGGGATCGGAGCCGGGTGAGCGGGATCAGAGCCGGGTGTGCACCCAGTCCGCGAGGATCTTGGCGCAGCCGTCCACCGACTCGCGCCAGGTCCGGGCGGCGCCCTCGCCGGCCTCGTCGCTGACGTGCTTGACCAGCCGGATCGGCACCCCGGCGCGCACGGCCACGGTGGCCAGGGCGTAGCCCTCCATGTCGACCAGGTCGGCGCTCCGCGCCAGCCGGTCGCGGGCCTCGGGGTCGGAGACGAAGAGGTCGCCGGTGGCCAGCACCGGGCCCGGCTCCGGGCCGAGCTCGATCGGCCCGCCGAAGGTGCGGCCGGTCAGCAGGTTCAGCACCCGGCTGTCCAGGTCGTGCTGGAGCACCCGGGAGACCAGGTGGGTACCGGCCCAGCCGGAGCGCAGCGCACCGGCCGTACCGAGGTTGACGATCTCGGACGGCCGGTCGCCGCCGGCCAGCACGGTGGCCAGGGCGGCGGTCGCGTTGATCTTCCCCATACCGGTCAGCAGGACGGGGAAGCGGCCGTCCAGGTAGGCCGACTCCTCCTCGACGGCGACGACGAGGAGCGGGAGGCCAGGGGTGACGGTACCGATCAGACGCATGGCCCCCATGCTACGGGGCAGGCCGCGGGAGGGCCGATGGCACGGGGGTGGAACCGGGCGCGGTGCGCACGGCGTCGATGGGGAACGGAACGTCCCGGTACGGGCGGTGGGCGCAGCGGCCCGATGCTCAAGTCCGGCGCAAGTCACGTGTGCTCGTCGGTGTCCGCGGCCATACTGCTGGCATCGGGCCGAACCCCGGACCAGGGGCGGCCACAGGGGAGGGCGGGGCGGTGGCGACACCAGTGATCACGGGGGAACGGGCGTCCGCGGGGGCTGCGGTGCCCGCAGCGGCGGTGCCCGCACGGGGGGTGGTCCGCAGCGGGCGCGCCTTCCTGGGACGCGCGCTCGACAGCCCGCCGGGGCAGCTCCGGCTGGCCGGCGCGGTGCTGGCGGCGCTGGTCCTGCTGTTCGGCGCCGTGACGGCCTGGCAGGTCGGCACGCGCGCGAGCGCGGCCGGCCAGGTGGCCTCCAGCAGCGGCCCGTTGAGCCAGGACGCGGCCGAGATCTACCGCTCGCTGGCGGACGCGGACACCACCGCCGCATCCGGGTTCCTGCTCGCGGGCAACGAACCGGCGGCCGTCCGGCAGCGCTACCAGGACGACCTGACCACGGCGGCCCGGCTGCTGGCGCAGGCCGCCGCCCGGGCCAGCTCCTCCGCCGAGGCGCAGCGCTGGATCGCCGAGCTCAACCAGCAACTCCCGCAGTACGCGGGCCTGGTGGAGACCGCCCGGGCCAACGACCGGCAGGGCCTGCCGCTCGGCGGCGCCTACCTGCGGTACGCCTCCGCGCTGATGCAGGACACCATGCTGCCGAACGCGCAGCGGCTGGTCAGCGCCGAATCCGCGCAGCTGGACCAGGACTACGGGCGGGCCGAGTCGGCGCCCTGGGCGGCGTTCGCGCTCGGGCTGCTCGCGCTGGCCGCCCTCGGCGCGTACCAGCTGCGGCTGTTCCGGCGCACCAACCGGGTGTTCAGCCCCGGGCTGGTCGGCGCGACGGCCGCACTGCTGGCCGCGCTGGTGTGGCTGCTGGGCGGCGGGCTGGCGGCCGGCGACTCGCTGGCGGAGAGCCGGACGGCCGGCGCCGAACCGCTGCGGGCGCTCGACGACGCCAGGACCGAGGCGCTCCAGGCGCACGCGGCGGAGAACCTGAACCTGGTCGACCGCGGGTCGAGCGACACCTACACCACCCGCTGGAGCGAGGTCACCGGTGCGCTCGGCGGGGCCGCCGCCGGCGCGAAGGGCCCGGCGGAGGGCTCGCTGGCGCGCGCCGAGCGGCTCGCACCGCGGGACGCGGCCGGATCGGTCACCGAGGCCCGCAAGCAGTTCGCGACCTGGAGCGACCGGCACAAGCAGGCGGCCGACAAGGAGGCCGCGGGCGACTACGACGCCGCGCTGCAGGGCACCGTGGGGGCGGGGAAGAACGACACCGCGGAGGCCGCGTTCGCCGCGCTGGAGCAGCAGTTGGGCCAGGCCGCGACGGTCGAACGGGCCCGGTTCAAGGCCGCCGCCGACGGGGTGGACGGCGGCCTGGAGGTGCTGGCGGCGGGCGCGGCGGTGCTCGCCGTGCTGTCCGCCGCGGGCGTGGTCCGGGGGATCGGCCGCCGACTGGCCGACTACCGCTAGAGGGGGTGGGGACGATGATGCAGACGGTACGGGCCAGGGCCCTGGTGGCCGCGGTCGCGCTGGCGGCCGGGGTGCTCGGGGCGGGCACCTCGGTGGGCGCGCCGCAGGGCGCCGCCCGCGCGCAGGCGCCCGCCGCCGCGGAGCTCGCTCCGGCGGCCGACACCTGCGACACCACGAAGAGCGTGCCGCCGGGCAAGGACGTCAACGGCGCGAAGATCAGGAAGATCCGGGAGCGCGGCACGCTGGTGGTCGGCATCGACCAGAACAGCTACCACTGGGGCTACCGCAATCCGCAGACCGGCAGCATCGAGGGCTTCGACATCGACCTGGCGCACGCCATCGCCAAGTCGGTGCTGGGCGACCCGGACCGGATCACCTTCAAGGCGGTGCCGACCGCCCGCCGGATCGACGCGGTCAAGGCCGGCGAGGTGGACGTGGTGATCCGCACCACCACCATCACCTGCGCCCGGCTGCAGGAGGTCTCCTTCTCCAAGCCCTACTTCGCGGCCGGGCAGCGCCTGGTGGTGCCCAAGTCCGCCAAGGCCACCGGCGTCGACCAGGGGCTGAAGGGCAAGCGGGTGTGCGCCGCGGCCTCGTCCTCCTCGGACAGCGAGCTCAAGAGCAACCGGCACGGCGCCACCGAGGTCACCATCGTGCCGAACCAGCTGGACTGCCTGGTGCTGATGCAGCTCGGCAAGGTCGACGCGACGCTCACCGACGCCGTGCTGGCCGCCGCCCAGGCCGCCCAGGACCCGACCATCGAGGTGGTCGGCGAGACCCTGTTGGCCGGCTGGATGGGCGTGGTGGTCAACCAGGCCGACACCGACCTGCTCGCCTGGGTCAACCAGGCGCTGCTGGACTACAAGGCGGACGGCGGCTGGCAGCGCAGCTACGACCACTGGCTCGCCGGCTCCATGGGCAGTTCCGACCAGTACGCGTACAAGCCGTAGCGCTCCCCGGCGGGCGGCGGGCCCGCCGCCCGCACCGCCGTCGACCGGCCGGCCGGCATCCGGAAGAC
This sequence comes from Kitasatospora sp. NPDC094015, assembly GCF_040304075.1. Taxonomy (NCBI): domain Bacteria; kingdom Bacillati; phylum Actinomycetota; class Actinomycetes; order Kitasatosporales; family Streptomycetaceae; genus Kitasatospora; species Kitasatospora sp. NPDC094015. Next base: position 141,813 of record NZ_JBEOUL010000012.1, read on the forward strand.
TGGCCGCCGGGAGACGCACCGCCGGCGCCCGCCGGAAGGACGGTCAGCCGCTCACCCCGTCGACTGCGCTGCCCGTCGTGGCAGAGAGGAAGGACCCCGCGTGGCAGGATCGGCCGGCCCGGTGATGAGCCGGGAGGAGGTGGACCGTGCGCTGGCCCGGCTGGGCGCCGAGCGCGACGCGGTCGAGTCCGCCCTGCTCGCCCTCCAGGACCACCCGGGCCGCCGGCTGCTGGAGGGGGCCGAGCTGAGCGGGCGCACCGCGGAGCGGTGGTCCGTCGCCGGCCAGGGCCTCGCCCTGCTGTGGGCGCTGTTCGACCGGTACTCCGAGGCGCTGGCCTCGGCCCGGGCGGTGCGCGCCCGGCGCAACCGGCCGGGCGCCGCCGAACTGGCCGAGCTCGGCGAGCTGCTCGCCGGCAAGGCCGTCACCGTCTCCGGCGGCCAGCTCCCCGAGCCGGCCGGCCGGCTGGGCGCCCCCGCCCGGCTGGTCGAACAGGTCAGCCTGGCCGAGCTGATGGAGCGGATGAACGGCTGGTACGAGACCGTGCTGGAGGTGGTCGGCGCCGCCGATGCGGTGTGGTCCGCGCTGCCGGCCCGGATCGACCTGCTGCTGGCCGAGCTGCACCGGGTGCAGATGCTGGCCGGCTCGGTCGGGGTGCGGCCCGGCGGCCACCCGCTCGCCGACGACCTGGCGGACCTGGCCCGCGACCTGACGGCACTGCGGGACGGCGTACGGGCCGACCCGCTGGCGCTCTGGCGCCCGGCCCGGGTGCCCGCGCAGTCCGGCGGCGGCTCCGCGCAGGGCGCGTTCGGCGCACCGGGGGGCGCGGTCGACACCGAACGCTTCGACCGGGCCGGGCGGGCGCTGGACGACATCCGGGTGGAGCTGGAGGGCCTGCTGCGGCTGCGCGACGAGTCGCACGAGCGGCTCCAGCAGGTGGCCGACCTGCTCCAGCGGGCGGACGCCACGCTGGTCGAGGCCCGGCGGGCCCGCGGCGAGGTGCTGGCGAAGATAGCCGCGACCGAGGTGCCGGCCGTGCCGGGGCCGACCACGGCGCTGCGCGACCGGATCCGGCAGGCCGTCGAGTGCCAGCAGACCGGCCAGTGGCACCGGCTCGGGCCGCTGCTGGACAGCCTGGAGGACGCCGCCGCCAAGGAGCTCGGCCGGGCCCGGCACTCGCTGACCGAGGTGGCGCAGCCGCTCGCGGTCCGGGCCGAGCTGCGCGGGCGGTTGGAGGCGTACAAGGCGATGGCCGCCCGGCTCGGCCTCGCCGAGGACCCGGAAGTGGTGGAACGGTTCGAGAAGGCGCGCTGGCTGCTCTGGAGCGCGCCCTGCGACCTGCGGGCGGGGGCCGAGGCGGTGGCCAGGTTCCAGCAGGCGCTGCGCCCGCCGGACCGGGCCGGTTCGGCCGGACCGCAGGACGCACGACCCGGTGGACAGGGATGAGAGACGGTCAGGGGGAGCGGTACTGATGGCTGCTGAGCTGTGTGTACGGCCCGAGTGCTCCGGCACCGGTGAGATCGACCCGGACGGCTACTGCACCGAGTGCGGGCTCGCCCCGCAGCGGACGGCCGCACCGGCGGCGCCCGCGGCCGCGACGGCGGCACCGGCCGCCGCGGGGAGCGGCGCCGGCAGCCCGTGCGGCCGGGACTGCGGCGGCACGATCGACGCCGACGGCTACTGCGACGAGTGCGGCCTGGCGGCCGTGGCGGTGGCGGCCGCGCCCAAGGTGCCGGCCGCGCGCGCCGGTTCGAGCCGCTCCGGCTCGGTGCGCACGATGTCCGGCCGCTCCCGCTCGCACCGCACCTCCGGCCGCACCGGCCGCGGCTCCGCGGTCTCGGTGCGCACCGGCACCGGCTCCACCGGCACCGCCCGGCGCGGCAACCTCGGCGCCGGCCTGGTGGTCGTCCCCCCGGTACCCGCGCCGGACCCGGCCTCGGCCGTGCTGGCCAAGGCCGAGGTGCCCGAGCGCAAGCGGTACTGCAGCAGGTGCGAGAGCCCGGTCGGCCGGGAGAAGGACGGCCGGCCCGGCCGCCCGGACGGCTTCTGCACCAAGTGCGGCACCGCCTACTCCTTCACCCCCAAGCTGGAGCGCGGCGACCTGGTCGGCGGCCAGTACGAGGTGGTCGGCTGCCTGGCGCACGGCGGGCTCGGCTGGATCTACCTGGCGATCGACCGCCGGGTCAACGACAAGTGGATCGTCCTCAAGGGCCTGCTGGACACCGGCGACGAGGACGCGCTGGCGGTCGCGGTGGCCGAGCGGCGCTTCCTGGCCGAGGTGGACCACCCCAACATCGTCCGCATCATCAACTTCGCCGAGCACCCGGACGCCCGCACCGGCTCCACCGACGGCTACATCGTGATGGAGTACGTCGGCGGCAAGTCGCTCAAGGACATCGCCAACGAGCGCCGCACCCCGGACGGCCGGCGCGACCCGCTGCCGGTCGAGCAGGCGATCGCGTACGCGCTGGAGGCGCTGCCCGCGCTCGGCCACCTGCACAGCCGCGGCCTGGTGTACTGCGACTTCAAGGTCGACAACGTGATCCAGAGCGAGGACTCGCTCAAGATCATCGACATGGGCGCGGTCCGCCGCCTCGACGACGACGGCCCGATCTACGGCACCGTCGGCTACCAGGCGCCGGAGATCGGCACCGACGGCCCGACCCCGTCCTCCGACCTCTACACGGTCGCCCGCACACTGGCCGTGCTCACCTTCGACTTCCCCGGCTACGCCACCACCCACCAGCACGAACTGCCCGGCCCCGAGGAGGTGCCGGTCCTCGCGCGGTACGAGTCCTACTACCGCTTCCTGGTCCGCGCCACCGACCCCGACCCGGCCCGCCGGTTCGCCTCCGCCGCCGAGATGGCCGACCAGCTGACCGGCGTGCTGCGCGAGGTCCTCAGCCTCGGCGACGGCCGCCCCCGCCCGGCCGCCTCCACCCTGTTCGGTCCCGAACTGCGCCTGGTGGACAGCGAGCTGACCGAGCAGCCGCTCGACCCGGCGGCCGCCGCCCTGGCGCTGCCGCTCCCCCGGGTCGACCCCGGCGACCCCAACGCCGGCTTCCTCGCCGCCCTCACCGCCGGCGGCCCCGCCGAGGTGCTCGCCACCCTGGAGGCCGCCCCCGCCCCCTCGGTCGAGCTGCGGCTGCGGGCGCTGCGGGCCCACCTGGAGCTGGGCGAACCGTCCGCCGCCGAGCAGACCCTGACCGAACTGGCCGAGGAGCACCCGGACGACTGGCGGGTGGTCTGGTACCGCGGACTGACCGCGCTGGCCGCCGGCCGGTCCGAGGCCGCCGCCGAGTCCTTCGACGCGCTCTACGACGCCTTCCCCGGCGAGATCGCGCCCAAGCTGGCCCTCGCCCTCTGCGCCGAGCTGCTGGGCAACGCCGAGGACGCCACCGAGTTCTACCGGCTGGTCGGCAGCACCGACCGCAGCTACGTCAGCGCCGCGTTCGGCCTGGCCAGGGTACGGCTGGCGGCGGGCGACCGGGCCGGCGCCGTCCAGGCCCTGGAGGCGGTGCCGGAGGCGTCCGCGCACTTCACCTCGGCCCGGGTCGGCACCGTCCGGGCCCGGATCCGCGGCCGCTCGGCCGCCGAGGCGCTGGGGCCCGAGCTGCACCGCTGCTCCGAGCAGCTGGGCGCGCTCGGCCTGGACGCCCGCCGCCGCGAGGAGCTGGCGGTGGAGGTGCTGGACACCGCGCTCGGCTGGGTGCTGGCCGGCAAGGCCGGCGCGGCCGGCCCCGACGCCGACCGGAAGGTGCTCGGACATGCACCCACCGAACGGGAACTGCGGTTCGCTCTGGAACACTCCTACCGGGTGTTGGCCCGGTTGACCGACCGGGCCGAAACAAGGATCGAGATGGTGGAGCGGGCGAACCGGGCCCGCCCCCGGACGTGGGTGTGACGCAATGCCGCAGCAGACCAGGTGCCCCAGCTGTGCCGAACCGATGGACCCTCAGGACCTGTTCTGCGGGGCCTGCGGCGCGAACCTGAACGGGCCGCCGACCGTGGTGGACGGGCCGGCCGCCACCGGCAGCGGCGCTGCCGGTGGCGGCGGGACGTGCGTGCGCTGCGGCGCGCCCGACCTCGCCGCCGACGGGTACTGCGAGGCCTGCGGCCAGGCGCAGCCGCGCCCGCGCGACCACCAGGAACGCGCGCTGGCCGGCGTCGCCGGGGTCTCCGACCGCGGGCTGCGCCACCACCGCAACGAGGACGCCTTCACGGTCGCCGGCACCGCGCTCCCCGACGGCTCGCCGGCCGTGATCGCCGTGGTCTGCGACGGGGTCTCCTCCTCCGCACGGCCGGACGAGGCCTCCGCCACCGCCGTGGACGCCGCCTCCGAGTCCCTGCTGACCGCCCTGGAGCATGGCACCGACCCGACCGCGGCGATGCGCGGCGCGATCGCCGTCGCGGCCCGCGCGGTGACCGACCTGGCGTACGACGGCACCCCGCCGGAACGCCCCGGCGGCCACCTGAACGCCCCCGCCTGCACCTACGTCAGCGCCGTCTCGGCGGCCGGCCTGGTCACCATCGGCTGGGTCGGCGACACCCGGGCGTACTGGATTCCGGACGACCGGGAGGCCGCCGAGCCGTACCGGCTGACCGAGGACGACTCCTGGGCCGCCCGGATGGTCTCGGCCGGGCTGATGGCCGAGTCCGAGGCGTACGCCGACCCGCGCGCGCACGCCATCACCGGCTGGCTCGGCGCCGACGCCGAGGACCTCGACCCGCACACCGTCAGCTTCACCCCGCACGTCCCCGGGGTGGTGCTGATCTGCACCGACGGCCTGTGGAACTACGCCGAGGCCGCCACCGACCTGGCCACCTTCGTGCGCCGCGACGCCCGGACCGAACCGCTCGCGACCGCGCAGGCGCTGGTGAGCTTCGCGGTGGCGGCCGGCGGGCACGACAACATCACCGTCGCGGTGCTGCCGATCACCCCGCGGCCCCAGCGGGCCGGGGAGTCCGAGGAGCACGAGGCGACCCTGCTCGACCTGCCGGTGCAGCAACCGCGGCACGACGACACCCTGCACGACCTGCCGCGGATCCCGGCGCCCGCAGCCGCACCGGCAGCCGCTCCGGCGGCCGTCCCCGCGGCCGTCCCCGCTCCGGCCGCGGCTCCGGTGCCCGCGCCCGCCGCGGCGCCGCCGATGCCCGCGTACGCACCCAGCACCGACTGACGACCACTCATCTGACCGCTCGACAGGAGCTCTCAGCCATGGCAAGTCTGTCCCGGCCCACCGCACCCCGATTCGACGTCGAGATCTTCCAGAACGAGTACCTCGCCGAGGGCGCCCGGGAGGTCAACGCCATCGTCACCGTCACCGCCACCGGCGGCGGCACCTCCGGCGGGCGCCCGCTGTCCCCGGGCGACGGTCCGGCCGCCGGCGTGGTGATCATGGTCGACTGCTCCGGCTCGATGCAGTACCCGGCCGCCAAGGCGAAGAACGCCCGGGAGGCCACCGCCGCCGCCATCGACACCCTGCGCGACGGGGTCGCCTTCGCCGTGGTCGCGGGCACCCACGAGGCCACCGAGGTCTACCCGGCCGACGGCGGCCTCGCGGTGGCCGGCGACGCCACCCGGCAGGCGGCCAAGCAGGCCCTGCGCAAGCTCACCCCGGCCGGCGGCACCGCGATCGGCACCTGGCTCACCAAGGCCCAGGCGCTCTTCGACACCCGGTCGGACCTCGCCATCCGGCACGCCATCCTGCTCACCGACGGCCGCAACGAGCACGAGAAGCCGGCCGACCTGCAGCGCGCCCTGGACCGGGCGAGCGGCTACTTCACCGCCGACTGCCGCGGCGTCGGCACCGACTGGGAGGTCGCCGAGCTGCGGAAGATCTCCTCCGCGCTGCTCGGCACGGTCGACATCGTCGCCGAGCCGAACGGCCTGGCCGAGGACTTCCGCGCGATGATGGCCACCACCATGGGCAAGCAGGTGGCCGACGTCGCACTGCGGGTCTGGACCCCGGCCAACGCCCGGGTCAGCTACGTCAAGCAGGTCGCGCCCAACGTCGAGGACCTGACCGGGCGGCGCACCGAGGCCGGCCCTCGGGCCGGCGACTACCCGACCGGCTCCTGGGGCGACGAGAGCCGCGACTACCACGTCTGCGTCGAGGTGCCCGCCGCCGCCGTCGGCAACGAGATGCTCGCCGCCCGGATCAGCCTGATCCTGCCGCAGCCGGGCGAGGCCACCCCCGAGGTGCTCTCGCAGGGCCTGGTCAAGGCGGTCTGGACGGACGACCTGGCCTCCTCCACCCGGATCAACTCCCAGGTCGCGCACTACACCGGGCAGGCCGAGCTGGCCGACTCGATCCAGGAGGGCCTGGCCGCCCACCGGGCCGGCGACGTCGACCGGGCCACCGCCAAGCTCGGCGCGGCCGTCCGGCTCGCCCACCGGACCGGGAACGAGGGCACGCTCAAGCTGCTCCAGAAGGTCGTCGACGTGGTCGACGCGAAGGAAGGTACCGTTCGTTTCCGCAAGGATGTGAGCGAGGCCGATTCGATGACACTCGAGACCCGGTCGACGAAGACCGTCCGGGTGAAGAAATAATCGACCGACCGAGACCTGACCGGCCACCGCCCGGGGCCGAGCAGCTGGACATGTGGGGGAACTGATGCCGATCTGCCCTAGGGGCCATGAGTCGCAGGCCGAGGACTGGTGCGACTTCTGCGGCTTCCCGATGACTCCGCCGCCCGGCCTGGCCGTCCCGGGGAGCCCGGCCTCGGCCGGCCCGTTCGGGGCTCCGCCCGCCCCTCCGGGTCCGCCCGCGCCCCCCGGTCCGCCCGGACCGCCGCCCGGCCGGTCGTACGGCTCCCCCACCGTCGTCTCGCCCTCCCCCGCCGGCCCGGACTTCACCACCGACCTGGTGACCTGCCCGATCTGCCGCACCCCGCAGACCGGGCGGTACTGCGAGGAGTGCGGCTACGACTACCAGCTGCCCGCCACAGGTCGCCCGCCCGCCCCGGCCGCCCCGCAGGCGCCCGCCGGACCGCCGCCGCCCCCGCCGGGCCCGGGCGGGACGGACGGTGGCCGGCCGGACTACGGCTACCCGCCGCCGCAGGGCTTCGGGCAGCAGCCGTACGAGTCCCAGTCGCCCTACGAGCCGCAGTCACCGTACGAGCCCCGGTCGCCGTACGACCCGCCGGCGCCGCACTCCTCGCAGGCGGCCCAGGGGCCGCAGGCGCCGTACGAGGCGCAGTCCCCGTACGAGGCGCCGGCGTCGCAGTCCCCGTACGAGACCCGGTCGCCGTACGAGCAGCAGTACCGCCAGCCGTACGAGCCGACCCCGCCGGCGCCGTCCTCGCCGTTCCCGGACCAGGACGGCTACGAGCGCAGCGGTCCGGTGTACGCCCAGCCGGGGCAGGGTGCCCCGCGCCAGGGCGGCGCCGGGCAGGGCGGTCCGGGTGACGAGCTGGGCACCTCGTTCCGGCTCGCGCCGCCCGGCGTGGCCTCCCAGCAGGGCCAGCACGCGCAGCACGGCCAGCACGGTCAGCACGCGCAGCAGGGGCCGCCGCCCGGGCCGGCCGCGCCGCCGGTGCGCAGCCAGTGGATCGCGGTGGTCAGCGCCGACCGCGACTACTTCACCGAGATGATGACCCGCAGCGGCCCGGAGGCGGCGGGGCTGTTCTTCCCGCCGTACAGCCCGGAGCGCCGGATCCCGCTCACCGGCCGCGGCCAGCTGCGGATCGGCCGGCGCAGCCAGAACCGCGGCACCGTGCCGGAGATCGACCTGTCGGTGGCCCCGGAGGACCCGGGCGCCTCGCACCAGCACGCCCTGCTCGCCGAGCAGGCGGACGGCAGCTGGGTGCTGGTCGACCAGGACTCCACCAACGGCACGACGGTGAACGGCAGCCCCGACCCGGTGCCGCCGCACACCGCGATCCCGCTCAACGACGGCGACCGGGTGCACGTCGGCGCCTGGACCACCATCACCCTGCACCGCAGCAGCTGAGCGGGCGCCCGGTCACCGGGCGGCCGGTCAGCGGGCGGCCGGTCAGCGGGCGGCCGGTCAGCGGGCGGCCGGACCGGGTCGCCGCGCCAGGCCGCCGGGCCGCCGCACCGGCCCGGCGGGAGTCCGCTCCCGCCGGGCCGGACAGCTTTGCTCATGCTTTGCGCAAGCGCCTTTCACCGCGCACACACGGACCCCTAGGGTCGTGACCATGACTGAAGCAATATCCGCTGACGGGATCCGGAAGCGGTACGGGGATGTCCAGGCTGTCGACGGAGTGTCACTCTCCGTCGAGTCTGGCGAGTTCTACGGGATTCTCGGCCCGAACGGGGCCGGCAAGACCACCACGCTGGAGATCCTGGAAGGGATCCGCGAGCTCGACGAGGGCCGCGTCGAGCTGCTGGGGCTCAGCCCCTGGCCGCGCAACTCCGCACTGCTGCCGAGGATCGGCGTGCAGTTCCAGGCCTCGGCCTTCTTCGTGAAGCTGACGGCCCGTGAAACCATCCGCACCTTCGCCTCGTTCTACGGCGTCGGCCCCAAGCGGGCCGACGCGATGCTGGAGCGGGTCGGCCTGACCGAGTCGGCCGGGGTGCAGACCGAGAAGATGTCCGGCGGCCAGGCGCAGCGGCTCTCGATCGCCTGCGCGATCGTGCACGACCCGGAGCTGCTCTTCCTGGACGAGCCCACCACCGGCCTCGACCCGCAGGCCCGCCGCAACCTCTGGGACCTGCTGCGGGACATCAACGCCGAGGGCCGCACGGTCGTCCTCACCACCCACTACCTGGACGAGGCCGAGGTGCTCTGCGACCGGGTCTCGGTGATGGACCACGGCAAGGTGCTGAAGACCGGGACGCCCGCCGCGCTGGTCCGGGAGATCGACGACACCGTCCGGGTGAGCGTGGAGTCCGGGCAACTGGCGACCGGCCGGGCGCAGGAGCTGTTCACCGCCGCCGGGGCGCAGATCACCGGGCTGGAGGACGACGGGGCGACCCTCTCGCTCTCCACCCGGCTGCCCGCGCCGGTGCTCTCCGTGCTGGCCGAGCAGAACGCGCTGCGCGGCCTCGAGGTGCGCGGCGCCACCCTGGAGGACGTCTTCCTGCAGCTGACCGGACGGGAGTACCGGGCATGAGCACCACTTCCACCCCCGTACGGCGGCAGGACCCCGCCACCGAGCCGGCCGGCACCGAGCGGGTCAGCGCCTTCACCGGGCTGACCCGGGTGATGCTGCTCGGCTTCGTCCGCGACCGCGGCGCGCTGTTCTTCGTGCTGCTGATGCCGCTGATATTCCTGCTGCTCTTCGGCGCGCTGTTCAAGAGCGCCGGCACCGCGCACGTGAAGGTGGCCGAGATCGGCCAGGTGCGGGTGCTGGACGACGTCCAGGGCGAGGGCCGGGCGCAGCTGGAGAAGGTCCTCACCATCACCAAGTTCGACGACGAGGGCGCGGCGCTGGAGAAGCTGCGCAAGGGCGACCTGGACGGGGTGATCAGCGAGGGCCCGGACGGCACGGTCAACCTGCGCTACAGCGCCACCGACCAGGTGAAGGCGGGCGGTGTCCAGAGCATCGTCAACTCGGTGGTGCAGGGCGCCAACCAGGCGGCCTCCGGGAAGGCACCGGCGTTCTCCATGGTGTCCTCCCAGGTCGAGGACGAGTCGCTGAAGCCGATCCAGTACCTCACCCCCGGCCTGCTCGGCTGGGCGATCGCCACCGGCGCGGTCTACGGCGCCTCGTTCACGCTGGTCAGCTGGCGCAAGAAGCGGGTGCTGCGGCGGCTGCGACTGGCCCCGGTCTCGCCCGGCGTCGTGGTCGGGGCGCGGGTGGCGGTGAGCCTGGTGGTGGCGCTCGCGCAGACCGCGATCTTCCTGACGGTGGCCACCATGCCGTTCTTCGGTCTCAAGCTGACCGGGGACTGGTGGCTGGTGGTGCCGCTGGTGCTCTGCGCGACCGTCGCCTTCATGTCGATCGGCCTGGTCACCGGCGCCGCCGCGAAGAGCGAGGAGGCGGCCAACGGCATCAACCAGATGATCATCCTGCCGATGTCCTTCCTCGGCGGCGCCTTCTTCCCGCTGGACGGCGCGCCCACCTGGCTGCAGACGGTCTCGCGCTTCCTGCCGCTGCGCTACCTGGTCACCTCCGCGCAGTCGGTGCTCAGCCGGGGCGGCGGGGTGCTGGACATCCTGCCGGCGATGGGCGGGCTGCTCGCCTTCACCGCGGTGATGTGCGCGATCGCCTGGCGCTTCTTCAACTGGGACGACGCGTAGCGTCCACCGTGGCCGATCGGCGCCCGACCTGCGCCGATCGGCCCGGAGCCACGATCCCCGGGGGTCGTACACCGAAAGTCCCGGTGTACGGCCCCCGGGGCCGTCTGGGAGCATGGTCGGGTGAACGAGATCCGGCGCGAGACGCTCAGCGAGGAGACCTTCTACCAGGCCGTGGGCGGCGAGGCCACCTTCCGGCTGCTGGTCCACCGCTTCTACCAGGGCGTCGCCCAGGACGAGCTGCTGCGGCCGATGTACCCGGAGGAGGACCTCGGCCCGGCCGAGGAGCGCTTCGCGCTGTTCCTGATGCAGTACTGGGGCGGTCCGCGCACGTACAGCGAGCAGCGCGGGCACCCGCGGCTGCGGATGCGGCACGCCCCGTTCGCCGTCGACCGGGCCGCGCACGACGCCTGGCTGAAGCACATGCGGGCGGCACTGGACTCGCTGGGCCTGCCCGTGGAGGCGGAGCACCAGCTGTGGGACTACCTCACCTACGCCGCCGCCTCGATGATCAACACCGCGGGCTGACCGAGGCTCCCGGGGCCGGGCTCAGGCCAGTGGGCTGAGGCCGAGGCCGGCGCCGGGGGCCGGGGTGCGGCGTACCGCCACCGATCCGGCGGGGGCGCTGAGCCGTAGCCAGCTGCCGGCCCGGTGCACGGTGAGCGGCACGGCCGGCTTCAGGAAACCGATCACGTACGCCGCGTGGACCGCCCGCAACGGCACCTCGGGGGCGGCCGGCAGCGGGCGCGACCAGATCTCGTCGGCCAGCGCGTCCAGCGCCGCACGGGTCCGGTGGTGCTCCGGGATCCGCTCGCTGCGCTCCTTGAACTCCCCGACGGCGGCCATCAGTTCGGGGTACACCTGGTAGGCGGACGGCGCCCCGACCGGCTGCCAGCCGGTGCGCGGCGGGAGCAGGCCGGCCCAGGCCGGGCCGGTCACCGGGGCCGGCACGTCGAACGCGCCCGCCTCCTGGTCCACCGACTCCAGCAGCTGCCCGGCCGAGACCGTGGTGTCCAGCGGGCCGTCCAGCCCGGCCAGCCGCGCCGTACGGATCGCCAGTGCCCCGGAGCCGCCCAGCGGCAGCCGGCCGAACACGGCGAGCACGCCACCCGGGCCCGCCGCACCCGTACCGGGGACGGCTTGGAGTCGCACCGCCGCCGCACGGTCGAAGCGCAGCAGCCTGGCCAGGAAGGCGCCGAGGTCGGCGGCCTCCCCGGTGTCGGCGAGACGGAGGCGGGTGGTGGTGGTCAACGGTGTTCAGCTCATTCGGTGCGGTCGGCGATGGTCCGGGCCCGCGGCCCGGCCGGCTCCGGGGCCGTGGCCCGCGGGTGGAGGTGCCCCTCGGGGCCCGGCCGGCTCAGGCCGCGGCGCCCTGGGGCTCCCGGACGTCGTCGGTGTAGCGGCTGAGGAACTCGCGCTCCACGGCGCTGATCCGGCGCGGCCGGCCCTCCGCCAGGTTGTACGGGACGACGACGGTCGAGGCCCGCACGTACACGGTCTCGGTACCGTCCTCGGCCACGTCCTTGATCTCGTAGGCGACCGTCAGCGAGGCGCCGCCGATCTGGGTCACCCAGGTCTCCACCGTGACCGGCTCGGGCCGGTGGGTGAGCGGACGCTTGTAGTCGATCTCGTGCCGGGCCACCACCGAGCCGCCCGCGAACTCGCCCGCACCGGCCTCGGCGGCGCGGTGGAACATGAAGTCGATCCGCGCCTCCTCCAGGTAGCGCAGGAAGGTCACGTTGTTGACGTGGCCGAAGGCGTCCATGTCGGACCACCTCATGGGGCAGGCGTAGATGTGGCGTGCCACGTGGAATCTCCTCCGTTCGAAGGGCCGTTCGCGGCCCCGTCCGCCAACCGCGCGGGCCGTCGGACGGCCCTCAGGGCGGCGGCCCGGCAGACCACCCCCAGGGGCAGCCTGCCGGGCCGTTGTTGCATCGGCGTTGCCGCCGGCCGTCCGGTTGCGGACGGCTCGGTATGCGCTCGACTCAGCCTCGGGTCAGCTTCTTGTAGGTGGCCCGGTGCGGGCGGGCGGCGTCGGCGCCCAGCCGCTCGATCTTGTTCTTCTCGTAGGAATCGAAGTTGCCCTCGAACCAGAACCACTTGCTCTCACCCTCGTACGCGAGGATGTGGGTGGCCACCCGGTCCAGGAACCAGCGGTCGTGGGAGATGACCACGGCGCAGCCCGGGAACTCGAGCAGGGCGTTCTCCAGCGAGGAGAGCGTCTCGACGTCGAGGTCGTTGGTGGGCTCGTCGAGGAGCAGCAGGTTGCCGCCCTGCTTGAGGGTGAGCGCCAGGTTGAGGCGGTTGCGCTCACCACCGGAGAGCACCCCGGCCGGCTTCTGCTGGTCCGGGCCCTTGAAACCGAAGGCCGAGACGTAGGCGCGGGAGGGCATCTCGACCTGGCCGACGTTGATCCAGTCGAGCTCGTCGGAGACGACGGCCCACAGGGTCTTCTTCGGGTCGATGTTGGCCCGGCCCTGGTCGACGTAGCTGACCTTGACGGTCTCGCCGACCTTGACGGTGCCGCCGTCCGGCTGCTCCTCGCCGAGCAGCATCTTGAACAGCGTGGTCTTGCCGGCGCCGTTCGGGCCGATCACGCCGACGATGCCGTTGCGCGGCAGGGTGAAGCTGAGGTCGTCGATCAGGACCTTCTCACCGAAAGCCTTGGAGAGGTTGTTCACCTCGACCACGACGCTGCCCAGACGCGGGCCCGGCGGGATCTGGATCTCCTCGAAGTCCAGCTTCCGCATCTTGTCGGCCTCGGCCGCCATCTCCTCGTACCGCGCGAGGCGGGCCTTGGACTTGGCCTGACGGCCCTTGGCGTTGGAGCGCACCCACTCCAGCTCCTCCTTGAGCCGCTTGGCGCGCTTGGCGTCCTTCTGGCCCTCGACCTTGAGGCGCGACTGCTTGGCCTCGAGGTAGGTGGAGTAGTTGCCCTCGTACGGGTAAGCGCGGCCGCGGTCGAGCTCGAGGATCCACTCGGCGACGTTGTCGAGGAAGTACCGGTCGTGGGTGACCGCGACGACGGTGCCCGCGTACTTCTCCAGGTGCTGCTCCAGCCAGTTCACCGACTCGGCGTCCAGGTGGTTGGTGGGCTCGTCGAGCAGCAGCAGGTCGGGGGCCTCCAGCAGGAGCTTGCAGAGCGCCACGCGGCGGCGCTCACCACCGGAGAGCTTGGTGACGGGCCAGTCGCCGGGCGGGCAGCCCAGGGCGTCCATGGCCTGCTCCAGCTGGGCGTCGAGGTCCCAGGCGTTGGCGTGGTCCAGGTCCTCCTGGAGCCGGCCCATCTCCTCGAGCAGCGCGTCCGAGTAGTCGGTCGCCATCAGCTCGGCGATCTCGTTGAACCGGTCGAGCTTGCCCTTGACCTCCTTGACGCCGTCCTGGACGTTCTCCAGGACCGTCTTGGACTCGTCGAGCGGGGGCTCCTGGAGGAGCATCCCGACGCTGTAGCCGGGCGAGATGTACGCCTCGCCGTTCGACGGCTGGTCGAGGCCGGCCATCATCCGCAGCACGGTGGACTTACCCGCGCCGTTCGGGCCGACGACGCCGATCTTCGCTCCGGGGAGGAAGTTGAGAGTCACGTCGTCAAGGATGACCTTGTCGCCGTGTGCCTTGCGCACCTTGCGCATGGTGTAGATGAATTCCGCCACGTGAGATCGCTCCGGCGTCGTCGTGAGTAATCGGCTTGCAGCCTTCCATTGTGCCGCACCGGGCGGCACCGCCCTAACGGCCGTCCTGACCGGGGCCCCGACGCGGACGGTCCCGCCCTCCGCGGATCGCGGGGGACGGGACCGTCTCAGCACTCAGACCCGGAGGTCAGGCCCGGTCTCCCGGGCCGTACCGCGTCAGGCCGCGTTGCGACCGTGGCGGCCACGACGGCGCAGGGCGAAGACCGCACCCGCACCGGCGACGACCAGGGCGCCGGCAACGCCGGCGATGATGCCGGTGCCGCTACCGCCGCCGGTGGAGGCCAGGTTGCCGCCGCCCGTGGTGGTGCCGGTGGCCGGGGTGGACGGCGAGGCGCTCGGGGTCGAGCCGCCGGTGCCACCGGTGGTGCTGGACACCTTGCAGTCCAGGACGCCGGAGAACTCCTTGGTGAAGTTCGGGCCGGTCACCTTGATCTTGTACGCGGCGTCCTCGGCGACCGGGACGAGCACGGTCTCGGTCTTGCCGGGGGCGACGTTGACGGTCTTGCCGGGCGCGACGGTCACGTCGGCCGCCTCGTCACCGCCGTTGGTGACGGTGACCTGGACACCGTTCTTGGTGCAGTCGATCTTGGCGGAGGCCGACAGCTGCGGGCCCTTCGCCTGGGTCCAGGTGGCGGCGGCGGTCTTGTTGACCGTGACCTCCTCGGAGCCGGCCAGGATCATGCTCTGGCTGTGCTTCTCGGGGGTGTAGCCGACGCTGAGGAAGACGCGGCCGGTCTGCACGACGGTGGTCGCGGTGGCGTTGACCTTGGCCGAGCCGGCCGCGGTGCCCGACGGGACGTCCAGGAAGAGCTGGGTATCCTTGGCGATCGGACCGGTGAGGGTCGAGACGGCCTTGCCGTCCTTGTCGAGCAGCTTGACCTTGCCGCCGGAGGCGTCGTCGGAGACCGACAGCTTGACCGACTCGGCGCTGCTGTTCAGGGTGAACGGGCCGAGCTTGGTGCCCGACTTGCCGTTGACGGTGGCCGGGTCGAGGTCGAGCGAGGGCTTGGGCTCGGGCATGCCCGTGTTCGCGGAACCCGCGAGGTACTCGGTGAGCTGCTTGGCCTCCGCGTCCAGCGGGGTGGCCGTGGTCTTGTTGTCCGAGAAGCGCCAGATCGCGGCCTGGGTACCGGCGGCCGCGTCCTCCTTGGTGAAGTCACCGGTGACCCCGGCGGCCTTCTTGACCGTCTCGAGGTCGAGCTTCGGGTACGAGTGCTCCAGGATCCAGCGGATCTTGCCGGCGGCCTCGGCCTTGCCGGGAGCGCCCAGCGAGCTGGAGGACCAGTCCGACTCCTGGTACTTGATCTCGCCCTTGATGTCGACGCCGTGGTCGACGTCGATGCAGTAGGTCTGGATCTTCTTGCCGTCGGAGGTGAGCAGGGTGAAGAGGCCACCGTCGATCTTGTGGGTGGCGTCCACCTGCACCGGTCCGCTCAGCATGGTCGGCTGGATCACCGCGGTGACCCCCGAACCCGAATCCCCCTCGGCGGCCGGAGCCGCGCCTGCCGCGAAGGCCCCACCAGCGACCGCCAGGCTCGATGCGAGCATGACAGTGGCTATCCGGGAGAGAGCCCGCCCCTGCTTGTGGAACATGTGTTGATCCCTTCGGGCTTGACCGCGCTCGTGGCCGGCCGCCCTTGCAAAGCGGCGCCCCCTGTGACGCCACTGCACCTGTGTGGACCAGACGCATCCTATTGACCTGCCGCGACGTTCAAACCGTAGTAGCAAACCAGGACAGTTCCGTAGCTATATCGTTATCAAACAGCTGATCATCCAGTGTTGTTGACGGTTCGACAGAATGCACCATCGATTCCGCCCCCGGGCGCGCTTTGCACTCCACGGCCCACGAAGTGCCGGGATATCGATCAGATTTGCACCTTAGTCGACATGTTCCCCCCTGCTCGACACAACTCCACCACGGGCCTCACCCGTCACCTCCATCGGTGGCCAACTCCCGCCCTGAACCGCCCACATCACCCACATCACCCACATCGGACACCCGGTCCGGCCCGGTCGACCGCCTCGCCTCGACCGCTGCCACGATCCAGCCCGGCAGGGCCTGCTCCACCGAGGTGACGGCCGGCGGCAGCTCCGCCAACCCGCCCCGCACCGCTCCGACCTGCCCCGTCGGCAGCTCCGGCCGGACCGGCACGGCCCGGCGGAACGCCGAGGTGCCCCGCGAGAGGTCGTGGCCCACCACTCGGGCGTCGATCTCCACCACCGACCGCCTGCGCTCCTCCTCCTCCCACTCCCTGACTCTCAGTCGCCCGCTGACCACCACCGGATCGCCCTTGCTCACCGAGCTGACCAGGTTGGTCGCCAGCCAGCGCCAGGCCACCACCGTCACCCAGCTGGTGTCGCCGTCCACCCAGTCACCGCTGCCGCGGTCGAAGCGCCGCTCGGTGGTCGCCATCCGGAAGTTGGCGACCGGCACGCCGGCGGCCGTCTGCGCGTAGCTGACCGTCGAGGCCACGTTCCCGACCATGGTCACCAGGGTCTCGTTCACCGCTCACCCCTCGTCTCCGGACCGGCGCTCCCGCCGGCCCCTCGTCACCGCCCACCGGCCGCCACCGGACGGCCCCACCCACGGACCGCCATTCGGCCACCCACGGGCAGGCCCCGCAGGCCGCCATTCGACCACCCGCGCCGACCGCCCAGCGGCACCGGCAGAACTCCGGAAGGAATCCCTCGGGACGCATTCCCGGGGCATTCCGTCCGGGATCAGATTGCCCCATTCACCGACACTCGCCGGAAGCGCCCGATTTCCTGTGGAAAACTCGCCCCTGTGGACAATCCGAGTAGCTCGTTCGAGTTAGTGAACCCTGAATTCCATTGTCTCGGGAACTCGCCCATCCTCGCGGACATGACAACGAATCACGCAAACCGCACATCCCACCAGGACCCGAACGAGTGGCCAGCCGCCCGCCCGGGGCATGTCATCCGACCGAACTAACCCAAATCCGGCCCCCACCTGTCACTACCGCCGGGTATTCTCCGCACCGAATCCATAACGGGTGAGGAGGCAGCCCCGTAACGAGTGCACAACGTCCGGCTCCAACGCCCCTCAGGGCGCTGCACGTCCGGCCACCACCTGCGATTATCGGACCGCTCCACCAAGGCCGACACACCCGACCCGACACCTGAACGCCCGGTGGAGGATCCCGACACCCGTATCCTGTCCCGGAACATCCAGCCCCCGGCCAGGGGTCGGGTGCGCCCGTCCACCCGGGTACCCGAGAGACCTGCCCCGGTCGCGACATTGCGTCCGCGGTCCCTCACTCAGCGCAGTCGAAGGCCGGTTTTCCCGGCCTGACGCCCCGCCCGGCCCCCATAGCTCAGCGGATAGAGCACCCGCCTTCTAAGCGGTAGGTCGCAGGTTCGAATCCTGCTGGGGGCACCGAGACCCCGCCCGAATGGACCGGGCGGGCAATCCGGCCGACCGGGCTCAGGCCACCGGGCCGCCCTGAACGGGCCCTTCCGCACCCCCGGCGCAGGCCGCCCGAGCAGCCCCCGCCGAGAGGTCCGCGAGATAGCGGTCGACCAAGCGGATCTGGCGTTCCGGCGGGAACTCCTGCGGCGCGAACAGCGCCTGCACCACCAGCCCCAGGACGTGGCTCTGCGCCGCGGCGGCCACCTCCAGGTCCGCCTCGCCCACCTCCGCCTCGCCCGCCGCCGCCCCCACCTCGTTCCCCGCCCCGCCCGGCAGCTCGCCGAGCCGGCGGGCCCGGGCGACGTGCGCGGCCATCCGCAGCCGGGAGCGCCGGTAGCGCTCGGCGTGCTCCGCGGCCAACTCCGGATCGGCGAGCGCCACGTCCCAGGAGGCGACCCAGATCCGGTTGTCGGCGGCACCCTGCGCCGTCAGCGGCAGGATGTCCAGCAGGACCGCCCGCAGCGTGGCCAGCCCGGGGGCGGCCGCGTCGACACCTGGGCGCGCCCGGCCGGCCGAGCGCCGGTCGAGGACCTCGAGAGCGTGTCGGACCAAGGCGCGCTTGTTCGGGAAGTAGTGGGTGAGCAGCCCCGTGGAGGCGCCCATCTCGGCGGCGACCGCGCGCAGCGTCAACCCCCCGAAGCCGCCGTCCGCCAGCACCCGCCAGACCGCCGCCGAGACGTCGGCGCGACGGGCTTCATGGTCTCCACGGGCGGGCGTCATGGCGTTCATGCTACCTACCAAACGTTTGTTATGTACCCTGGCACCCGCACTCACCCGCACCCCCGCACCCCCGCACCCCCGCACCCCCGCACCCCCGCACCCGAACCCCGCACCGCCCGACCGGAGGCCCGCCGTGTACGCCGTACCGCTCACCGAGGACGCCGAGCTCCGCCCGCTGGAACCCTGGCAGGCCGAGGAGTTCCTCACCCACATGGATCGGGCCCGCGCGGACGTCGACCCGTGGATCCCGTGGGCCGCGCGCTCGACCGACCTCGACTCGGCCCGCGCCACCCTGCAGGGGTACGCGGACCGGCAGGCGTCCGACACCGGCCGGATCTTCGGCATCTGGCTGGACGGCACCCTGGTGGGCGGGGTGATGTTCGTCCACTTCGACGCCACCGCCGGCACCTGCGAGGTCGGCGTCTGGTCCGAGCCCGCCGGGCAGGGGCGGGGGCTGATCTCCGCCGCGGTCCGGCAGCTGATCGACTACGCGCTGGTCGAGCGCGGCCTGCACCGGGTGGAGTGGTGGAACACCGCGAACAACGTGCGCAGCCGCGCCGTCGCGCAGCGGATGGGGATGCACCGGGACGGCGTGCTGCGGGAGTACTCCTCCTACAACGGCGTCCGGCACGACATGGAGATCTGGTCGGTGCTGGCCCACGAGTGGCGCCGCCCGGACGCCCCGGCAGCCACCACCGCGACCGCCTGAGCCCGCCCCGGCACCCCGGCCCGCTCTCCGAGGTGTGGCAGGTGGTGGACGCCTCGGGCCTGGTCGCCGGACCGCACACCTCGACCCTGCTCGGCGTCTCCTGCCTCGGCTGCACCGGCCAGTTGGTGGAGATCACAGCGACGGCCGTGGTTGCGGACGGGGACGCTGTGCAAGGGTGAGGCCGACAGCGCGACGGACATCCCCAGCACCCCCGGAGGCACCGATGGTCGAGCAGGTCGAGACCGGAGTGGACGGCCTGCGCGCCGAGGTGGCGGGCGCCGTCGCCACCCTGGTGCTGGACCGCCCGGCCCGCCGCAACGCCGTCACCCGGGCGATGTGGCAGGGGATCCCGGGCGTGCTGGACCGGCTGGCCGCCCACCCGGAGGTCCGCGCGCTGGTGCTCACCGGCGCCGCCGGCACCTTCTCCGCCGGCGCGGACATCACCGAACTCGCCACCGTGTACGCGGGTCCGGACCTGGCGGAGGCCTACCACGCGCAGAACGTGGCGGCCGAGGAGGCGCTGGCGGCCTTCCCGCACCCCACCCTCGCCGTGGTGCACGGTGCCTGCGTCGGCGGCGGCTGCCAGCTGGCGGTCGCCTGCGATCTGCGGTTCGCCGCCGAGGACGCCCGGTTCGGCATCACCCCGGCCAAGCTGGGCGTGGTCTACCCGGCCGCGCCGACCCTCCGGCTGGCCCGGCTGGTCGGGCCAGCCCGGGCCAAGTACCTTCTGTTCTCAGGTGAGTTGGTGTCCGCCGCGCGCGCGGAGCGGTACGGGCTGGTGGACGAGGTGCTGCCGGCCGCCGAACTGGACGGGCGGGCGGCGGAGTTCGCGCGGCTGCTGGGGCGGCGCTCGCCGCAGACCATCGGCGCGGTGAAGGCCGCGCTGTCCGTCCCCGCGGACCAGGCTGCCGAGGCGCTGGCCCCGTGGGTGCGCAAGTCCCGCCTGGCACCGGACGCCAGGGAGGGGCTGGCCGCCTTCCTGGAGCGCCGTGAGCCACAATTCTGACCGACACCACCCCCTCATGGATCGGCTCCCGATGGACACCCGCACCCCTGCCCGACCCGACGTCCCCACCGGCGGCGAGGGGGTGGGCGAGCAGGCCGCCCCGGCCCCGAAGGAGCCCCGCTGGGCCCGGCTGGTCACCGACGGCGTGGAACCCAAGAACGTGATCATCGCGGCTCTGCCGCTGGTGGGCGTGGGCCGCTACGGCCTGGCCGGCCTCGGGTGGGCGGTGTTCGCCGCGCTGTTCGCCGCCGTGATACCGACCTGGTTCATCCGGCACGGGATGCGCAGCGGCCGGATCGAGGACCGCCACGTCGGGATGCGCCGGCGCAGGCTGGTGGTGCTGCCGTTCGTGATGCTGTCGGTGCTGACCAGCCTGGTGACGCTGGTGCTGCTGGACGCGCCGGCCGACATGACGGCGATGGTGCTGGCGATGTTCGCCTCGCTGGTGCCGCTGCTGGTGGTCACCGTCTGGTGGAAGATCTCCGTGCACACGGCCGTGACCAGCGGCGCGATCGTCTGCGTGGCCGTCGCGCTGGGGCCGTGGTGGCTGCTGGCGTACCCGCTGGTGCCGCTGGTCGGGTGGTCCCGGGTGGTGCTCCGGGACCACACGCCCGCGCAGACCGTCGCGGGCAGCGTGGTCGGCGCCCTGACGGCCGGTCTGGTGTTCTGGGCCACCCGCTGACGGCAGACGGCAGACGGCAGACGGCCCGGAACGCCTCCGGGCCGCAGCGGCCGCGCTCAGCGGATCGGCAGCCCCGAGATCGCCCGCGCGATGACCAGCCGCTGGATCTCGCTCGTCCCCTCGAAGATGGAGTAGATCGCGCTGTCCCGGTGCATCCGCTCCACCGGGTACTCCCGGGTGAAGCCGTTGCCGCCGAGGATCTGCATCGCCTGCGCGGTCACCCACTTCGCGGTCTCACCGGCGTAGAGCTTCGACATCGAGCCCTCGGCGGCGGTGAACGGCTGGTTGTTGGCGGCCATCCAGGAGGCCCGCCAGACCAGCAGCCGGGCGGCGTCGATCCGGGTGCGCATGTCCGCCAGCTGGAAGGCGACGCCCTGGTTGTCGATGATCGGCCGGCCGAACTGCACCCGGGTGCGGGCGTAGTCCAGCGCCACCTCGTACGCCGCCCGGGCGATCCCGATCGCCTGGGCGCCGACGGCCGGCCGGGACGCCTCGAAGGTCGCCATCGCCGCGTTCTTCCCGGCCGCCGACCCGGTGCCGGAGGCGGCGCCGGCCGCCCGTTCGCGGGCCCGGGCGAGGCGCTCGTCGAGCTTCTCCTTGCCGCCGAGCAGGCAGTGCCCGGGCACCCGGACCTCGTCCAGCACCACCTCGGCGGTGTGCGAGGCGCGGATGCCGTGCTTCTTGAACTTCTGCCCCTGGGCCAGGCCCGGGGTGCCGGGCGGCACGATGAACGAGGCCTGCCCGCGCGCGCCGAGGGTCGGGTCGACGGTCGCGACCACCACGTGCACGTCGGCGATGCCGCCGTTGGTGGCCCAGGTCTTGGTGCCGTTCAGCAGCCACTCGTCGGTGGCCTCCTGGTAGACCGCGCGGGTGCGCAGCGCGGAGACGTCCGAGCCGGCGTCCGGCTCGGAGGAGCAGAAGGCGGCCACCTTGACGTCGTCCGGGGTGCCGAACATCTGCGGCGCCCAGGTGCCGATCTGCTCGTCGGTGCCGTTGGCGAGCACGGCGACGGCGGCCAGCGTGGTGCCGACGATGGCGAGGCCGAGGCCGGCGTCGCCCCAGAACAGCTCCTCCATGGCGATCGGGATGCCGACGCCCGAGGGGTCGAAGTACTGCTGGGCGTAGAAGTCGAGGGAGTAGATGCCGAGTTTGGCCGCCTCCTGGATGATCGGCCAGGGGGTCTCCTCGCGCTCGTCCCACTCGGCGGCGGCCGGGCGCATCACGTCGGCGGCGAAGCCGTGCAGCCAGTCGCGGACGGCCAGCTGGTCCGGCCCCGGGTCCAGGGAGAAGGTGCTCATGGTGCCTCCGGTCGGCGGGTTGGCGCGTGGGGTCGCGCGCTGGTTCGGGTGCGGGCTCGCGTTGCGGTCCGCGCGCCGGTCCGTACGACGGTGCGGCGGCACGGCGGTGCGGTCGGCGGCGCGATCAGGGGTAGGGGGCCGGGTGCGGGCCGGGCGGGGCCCGCGCCATCGGCGTGTTACCTCGGGTAACATCACAGGAGTCTGCTACTGATTGGTAACGCCTGTCAACGCTCGCCACGCCCCCGACCGCAGGAGCCCGCACCGTGCCGACGCCCCCCGCCCAGCCCACCGGCGAGCTGCGCCGCGAGCAGCTGCTCAACGCCGCCGACCGGGTCGTCCAGCGTGAGGGGCCGGGCGCGAGCATGAACGCGATCGCCGCCGAGGCGGGGATCACCAAGCCGATCCTGTATCGGCACTTCGGCGACCGGAACGGCCTGATCGGCGCCCTGACCGAGCGTCACACCAGCGGGCTGCTGGCCGCGGTGCGGGCCGCGCTGAACGAGCCGCTGGAGCGCCGGGACCGGGTGGAGCACGTGCTCGACACCTACCTGGCCGCGATCGAGTCCCGGCCGCAGGTGTACCGGCTGCTGACCCACCCGGAGGCCGGCGATCCGACCGGCGCGGGCAGTGCGCTGGCGCCGGCCCTGCGGCAGATCGCCGAGGAGATCACCAAGGCGGTGCAGACCCAGGTCGACCTGGGCGCCGACGGGCCGCTGCTGTCCGAGACCTGGGGCCGGGCGGTGACCGGGATGGTGCTGGCGGCCGGTGACTGGTGGCTGGAGCAGCGGCCCTGCCCGCGGGCGCGGATGGTGCAGGCCCTCGCCGACCTGCTCTGGGGCCGGCTGGCCGCCGCGGGCGACCTGCCCGGGGCCGTCGCGGCGGCCCAGCCGGCGCCCCCACCGGCCGAGGAGCCGGCCGGAGAACCGGCCGCGGAGCAGTCGCCGCGGACCGGGTGATCCACCGCCCCTCCCGCCGAACATGAGGCGCACTCACCTCTTGTGCGGGGCCGTCACCCTCGGGCAGGATCGGCCACCACCACGCCCGAACCACCGAGCACCCGAGCAGCACCGCCGCACCGTCGCCCTGAACCGCCCGCCCCGATCCCTTCCGAGGTGTCCCGTGCGCGTTCGCCGTTCGGCCGCAGCCCTGTGCCTGGCCGCCGCCGCCCTGCTGACCTCCACCCCCGCGGCCGGCGCCGCGACCGCCGGCGAAGCCCGTACCGGTGCGGACCGGGCCGGCCGCCCGGCGGCCGACCTCCCCACCGGGACGGTCACCACCGCCGACGGCCGCACCCTGTTCACCGACGGCTCCGGGCGGGTGCTCGACCTGCGCGGCTTCAACCTCGACAAGTACGCCGAGGCCACCGAGGCCGATCTGCGCTCGATCGCCGACCGCGGTTTCACCCTGGTCCGGCTGCCGGTCTCCTGGACCAGGCTGGAGCCGGCCCCCGGCCGGTACGACCGGGCCGAGCTGGACCGGCTGCACCGGCTGCTCGACGCGGCCGAGCGGTACGGGCTGCTGGCCGTGATCGACTTCCACCAGGACGTCTACGGGCCCAAGTTCGGCGGCGGCGACCGGGGCATCCCGGTCTGGGCCACCCGGGACGAGGGCCTGCCGTTCGTGGAGGACCCGGACGACTGGTTCGCCGGGTACTTCCAGCCCGCCGTCCAGGCCTCCTTCCGCCACCTGTACGACGACGCCGACCTGCGCCGGGCGCAGACCCGCTTCTACACCTGGCTCGCCGGCGAACTCCGCGGCCACCGCTCGCTGCTGGGCTACGACCTGTTCAACGAGCCGTCCGGCCCGATCGACGGCGACCCGACCGATCCCGCGGTGCTGGTGGCGGCCTCGGCGGCGCTGGAGCGCGACCGGCTGCCGGCGATGTACCGGCGGCTGATCGGCGCGATCCGCCGGGTGGACGAGCGCTCCTGGCTGTTCGTGGAGCCGACCGTCCTGGTCGGCCAGGGCGTGCCCACCGAACTGCCGGCCCTCGCCGACCCCCGCCCCGGGCCCGACCGGCTCGGCTACGCGCCGCACTTCTACGACACCGCGGTCGAGGCGGGCCGGGACTGGGATCCGGCCGGCGGCTTCGTCGAGCGCTACACGGCGGCGATCACCGGCTACCCGACCGCCCACCGGCTTCCGGTGCTGGTGGGCGAGTGGGGGCCGCCGAACACCCGGACCCCGGGCAACGCCGAGCTGGTACGCCGTCAGGTGGCCGCGATGGCGGGCTTCGCGGCCGGCTGGACCCAGTGGTACTGGTGCACCGGCACCGGCGGCTACTGCGCGCTCGGCCCGGACGGCCGGCCCGCCCCCGGCGAGGAGCCGGCCTTCGGCCCGTACCCGGCCGCGCTGGCCGGGCGCCCGGTCTCCCAGGGGGTGCGCGCGGACGGCCGCTGGGCGCTGACCTTCACCGCCGGGCGCGGCCCGGTCCCGACCGAGCTGGTGCTGCCCGCCACCGGCTACCCGAACGGTGTCCGGGTGACGGTCTCCGGGGCCCGGACGGCGCTGGTGGACGTCCGGCAGCCGGGCGCCGGCCGGGCCGGGTCGGCCCGGATCCTGCTGCCGGGCGTCCGCGCGGGGGCGCGCGTCACCGTGACGCTGACCCCGCGCTGACGCCGCGGCGACACCACCGCTCTCCACGGCTCACCACGCCGGCGCCGCCGTCCGACCCGCCGCGGCCACGGCTCAGCCCAGCCCGCGCCGGGCGAGCAGCGGCTCGGTGCGCGGGTCGCGGCCGAGCACCGCGCGGAAGGACTCCAGCGCGTCCCGGCTGCCGCCCCGGGAGAGCAGCTCGGCCCGGAAGACCTCGCCGCTCTCGCGCACCGGGCGGCCGTTGGTCCGGAACCACTCCACGGTGTCGGCGTCCATCACCTCGGACCAGATGTAGGCGTAGTACCCGGCGCTGTAGTCGTCCGAGAAGACGTGGCTGAAGTAGCTGGTGCGGTAGCGCGGCGGGATGCCGGGCACCAGCAGCCCCGCCCGCTCCAGCGCCTGCCGCTCGAACTCCTCGGCGTCGGCGATCTCCTGGCCGGCCGGGACGGTGTGCCAGGCCCAGTCGAGCAGCGCCGCCGCCAGGTACTCCACGGTGCGGAAGCCCTGGCCGAAGTTCTCGGCCGCCTCCAGCCGCCGCAGCAGCTCGGCCGGCAGCGGCTCGCCGGTCTCGTGGTGGCGGGCGAAGCTGGTCAGCACCTCCGGCCAGGTCATCCACATCTCGTTGACCTGGGAGGGGAACTCCACGAAGTCGCGGGGCACCGCCGTGCCGGAGAACAGCGGGTAGCGGACCGCGGAGAACAGCCCGTGCAGGGCGTGGCCGAACTCGTGGAAGAGCGTGCGGACCTCGTCCCAGGTGAGCAGGGCGGGCTCGCCGGCCGCGGGCCTGGCGATGTTGAGGTTGTTCACCACCACCGGGCGCCGGCCCAGCAGCTCGGACTGCTCGACCAGTTCGTTCATCCAGGCGCCGCCGCGCTTGGTGTCCCGGGCGTGGAAGTCCGCCAGGAACAGGCCGAGCGCGCTGCCGTCGGCCTCGAACACCTCGAAGACCCGGGCGTCCGGGTGGTAGGCGGTCAGGTCGGTGCGCTCGGTGAAGGTCAGCCCGTACGCCAGGCGGGCCGCGAGGAACACCCCGTCGTGCAGCACCCGCTCCAGCTCCAGGTACGGGCGCAGCGCCGCCGCGTCCAGCTGGTAGGAGGTCTGCCGGACCCGCTCGGCGTAGAACGTCCAGTCGTGGGCGGCGAGTTCGGTGATGCCGTCGGCCTCGGCGGCCTTGCCGAGTTCGGCCC
The DNA here is from genome assembly GCF_040304075.1 of Kitasatospora sp. NPDC094015. NCBI lineage: Bacteria > Bacillati > Actinomycetota > Actinomycetes > Kitasatosporales > Streptomycetaceae > Kitasatospora > Kitasatospora sp. NPDC094015. Next base: position 167,335 of record NZ_JBEOUL010000012.1, read on the forward strand.
GCTCGCGCTCGGCGTTGGCGACGGCCGGCGCGACCAGCCGGGCGAGCAGCGCGTCCACGGCCTCGACGCTGCCGGCGGTCTCGTCGGCGACCACGTGGGCGGCGTGGCTCGGGTGGCCGAGCAGCGCGGCGCGCTCGGCCCGCAGCCCGGCGAGCCGGATCGCCAGCGGACCGTTGGTCGCGGTGGCCCGGCCGAGGGCGGCGGCGAGCAGGCGCTCGCGCAGCGCGCGGTCGGTCAGCTGGGCCAGCTCCGGCTGGTTGGAGACGTTCTTCAGGCTGAGCACCCACCGGCCGTCCAGGCCGAGCGCCCGCCCGTTCTCGGCGGCCGCGGCGACGGCGTCGGCCGAGAGCCCGGCCAGCTCCTCGGCCCGGTCGAGCACGATCGCGCGCTCCTTGTCGGCCGCGCGCAGGTTCTTGCGGAAGGCGGCGGCGTCGGTGGCGAGCGCGGCGTTGATCTCGCGCAGCCGCCGCTGCTCCTCGGCGCCGAGCAGGGCACCGGCCCGGACGAACCCGTTGTGGTGGCGCTCCAGCAGCCGCAACGACTGCGCGTCCAGGCCGAGGTCGGCACGGACCCGGTACAGCGCGTCGAACCGGGCGAACAGCGCCTGGTCGAGCAGGATCGCGTCCTGGTGGGCGGCGAGCCGGGGGCTGATCGTCGCGTCCAGCTCCTGCACCCCCGCGGTGCCGTCGGAGGACGACTGGTTGGCGAAGACCAGCGCGACCCGGCGCAGCAGCGCACCGGACCGCTCCAGCGCCACGACCGTGTTCCCGAAGCTCGCCGGCTCCTGGTCGGCCGTGATCGCGGCGATCTCGGCCAGCTGGTCGGCCATGCCCCGCTCGAAGGCCGGCAGGTAGTGCTCTTCCCGGATCTCGGCGAAGGGCGGCAGTTCGTAGGCCAGGGTGCTGGGCCCGAAGAAGGGGTTGAGGCTCATTCGACCGACCATACGCGGTGGTGTCGGAGCTGCCTACCTCCACTTTTGAAGGACGGTCAGCCGTGCTCGGGGGCACCGGCGCGGTGCGGTCCGGGCCAGGGATCCGACCGGCCGGAGACCCGGCGGGAACCGGCCTGCGGCCGGCTGTCGGACCCACCCGGTACCGTCGGACCCGCACCGCGGATCCGCTCCCGCGGCCGACCCGGGAGAGGAGGCACCGCCGATGGCAGCGCCGACCGCACCGCGCACCGCCCTCGTGCCCGACCAGCACGGGTCCGGCGGGCGCCTGCAGCCGCTGGACGAGGCCGGCGTCCCGCTCGGTCCGGCGGTCCACCACCCGCGCCTGGCGGCCGCGGTCGCCGCCGCCGAGGAGGCCGGGCAGCCGCGCTGGGTCTGGGCCGCCGCCGACAGCGCGTACGCCCCGCTGCTCCCGGTGCGGCTGGCCCGCTGCCACGACCTGCGGCTGGTCGAGGCCCTGCTGCTGGGCCATGAGGGACGCTGGGGGGCGCCGCGTTCGCTCGGCGCCGCCTGGGCCAGGCTGCACGGCCTCGCCGTCCCCGCCGACCTGCCCGAGCCCGGCGTCGACGACCAGGACGGCCTGTTCACCCCGGACCGGCTCCAGCTCCCCCCGGGCACCGACCCGCTGGCGGCGGTGGTCGCCGTCCACGCCGAGCAGCAGCGCCGGCTCTCGGCCATCGCCGACCCCGCGGCCCGCTCCCGGTTCCGGCTGCTGGTGGCGGCCGAGTCGGCGGGCGCGCTGCTCGCCGTCGAGATGGCAGACGACGGCCTGCCCTGGCGGGTGGACGTGCACGACCGGCTGCTCACCGACCTGCTCGGCCCGCGCCCGACGATCCCCGGCGCCCGGCCCAAGCTGCTGGCCGAGCTCGCCGCCGAGCTCCAGCAGGCGCTCGGCGGGCGCCCGTTCAACCCCGATTCGCACGGCCAGGTGCTGCGGGCCTTCGCCGACCAGGGCGTCCAGCTCGGTTCCACCCGCAGCTGGGAGCTGCGCCAGGTCGACCACCCGGCGGCCGACCTGCTGATCCGCTACAAGGAGCTGTCCCGGCTGCACGCCGCGCACGGCTGGGCCTGGCAGGACACCTGGGCCAGGGGCGGCCGGTTCCGCCCCGAGTACGTGGTGGGCGGCGTGGTCTCCGGGCGCTGGGCCAGCCGCGGCGGCGGGGCGCTGCAGATCCCCCGCGTGCTGCGCGGCGCGGTGGTCGCCGACCCGGGCTGGGCCCTGGTCGTCGCCGACGCCGCCCAGCTCGAACCCCGGGTGCTGGCCGCGCTCTCCGAGGACGCGGGCCTGGCCCGCAGCGCCGCCGGCGGCGACCTGTACCAGGCGCTCGCCGCCCACGCCTTCCAGGGTGACCGGGAGAAGGCCAAGCTCGGCCTGCTCGGCGCCATGTACGGCCAGACCACCGGCGACATCGGGCCGCTGCTGGCCACCCTGCGCCGCCGCTACCCCGCCGCGATGGGCTACGTGGAGGCGGCCGCCCGGACGGGCGAGGACGGCGGCGTGGTGCACTCGCGGCTCGGGCGGGCCTGCCCGCCACCCTCCGCCGACTGGCTCGACCTGACCGAGGCCGCGGACGCCGCCGCCGAGGGCGGCGCGCGCTCCGCCCGGGCCCGGGGCCGGTTCACCCGCAACTTCGTGATCCAGGCCAGCGGCGCCGACTGGGCGCTCGCCCTGCTCGCCTCGCTGCGTCGCCGGCTGACCGCGCTCGGCGGTGGCGAGGACCGCCCGCACCTGGTGCTGTTCCAGCACGACGAGGTGATGGTGCACACCCCGATCGACCTGGCCGACCAGGTGGTGGCCGCGGTGACCGCGGCCGGCGAGGAGGCCAGCGCGCTGGTCTTCGGAGACACCCCGGTGCGGTTCCCGCTCAGCACGGCCGTGGTGGAGCGGTACGCCGACGCCAAGTAGCGGGCGGGCGCCGCCGCGGCACCGGGCCGGCTCAGAACTTCCGGAACTCCCGGGCCGCTTCGGCCGCCGCCACCACCTCGGCCAGCGCGGCGCCGGTCGAGGCCGCCACCACGGCGGCCACCGCGCCCTCCACCAGGGGCGCGTCCACCAGCACCCGGCCCTCGCCCGGCTCGTCCTCCAGCACGGTGCGCGCGGTCAGCACCGAACTGCCCAGGTCGGCCAGCAGCACCACCCCGGCCCCGCCGTCCGCGGCCCGCACCGCCCCGGCGATCAGCTCGTAGCTGGTGCCGAGCCCGCCGTCGGCCGTCCCCGCCGCCGGCAGCACGGTCACCGCGCCGCCGCCCAGCTGCGCCAGCAGGTCGCGCAGGCCGTCGGCGAGCCCGGCGCTGTGCGAGACCAGTACCACTCCGACCCGAGCGTCCATCGGCCGAGCCTAACCGGCCGCCGCGGCACGGCCGTTCGTCCGAGCGCCGTGTCGTTGCGGGTGGCCCCGCAGGCCACGACATCGTGCCGTTGCCGGTGGCCGCGCGGGCCCGGCGGCGTCTCGTCGCCGGTCGCGACCCGGGTCCGGCGGCGTGTCGTTGCCGGTGGCCGCCCGGACCCCGCGGCGTAACGTCGGTCGCAGCATCCGCCGAGGGGAGCCAGCGCCGTGAAGAAGCTGATCAACGACCCGGAGCACGTCCTGCCGGACGCCCTGGCCGGGTTCGCCGCCGCCCATCCGGAGCTGGTGGTGGACCTGGCCGCCCGGGTGATCACCAGGGGCACCCGGCCGGCGGCGCCCAAGGTCGCCCTGGTCTCAGGTGGCGGCTCCGGGCACGAGCCGCTGCACGCGGGCTTCGTCGGCCCCGGCATGCTGGACGCGGCCTGCCCCGGCGAGATCTTCACCTCCCCCGTCCCCGACCAGGTGCTCGCGGCGGCCCGGGCCGTGCAGCAGGGCAGGGGCGTGCTGCTGGTGGTGAAGAACTACACCGGCGACGTGCTGAACTTCGGGCTCGCCGCCGAACTCGCGGCCGAGGAGGGGATCGAGGTCCGCACCGTCCTGGTGGACGACGACGTCGCCGTCGAGGACTCCACCTGGACGGCCGGACGCCGCGGCACCGGTGCCACCGTCGCGGTGGAGAAGATCGCCGGCGCGCTGGCCGAGCGCGGGGCCACGCTGGCGGAGGTGGCAGCCGTCGCCGAACAGGTCGACGCCGCCTCCCGCTCCTTCGCGATCGCCCTGAGCGCCGCCACCGTGCCGGCCGCCGGGCACCCCGGGTTCGACCTGCCGCCCGACGAGATCGAGGTCGGCGTCGGCATCCACGGCGAGCCGGGCCGCCGGCGCGCACCGCTGCGCCCCGCCCGCGAGCTGGTCGCCGAGGTGGTGGACACCATCCTCGCCGACCACCACCTCGCCGCGGGCGACCGGGTGGTCGCGCTGGTCAACGGCCTGGGCGCGACCCCGCTGCTGGAGCTCTACCTGGTCTTCGGCGAGGTGCACGCCCGGCTCGCCGAACGCGGCATCACGATCGCCCGCAACCTGGTCGGCAGCTACGTCACCAGCCTGGACATGGCCGGCTTCTCGCTCACCCTGACCAGGGCGGACGACCGGCTGCTGGAACTCTGGGACGCCCCGGTGGCCACCCCCGCCCTCCACCGGTCGTGACCGTGGACACCCTGGACACCGCCCTCGCCGCCGATTGGCTGCGCGCCGCCGCCGCGTCGGTCGAGGAGCACGCGCAGCAGCTGACCGAGCTGGACACCGCGATCGGCGACGGCGACCACGGCAGCAATCTGCGCCGCGGCTTCTCCGCGCTCGCCCCGCTGCTGGCCGCACCGCCGGCCGGCGGCCCCGGCGAGCTGCTGCGGGCGGCCGGCACCACGCTGATCTCCACGGTCGGCGGCGCCGGCGGCCCGCTGTACGGCAGCGCCCTGCGGGCCCTCGGCGCCGCCCTGCCCGCCCGGCCCGCCACCGCCGCCGACCTGGCCGGGGCGCTGGCCGCCGCACTGGCCGCGGTGCAGCGGCTGGGCGGCGCGCAGCCCGGCGACAAGACCATGGTGGACGCGCTGGCCCCGGCCGCCGAGGCCTTCCGGGCAGCCGCCGATCGGGGGCTGCCGGCCGCCGCCGAAGCCGCCGCCCGGGCCGCCGAGCAGGGCGCCCGCGACACCGTGCCGCTGCAGGCCCGCAAGGGCCGGGCCTCCTACCTGGGCCCGCGCAGCACCGGGCACCAGGATCCGGGCGCCACCTCCACCGCACTGATCCTGCGGGCGCTCGCCGAGACCACCGCCGGAGCCTGATCCCTGCTCACCCGGCCCCGCTCACCCGACCCCGCTCACCCGGCCTCGTCGGTCCGGTCGGTCCGGCTGATCAGCATCAGCAGCGCGTCGTCCCCCAGCTCGCCCCCGGTGTGCACCAGCAGGTCGGCGTAGATCCGGCCGACCGCCGACTCCAGCTCGGCCGGCGAGCGCGCGGCCCCGCCCACCAGCGGGCCGACCCGTTCGGCCAGCGGGTAGAACTCGCCGGTCCGCCGGTGCCTGGCCTCCACCACCCCGTCGGTGCACAGCACCAGCACGTCGTCCGCGCCGAACGGCACCCGCATCGACGTCGGTTCGCCGACCGCCAGCGAGCCCAGTCCCAGCGGCACCCAGGGGTCGCTGGCCTCCAGGACCGTCACCCGGCCGTCCCGGGTCACTTGGATCGGCGGCACGTGGCCGAAGTGCAGCAGCTCGACCAGGTCCGGGTCGGCGAACTCGGCGAACAGCGCCGTGGTGAACTCGCCGTCCGGCACGTGCCGCTCCACGCTCGCCTCGATCCGCGCCGCGACCCTCCGCAGCTCCCGTTCGTCGTACGCGGCCTCCCGGAACGCGCCCAGCACCACGGCCGCCGTCTGCACCGCGCCCAGCCCCTTGCCCCGGACGTCGCCGACCAGCACCCGGGTGCCGTTCGGCGTGTCCAGCACCGAGTAGAGGTCGCCGCCGATCCGGGCCGCGTCGGCCGCGGAGACGTACCGCACGGCCAGGCGCAACGGCCCGACGCGCGGGCCGGGCTGGCGCAGCAGCGCCCGCTGGGCCGCCTCCGCGACCGAGCTGACGGCGGCGAAGGCGGCGGCCCGGCGCATCCGCAGGCGGGCCACCCAGGCGCTGAACGCGGTCATCGCCAGGTAGCTGAGCATCGCGCCGAACAGGAACCGGCCGTCGCTGAGGTCGGCCACCTTGTCGTAGTAGCTCAGCCAGACCAGCGAGACCAGGCCGAGCGTGCAGACCGCCAGCAGCTCCATCGGCCGCAGGGTCAGACAGGCGATGGCCGGGACCACCACCATCAGCGGGGCCAGGTAGCGGTCCTGCCCGGAGAGGAAGTCCGCCAGCGAGACCACCAGGATGGCGAGCAGGGCCGGCGCGGCCCGGCGGCGGAACGAGAGGTCCTGCAGGTCGGCGGCGAGCAGCGCGCTGCGCCGGCGGGCCGGCGGCACCCCACCGGCCCTGGGCAGGGCCGTGCGGCTCCGGCTGTTCCAGGACACATTTCGAACATATCGGAGTAAAGGCTCCCCCGCGCCGCACGGACAGGGCCGCCCGGCGGCCACCGGAACGGGCGAATCACCGCGATCCGGATATGACCGCCGGGCGATCAGCCGCCATGCTGCGAGTCAGGCCACAGCTGCCCGCCCTGCCGCGGAATACCCCCGGGGGGTATGGTGTTGAGCCTGACAGACCTACCCGCGCAGCCCTATCCCCGGAGGCCCCCGTGTCCAGCACCACCACCTACACCGTCACCGGCATGAGCTGCGGCCACTGCGAGAAGTCGGTGAGCGCCGAGGTCTCCGCGCTCCCCGGCGTGATCGAGGTGGCCGCGGACGCCAAGGCCGGGACGGTCACCGTGTCGGCCTCCGCACCGCTCACCGAGGAGCAGGTCCGGGCCGCCGTCGACGAGGCCGGTTTCGCCCTGGTCGGCCAGGAAGCCTGAGCCCGGCAGCGGGGGCGGCGCCGGTCCCGGCCGCCCCCGCGGCGGACCCGCGAAGAGGAGCAGACTGAGGCATGAGCACCACCCACGGCATAGCACCCGCCGCCGTCGAGCGGGTCGAACTCTCGATCGGCGGCATGACCTGCGCCTCCTGCGCGGCCCGGATCGAGAAGAAGCTCAACCGGATCGACGGCGTCGAGGCCACCGTCAACTACGCCACCGAGCGGGCCCGGGTCGACTTCGGTCCGGGGGTGAGCGTCGCCGACCTGATCGCCACCGTGGAGCGGACCGGCTACACCGCCGAACTCCCGCCGCCCCCCGAGCCCGCCGCCGCGCCGGCCGGCCCCGAGCAGCCGTCCGCGGCGCCCGACCCGCTGCTCCAACGGCTGCGGATCAGCACGCTGCTCGCCGTCCCGGTGGTGCTGCTCTCGATGATCCCCGCCCTCCAGTTCGACGACTGGCAGTGGCTCGCCTTCGCCCTCACCGGCCCGGTCGTCGTGTACGGCGGCCTCCCCTTCCACCGCGCTGCCTGGACCAACCTCAAGCACGGCGCGGCCACCATGGACACCCTGGTCTCGCTCGGCACCCTGGCCGCCTTCGGCTGGTCCGTGTGGGCCCTGTTCCTCGGCGACGCCGGCATGCCCGGCATGCGGCACGGCTTCACCCTCGCGGTCGGCGGCCAGGACGCCGCGAGCACGCTCTACCTGGAGACCGCCGCCGCCGTCACCGTCCTGATCCTGCTCGGGCGCTGGCTGGAGGCCCGCTCCAAGCGCCGCGCCGGCGCCGCCCTGCACGCCCTGCTGGAACTCGGCGCCAAGGACGTCTCGGTCCTGGTCGACGGCCGCGAGGTCCGGCTGCCGGCCGACCGGCTCACCGTCGGCGCCCGGTTCGTGGTCCGTCCCGGCGAGAAGATCGCCACCGACGGCACGGTGCTGGAGGGCAGCTCGGCCGTGGACGCCTCGATGCTCACCGGCGAGTCCGTCCCGGTCGAGGTCACCACCGGCGATCCGGTCACCGGCGGCACCGTCAACGCCGGCGGCCGGCTGGTGGTCGAGGCCACCCGGGTCGGCGCCGACACCCGGCTGGCCCGGATCGCCAAGCTGGTCGAGGAGGCACAGAACGGCAAGGCCGCCGCCCAGCGACTGGCCGACCGGATCTCCGCCGTCTTCGTCCCGGTGGTCGTCCTGATCGCCCTGGGCACCCTGGTCGGCCAGCTGCTCGCGGGCGCCGGCAGCACCGCGGCCTTCACCGCCGCCGTCGCCGTGCTGATCATCGCCTGCCCCTGCGCGCTCGGCCTGGCCACCCCCACCGCCCTGATGGTCGGCACCGGCCGCGGCGCCCAGCTGGGCATCCTGATCAAGGGCCCCGAGGTGCTGGAGTCCACCCGCCGGGTCGACACCGTCGTGCTCGACAAGACCGGCACGGTCACCACCGGCCGGATGTCCCTGATCGCGGTGCACACCGCCGAGGGCACCGACGAGGCCGAGGTGCTGCGCCTGGCCGGCGCGCTGGAGAACGCCTCCGAGCACCCGATAGGCGCCGCCGTCGCGGCCGCCGCCACCGAACGCCTCGGCACGCTGCCCCCGGTCGAGCGCTTCGAGAACCTGCCCGGCCGCGGCGTGCTGGGCACGGTCGACGGCCACGCCGTCCTGGCCGGCCGTGAGGCCCTGCTCGCCGACCGCGCCCACCACCTGCCGACCGCCCTCGCCGAGGCCGCCCGCCGGGCCGAGGCCGCCGGTCGCACCGCGGTGGCGGTCGGCTGGGACGGCGCCGCCCGCGCCGTGCTGGAGGTCGCCGACACCGTCAAGCCCACCAGCGCCGAGGCGATCGTCGCGCTGCGCGCCCTGGGGCTGCGCCCGGTGCTGCTCACCGGGGACAACCGCGCGGTGGCCGCATCGGTGGCCGCCGAGGTCGGCATCGCCGCCGAGGACGTGCTGGCCGAGGTGCTCCCCGAGCAGAAGGTGGCCGCCGTGCGGCGCCTGCAGGCCGAGGGGCACGCGGTGGCGATGGTCGGCGACGGCGTCAACGATGCCGCCGCGCTCGCCCAGGCGGACCTGGGGCTGGCCCTCGGGACCGGGACCGACGCCGCGATCGAGGCCGGCGACCTGACCCTGGTGCGCGGGGACCTGCGCGCCGCGGCGGACGCGATCCGGCTGGCCCGCCGGACCCTGGCCACCATCAAGGGCAACCTGTTCTGGGCCTTCGCCTACAACGTGGCCGCCATCCCGCTGGCCGCGGCCGGGCTGCTGAACCCGGTGGTGGCCGGCGCCACGATGGCCTTCTCCTCGGTCTTCGTGGTCACCAACAGCCTGCGGCTGCGCAAGTTCCGCGCCTCCTGACGGCGGCCGGCCGGCCGGCTGCTCGGGCGATCACCGCCCGAGCAGCTCGCCGCCGTTGCAGTGCAGGATCTCGCCGGTGATGAACCCGGCCTCCGGCGAGGCCAGGAAGTAGACCGCGGCGGCCACCTCACCGGACTCGCCGATCCGGCCGACCAGCGTCCGCGCCGCCCGCCGGGACACCTCGGCCTCGTCCAGCCGCGGCCCGAAGAACTCGGTGCCCGACACCGTCCCGGGCGCCACGATGTTGGCCGTGATGCCCGAGGTCCCGAGCTGGGCCGCCAGGAAGTGGTTCCAGGCGTGCAGCGAGGCCTTCGCGGCCCCGAACGAGCCGGCCCCGCGCAGCGCGGCGATCGAACTGACCGTGACCACCCGGCCGGAGCCCGGGGTGAGGCGGTCGCGGATCGACTCGGTGAGCATCACCACGGTGAGCACGTTGCGCTCGAAGTCCCCGCGCCAGCGCGCCAGGACGGCGTGCGGGCCGGCCCCGATCACCGTCTCCCGGCTGCCCGCGTTGTTCACCAGGACGTCGATCCGCTCCGGCAGCGAGGACAGCACGGCCTCCACCGCGTCCGGGTCCGCCAGATCGCAGACCACCGGGGTGACCTCGGGGCCGAGCTCGGCCGCGGCCCGCTCCAGCACCTCCCGGCGACGGCCGACGATCACCACCCGCTCGCCGGCCAGGGCGAACCGGCGCGCCACCTCGTACCCGATCCCGGTGCCACCACCGGTCACCACGACGTTCCTGGTCATCCGCGCAACTCCCTCCCTGCCCGGCCACCGCTCCGCCGCACATGCGGGGCGGTCCGTCCGGAATGAGACGATTCCTATCACGCTGGGTTGCCATGGCTGCGGGGAGGGTGACGCTGCTCGGCGGGCGTTCGGTGTGGTATGGGCCGTCCGGGCCCGTCCGCGGGGGTGCAGCGAGGCGCACACGGAGCGTGGCGAGAGCCAACTCACACCCGCTACCCGTAACTTTGCGCCCCCAGTTACGTCTTACCTTGTACAGCGCGGCAGCTTTCGGTGCGCGGCGACGAAGGAACGGCAACGTCTCCGCCCTCGGCCTCTGCCGCCGACGGGGCTCCGGCGGGCCCCGGGACGGCCGTCGATCGGCGGCCAAGGCGCACGACGCCGGGGCGCGACCAGGTCCGGGACGCTTTGAGCGGCCGTTTCCGGGACGAGGTGGCGACCGGGCGTCGTGCGCACGGTGTACGGACCGGACGGCTCTGCCGCCCAGGGACGGCGAAGGGCCCGGCTGTCAGTGGCAGCCGGGCCCTCTCGCGTACGGGGGCCGCGGTCAGCGGGCCTCGAGCGGCACGTAGTCGCGGATCGCGGTGCCGGTGTAGATCTGCCGCGGACGGCCGATCCGGCTGCCCGGGTCGTTGATCATCTCGTGCCAGTGGGCGATCCAGCCCGGCAGCCGGCCGAGCGCGAACAGCACGGTGAACATGCTGGTCGGGAAGCCCATCGCGCGGTAGATCAGACCGGTGTAGAAGTCCACGTTCGGGTAGAGCTTGCGCGAGACGAAGAAGTCGTCGCTGAGCGCGTGCTCCTCCAGCTTGAGCGCGATGTCCAGCAGCTCGTCGGACTTGCCGAGCTGGCCGAGCACCTCGTGCGCGAGCTCCTTGACCAGCGCGGCACGCGGGTCGAACGCCTTGTACACGCGGTGACCGAAGCCCATGAGCTTCACGCCGTCCTCGCGGTTCTTCACCTTGCGGATGAAGGCGTCGACGTCGCCGCCGTCCTTCTTGATCTGGTCCAGCATCTCCAGCACGGCCTGGTTGGCGCCGCCGTGCAGCGGGCCCCAGAGCGCGGAGATGCCGGCCGAGACCGAGGCGAACAGGTTCGCGTGGCTGGAGCCGACCAGGCGCACGGTGGAGGTCGAGCAGTTCTGCTCGTGGTCCGCGTGCAGGATCAGCAGCTTGTCCAGCGCGTTGACGATCACCGGGTTGAGCTCGTAGTCCTCGGCCGGGACCGCGAAGGTCATCCGGAGGAAGTTCTCCACGTAGCTCAGGTCGTTGCGCGGGTAGACGAAGGGCTGGCCCATCGCCTTCTTGTAGGCGTACGCCGCGATGGTCGGCAGCTTCGCCAGCAGCCGGACCGTCGACAGGTGGCGCTGCGCCGCGTCGAAGGGGTTGTGGCTCTCCGGGTAGAACGTGGAGAGCGCGCCGACCACCGAGGACAGCATCGCCATCGGGTGCGCGTCCCGGGGGAAGCCCTGGTAGAAGCGCTTGACGTCCTCGTGCAGCAGGGTGTGCTGGGTGACCTCGTTGGAGAAGGTCGCGAGCTGGTCGGCGGTCGGCAGCTCGCCGTTGATCAGCAGGTAGGCCGTCTCCGCGAAGTTGCCGCGCTCCGCGAGCTGCTCGATCGGGTAGCCGCGGTAGCGCAGGATGCCGTTGTCACCGTCGACGAAGGTGATCGCCGACTTGTACGCCGCGGTGTTGCCGAAGCCGTTGTCCAGGGTGACCAGACCGGTCTGCGGGAGCAGCTTCGAGATGTCGAAGCCGGCGTTGCCCGCAGTGCTCTCGACGACGGGGTACTCGAACTCGTCGTCCTGGTACCGCAGTACTACCGATTTGTCGCTCACGTCTTCCTCACCGACGAAATGAATCCTCATCCGAGTGCCCTGACCGTCTCTACGATCCCCCATCCGGAGGATGGCTGCGCACTCGGGGTGGGCCGGAAAGGGGCCCGACCTACAAAAGCTGTCGCCGCAGCCGGTATGAACCGGACAAGATCGGCACCTGACCAGGTTCCGCCCTAAATCTCTTCACGTCAAGACAACCCCCGACCGTACCCGCCAGTCGGAGAATCATCCAGTTGCCAGCCGGTGGTCCAGGGCCGAATGGCGCCGACCTGCACTGACGGCCCGCACGGCCTGTCCGATCGCCTTCCGCGACCCGACGAGCACCACGAGTCGTTTCGCCCGCGTCACGGCGGTGTACAGCAGGTTCCGCTGGAGCATCGTCCACGCCGACGTAGTGACGGGAATCACCACCGCCGGGTACTCGCTACCCTGCGACCGGTGGATGGTCACCGCGTACGCGTGCGCCAGTTCGTCCAGCTCGTCGAAGTCGTACGGCACCTCCTCGTCCTCGTCGGTGAGCACGGTCAGTCGCTGATCGTCCACGCTCAGCGAGGTCACCACCCCCACCGTGCCGTTGAAGACGCCGTTGAGTCCCTTCTCGTAGTTGTTGCGGATCTGGGTGACCTTGTCCCCCACCCGGAACGTCCGCCCGCCGAACCGGCGCTCCGCCAGCCCCTCCCGGGCCGGCGTCACGGCCGCCTGGAGCAGGGTGTTCAAGGCGCCCGCGCCGGCCGGACCGCGGTGCATCGGCGACAGCACCTGCACGTCCCGGCGCGGGTCCAGCCCGAACTTCTGCGGGATCCGCCGCGCCACCACGTCCACCGTCAGACCCGCCGCCCGCTCCGCGTCGTCCTCCACGAAGAGGAAGAAGTCCGACATCCCCTCGGTCACCGGCGGCAGGCCCTCGTTGATCCGGTGCGCGTTGGTCACCACGCCCGACTGCTGGGCCTGCCGGAAGATCCTGGTCAGCCGCACCGACGGGACCGGGCTGCCCGGCGCCAGCATGTCCCGCAGCACCTCGCCCGCCCCCACCGAGGGCAACTGGTCAACGTCCCCCACGAACAGCAGGTGCGCGCCCGGCGCCACCGCCTTCACCAGCTTGTTCGCCAGGATCAGGTCCAGCATCGACGCCTCGTCGACCACCACCAGGTCCGCGTCCAGCGGCCGGTCCCGGTCGTACGCCGCGTCACCGCCCGGCCGCAGCTCCAGCAGCCGGTGCACCGTGGACGCCTCCACGCCGGTCAGCTCCGCCAGCCGCTTCGCCGCCCGCCCCGTCGGCGCCGCCAGCACCACCTTGGCCCGCTTCGCCAGCGCCAGCGTCACGATCGACTTCACCGTGAACGACTTGCCGCAGCCCGGCCCCCCGGTCAGCACCGCGACCTTCTCGGTCAGCGCGAGCCGCACCGACTCCCGCTGCTCGGGGGCCAGTTCGACCCCCGTGCGCTTGGCCAGCCAGCCGAGCGCCGCCTCCCAGTCCACCCCCGCGAAGCCCGGCATCCGGTCGGCGTCCGCCCGCAGCAGCCGCAACACCTGGTTCGACAGCGAGACCTCCGCCCGGTGGAACGGCACCAGGTAGACCGCGGTGATCGGCTGCCCCTCCGCGCCCGGCACGCTCTCCCGGACCACGCCCTCCTGCACCACCAGCTCGGCCAGACAGTCGATCACCAACCCGACGTCCACCTGCAGCAGCTTCACCCCGTCCGCGATCAGCCGCTCCTCCGGCAGGTAGCAGTGCCCCTGGTCGCTGCTCTGCGAAAGCGCGTACTGCAGGCCCGCCTTCACCCGCTCCGGACTGTCGTGCGGGATCCCCACCGCCTGGGCGATCCGGTCCGCCGTCAGGAACCCGATGCCCCACACGTCCGCGGCCAGCCGGTACGGCTCGTTCTTCACCACGCCGATCGAGCTGTCGCCGTACTTCTTGTAGATCCGCACCGCCAGGGAGGTGGACACCCCGACACCCTGCAGGAAGACCATCACCTCCTTGATCGCCTTCTGCTCCTCCCAGGCGGCCGCGATCATCCTGGTCCGCTTCGGCCCCAGCCCCGGGACCTCGATCAGCCGGCCCGGCTCCTGCTCGATCACGTCGAGCGTGTCCACCCCGAACTGCGCGACGATCCGCTCCGCGAACCGCGGCCCGATCCCCTTGATCAGCCCCGACCCCAGGTACCGCTGGATCCCCTGCACCGTCGCGGGCAGCACGGTGGTGTAGTTCTCCACCGTGAACTGCTTGCCGTACTGCGGATGCGAACCCCAACGGCCGAACAGCCGCAGCGACTCCCCGGGCTGCGCCCCCAGCAGGGCGCCGACCACCGTCAGCAGGTCGTTCGCCCCGCGCCCGGTGTCGACCCGGGCAACCGTGTAGCCGGTCTCCTCGTTGGCGTACGTGATCCGCTCCAGCACCCCCTCGACCTGCGCGAGCTGGCGCTGGGCCGGGGCCTGGGCGGGGCTCTGGGCCGGGGACTGCCCCTGGGCGGGTGGTCGGAGGGCCGGGCCCGGTCCGGACCGCTCCTCGCCCGCTTCGGCCGCCCGACGCTGCTGCGTGGCCACTGAGCCCCCTCTCGCCGCTGGTCACTGTCCGCTACGCACCGTACCTCCCCGCGCCGACAGCCGGTGCCCGGGTGGACATCCCCGTTTGTGGGGCCACCGGGACGATCCGAGGATGCAGGTACGGACAGGACCACGACGCCACCCGGAGCCCGCATGAGCACCACAGCCCGTCCCACCACCACCGGACCGGCCGTCCTGCTGCACTCGCGCGACCCCGAGGCCTCCGCCGCCTTCTACACCGCCCTGTTGGGCTGGCGCTTCGTCCGGGCGACGGAGGGCCGCCCGGACCGCTTCCGGCACGGCGGGCGGACCGTCGCCACGGTGCTGCGGGCCGCCGGGCCCTCGGCCGTACCCGCGTGGACGCCCGCCTTCGCGTGCGGCGACCTCCGGGCCGCCTCCCGCCGCATCCTCGCGGCGGGAGGCCGGCCCCCCGCCGGCCCGTTCCGGTCGGCCGGCACGGCCACCGATCCCACCGGAGCCAGCTTCACCCTGCGGCCCGGCAGCCCCTCTGCGGACGGGCCGGGCAGCGTGTACTGGACGGAGCTCTTCAGCCTGGACCCGGCGGCGGCCAAGGCCTTCTACCGGACGGCCCTCGGCTGGCGGAGCGAGGACATCCCCTTCGAGGGCGGCCGGTACACGGTGATGGCGTCCGCCCACTGCGGCATCCGCCAGCTGCACCCCAGGGAGGCGGCCGCGGGCACCACCTCGCACTGGCTGCCCTACCTCGCGGTGGAGGACGTCGACCGCAGCACCGACAGGGCCGGCCGGCTCGGAGCCACCCTGCTCGCACCGGTCCGGGAGATCCCCGGCTTCGGGCGCTCGGCCCGGTTCCGCGATCCGCACGGGGCGGTGTTCGCGCTGGTCTCCGGAAATGCGAAAAGCCCCTCCGGGTGACCCGGAGGGGCTTCTCTGAAAGATTGTTCGGCGGCGTCCTACTCTCCCACAGGGTCCCCCCTGCAGTACCA